>PBUZ01000031.1 GCA_002728035.1 Methanobacteriota archaeon
AAACCCCCTCCGAGGAGACCGTCGAAGCGGTGCGCAACCGCTTGCAAATGGCGCAAGAAAGCGGTGAGGACGTCAACATCGTCGACATCGTGGCCGCCATGAACTCCATGGCCGACCAGTGGGCTTGATCACTCGTTGGTGTACGTCGGACGTCGGTTCTCAATCAACGCGGAAAGCCCTTCCAGTGCATCCTTCGTCGAGAAGATGGTGTGCAAACCATCGAGTTCCAACTGCAGCCCGTCTTTGAGCGAGGTTGAAGCGGTGGCGTCGATCAAATCGCTGGCCATTTTCAATCCAATTGGAGCGGTAAAGGAAAGGCTCTTGATTTGACGAGCAACCATCTTTTCCTCAGGATCGAAGCCCTCAGGACACTCGCCGTTCATCAGCGAGCTCATGTTGGCATCGGAAAAGAACGAGGCCGCAAAAGAAGCCACCGAGGAAGAAGGATTGGCAGGCTGGCCTGGATACTTCTGTTCGGGTTTGCCGCTCTTGGCCAACGCAGCGATGCATTCATCCACACCTGCGACATCAACCAAGTGCGTGACCAAGCCGAGATCCGTCGCCGTTTGTGCATTCATGAAATTGCCTGCCAACACCGCCCAGCGTGCTGCTGGGATGCCGCAAATCCTTGCGGGCCGCTGGGAGCCACCCAAGCCCGGATAAATGCCAATGGATGTCTCGGGGAAACGGAATTGCGTACGTCGTGTTCCGATGCGGTAATCACAAGCCAAAGCCAATTCCAGTCCACCGCCCAGTGCCAAACCGGTCGTCAGGGCGACGGTGGTCTTCGGTGAAGTTTCCAGCAGGTTGAGCAAGTCGTGGCCCTCTGCGGTGAAATCATAGATCTCTGGAATCGAGTCTGCCCTGATCTTGTCAACAAAGAACTTCACGTCGGCGCCAGCAACAAAGGCCTTTCCAGCTCCATCGAGCACGATGGTATGAACCTCAGCGTTGGCATTGGCCGCTTGAATGGCAGCTGTCAACTGATTGACAACGACCACGTTAAGCGCGTTCATCGCTTCTGGACGGTTGATGGTCACCGTGGCCACGCCATTCGAAACGACGCTGTCGACATAGGAAAAGTCCCACGCAGCACCACCTTGTGACGCAAAGAAGGACGGGACGGTCCAACCCTCGCCGGCGACTGCAGCGTAAGCCTTGGCCATTCGACAGGCTTCGTCCACGCCAATTTTGTTCATCAACTCAAAGGGACCGCGCGCCCATCGAAGACCGACCTTGGCACCTCGGTCCACGTCTTCCATGCTGCAAATGTCTTCTTCGACAATTTGGGCAGCCACGCCGAACACCACGCCAAGGAGGCGTTCAGCGACCGCTGTGTACTGTTCCTCAGAGTAGGTTGCATCCTCGGAGATATCCCACTGCTCGTTGGCTTCAACAAGGGAGCGTAAGTTTGAGGCGCCAACATAACGCGGCGTGTTGAGTTGCTCGGCCAAGTAATCGGTGGAGTGCAACGCAATGGGAGGGCCGGTGAGGTTCATCAGACCGAAGGGTCCCAAACCAATGCGGAACGCCTTGCAGGCGATGGCATCGATTTGAGCGGCGTTCGCTGCGCCTTCCTCGAGCAAGAGACAGGCTTCATTGAGCCATGGAACAAAGAAGCGGTTGACAACGAACCCAGGTCGGTCTGCGCAAACGATGACGACTTTTCCGAGCATTTTGCAATACTGAACGACCTTGTCAATGGTCGCTTGGCTGGAGGCCTTGGCTGGAATGACCTCAACGAGACGGTTCTTGGCTGGGTGGTAGAAAAAGTGCAGTCCAACAAATCGGTCTGCTCGGCCAGTGGCTTCTGCCAACGCATTCACCGAAAGCGAGGAAGTGTTGGAGGCGAGAATCGTATCCTCTCCACAGGCTTCGTCAAGGGTGTTGAACACCGCGGTCTTGACGTCAAAGTCTTCGAACACGGCTTCGATGACGAGGTCCGTGTTTTCGGCCGTGTTTTCAACACCCACGACGCCGGAAATCCGACCTTGAATGGCTTCGACTTGTGCGGGCGAGAAGATACGACGTTCCACGGCTTCTTCAAGGAAGTTCGCGATGATCGATTGGCCGCGTTCAACCCATTGGAGTTCACGGTCGACCATCTGAACATCAAATTCTTCCTGAGCGCTTTTCTGGGCGATTCCCGAGCCCATGTTTCCAGCACCGACGACCGCCACGCGTTGAATTGGTTGTGCCATGCTTGGCCGGAACCAAACGACGCTCATGAAGCATACGGATGTTCACGATGACGAACATTCGTCCCACGCCGCTGCCATGTCGCGATAGAAACGTTCGGGCGCCAAGAACTTGACATGCTCCATGAGCGCCGCCTCTGGTGCTCTGTCCTTTCCGTTGCGTTCCTGCCAGCGAGCATGCACGTCCACGATGGCTGCACGCCATGCATCGACATCCTCCGCATCCAAACAGGCACCCTCAGGCATCAATTCGTTGTGGGCAGGGCGGTCCGAAGCCAGCACGGGTTGCCCTGCGGCCATGGATTCCACGGGGGGATAGCCGAATCCTTCTGCTCCAGAGGGGAAGAGCAAGGCTTCGCTGTACCAACGGTACAGATTGAGCACCTCATCGCTGATGTTTCCTCCAACATGATGCCAACGGACGCCATGTGATGCAGCGATTGAACTCGCTGCTGGACCACCGTTGGGACAATCATTGCCGCCAATGTGGTGAACGATGACCTCTCGAAGAACGTGTTCGGGCAATCCGCGCAGCACATCGACGAGGAACTTCAGACGCTTTCTCGGGTCGTGACTGCCCACCACGAGCAAATGGCAGTCCTTTGAAGAAAGGGCTTCAGGCCGTGGAGGCAACGTGGCAGGAGGTCGGTAACGCTCGGTGTCAAGCGCGTAAGGGATTTGATAGAGCGGCATGTTTGGGAAGTGTTGTCGACACAAGGCAGCCGTTGCGTCGGTGTTGCAAATGAACGCATCTGCCCGCTTCAACCCCTTGAGCAAACGACGAAGGTCTCGGGTGCGGACCAGCCCTGGGCGGTGATTGCCAACCTCAACCGATTCGCCTGATAGCACGATGGTTTCGGGGAACAGGTGGAAGAAATCGTGAACATAGACGACCACGGGGACCGGTGTGCTCTTCGGAACCAAGTGGGCTTGCTCCTGATCGCTGACCAACACCAAGTCAACCGAAGTGTCCCGATGCAAGCGGCGTATGCTCGCATTGACCTCTCGGGGGTGACGAAACCAGCGCTGAAACAGCCGCTTGAACGAAGAGGCACGGTGACCGAGATCGTATTCCACCGTACCAGCAGACGACCACGAAGCAAACTTCCCAGCCTCCAAAGCTTCACGAAGGTCATGAAATGCGCCTCCGAGCCCAGAATACGGCGTCAACACCCCCCCACGGACCAACAGAATCCGTTTCGATTCCGTTCCTGGGGATGAAGGTCCCATGTTGGATGCACAGACCACCTCCTCTTCAAGCGTTCACCTCCATGGAGCAAGGAGTGCCTGCTTCGGTTGACACGCATGGGTGTGGAAAAGAAATCAAGTAGTCCATACCTTTCCGACGGTACGAGGAGCAATGCCAACACCAGCGATGAACATCCCCAGCGAAGATTTTCAGGCGCTTGAAGAAGGCATTGAAGCCACCATTGCAAGCGGTACAGCCATTCGAAACCGATTGGCAACCCACTCGAATCAAGGGCCCTACAACGCGCAATGGGAAGTGGAAGCGGCCGTCGAAGCATTGCACGTGTTCGCATCCCGATGGACCATCGAAATATTGGCGACCTTGTACATCACCGGCCCTCGTCGGTTCAACGAAATGAAGAACATGCTGACCGGCATCTCGAGCCGGACCCTTTCGGACAAACTGCGGTACCTCACCGAAGAAGGATTGGTCATGCGAATGGTGACCGATGGCCCTCCGGTCAAGGTGAGTTATGAATTGAGCCCGCACGGGCAAACCTGTGGCCGGTTGCTCTCGCCTCTGGTCGCCCATTTGAAAATCGTCGCAGGTTCGGTTACTTCGGCGTGATCAGGGTTCAACTCTGCACTGATGAACGACCTCGCCCGTTTGAAGATTCATCGCCGTCAGGTGCTTGGCTTCAACGCCCTTGTGATACAGGCACGTGTCCATACCAACGGTCGCCTCCATCATCAACCAATGACGGCGAACAACACGCCGATGGTTTAAGGAAGGAGAAGTCCAACCAGCGACCATGCCTCTTCTCGCGCAGTGGACTCGACAACGTCCGTGGCTCGCTGCAGGCTTTGCAGGTGCTGCTGGAGGCATCGCAGGTCTTGCGGGCGGCTTGGCAAGCGTTGCCGGCGCGGTCGGAGCTATGGCGTTTGGCGGTATTTCGACCAAGGCCACCAGCCACGAACATCCACTCCGTCGTCGCATTTTGCGAACGCTTGAATCGCGACCTGGCTTGTGCTACCGAGAATTGCAGACGGTCATGAACACGGCCAACGGAACCCTTCGCCATCATCTCGACGTGTTGCAAACTCGTCAATCGGTTACGGTCATGCCCGTCAACGGGCGGACCTGCTACTTTGCAGGCGGCCCCCGCCAAGTGGAGGTGTTGCGCAGCAAAGTGGTCGGTGAAGAACGCATGGCTCAACAACTGCCCATCGGCCTTTCACCGGTCCAACGGATGGTCCTCGAGAACATTGAACGTGAAGGCGTTCCGCGTTCACAAGCAGCATTGGCCCGACGACTCGGTCGAACCAGAGCAACGGTCCACAGCGCCGTAAAGGTCCTGCGTCGACGCGGCCTCCTGCGTGAAGACCGCATTGAACTGATGCCGCATATCGATTTGGAGGTCTACAGCCGGGCTTCGACCATGGTGGATTACGAGTACATCGATGAGCGCCGTTGAGCCCAACTTCACCACGCTTGGTAAATCCGAAATCTCCTGTTCAAACAGGATTTAATGCATAGAGTTCAAAGGCTCTCGCCAGCGCCAACAAACCATGTTCTCCGTGCGCTTGGTGGAGCGTCCGCTCCCTTCAACTGACCGAGATATCGACGGTCTCGTTCAATGGATGATCGAAACGCTCTGCCTGGTGAGGAAGCGAGGTGACGCAACGGCTGACCAAGGCCGAGCGGGGCCCGTTCATCGCCTGCTTCGCGACCATCTCTTTGGTCAACCCAGCCGTTCTTGGGATGCCCAAATGCTCGCTGATGAGCTCGCCCAACAGCCAGCAGCCCTCAACCACCACCTCTCGCGCTTGGTCGAAACGGGCTTGGTCGGATACAGCAACGAAGGGAAGGGGTGGCGGAGGTATTACGTTCGCGGCGGGAGTTTGACCAACGCCGTGGCTTACCTCCAACAACACAGTTCGCTCATCGTACGGCAACGAATGGATGTATTGGAAGCAGCATGGGACCGCTCAGGAGACCCATTACCGGTTGAATTGCCGCAGGATGAATCGGCCGACTTTTCGTTAGGACTTGTTGAACACCGCCCGATGATGGACGGTTCCGAGGCTGAGCGTTTGGCACACTGGATGAACGATTTCGGATTGCTTGGTGAACGCCCTGGCCAAGAACTCGCTGCCAATTCGCTCTCCGTTCGTTTATTCACCACCCTGTTGGAGCGAAATCTTCCGCTTTCGTTGGACGAAGCGGCAGAACTCCACGGTGGACAGAAGGCACGAGTTGGGCGGATCCTCGATCGATTTCGCGCCTCTGGCATGGTTGAGCGGATACCACGAACCGACCGCCTCAATACAGCGCTTTGGACTGCGATGACAACACAACATCAACGACGAGGCGAGGATTGGATGCTCAAGAAAGGCGGCTTCCAACGCTTGCTCAACGACCAACAGCAAGGCGCCTTGCTGAAGGCGCTTGCCAAAGGGTCCCTCTCCGTCGAAGACGTGGCCAGCCACCTTGCCAACATCGAAGCACGGGACCAAATGTTGCTGCTCAACCTCTTGGGAGGGCGATTGCCCATGGGATACAGAATGGCTGGAGCCAATCCTGCTGCTGTCCAGCGCCAAGTCCAGGATCGTTTGGACCGCGTGTTGCGACGCATGGTACGGGTCGCAGGCCTCCTCGACGAGGCGTTTGCATCTTCGAATTGACCAAAGCGAGGGAAAACCATGTCGGGTCTGATTCAACCCAAACAAGACGCGTGGGATGGAGGGCCTCGGCCTCTCTTTCTCGCACCGATGTCAGGCGTGACCGACCTGCCTTACCGCTTGTTGGCGAAAGAATGTGGAGCGGACGTGACCATCACGGAGTTCACCAATTCCACCGCCCTTACGCGTGAAGCGGCAACTTCGTGGAGACGAATGGAAACGCATGCCTCAGAAGTCCCGTTCATCCCCCAAATCTTCGGCGGTGACCCCGGCGACATGGCAACGGCAGCCGAAATGTTGGCCCCGACAGCCGATATCATCGACCTCAACTTCGGCTGCCCTGCTCCCAAGGTCACGAACATCTGTGCGGGGGCTGCATTGATGGGCGAACCGGACCGATTGGTCAACATGGTCGAATCGATCGTTGAGCGCGTCGATGTCCCCGTCACGGCAAAAATGCGGCTGGGCACTGGAAAGGGTGCCAACAACGCCACGGACATCTGCCAGCGTTTAGAACAGGTTGGCGCGCAGCGCCTGTGCATTCACGGCAGGACCTTACGCCAGCGTTACTCGGGCGAAGCGGATTGGACCAGCATACGTGAGGCTGTACAGGCCGTCGACGTACCGGTTGTTGCCAACGGAGATGTGGTGGACGCTGCATCTGCCTCAGCCTGCCTCAAACACACCGGAGCCTCAGGGTTGATGGTCGGCCGTGGTGCCATCGGTCGTCCAACGGTGTTTTCAGACATCAAGGTCGGCTTGGGTTGGATGGAACTTGATGCATTGCCTTGGGTTGCGCGTCATGAAGACTGGCACGGATTGAACGAGGTGGAGCAATCCTTTGCTGCCCGCAAATGGTGCTGGGACCGCTACATCGCCTTGTCCGAAGCGACGGTGGGCATCCAAGGAAAATGGATGCAACGTCACGCTATCGCTTTCACCAAAGGATTGCCTGGAGCCAAGCGGGTTCGCACGCTCATGCATGAACAAGACACGGACAAAGCCATGGCAAATGCCATCAGCACGTTCTTGGCAAGATGATGCTCAAAAGGTGGATTCCCACTCTTCCAAGGGGTTGGCCTCCGCCCATGCCTCGTCGGTCGTTTCTTCACGAACCTTGAGCACTTCACGAGCGAGAAGCCAGTAGATGAGAGCCAGAGAGCGACGGCCTTTGTTGTTGGCCGGCAAAGCGATGTCGACGTTGCGCAAGTGGTTGTTGGCATCGACGATACCGACGATGGGAAGGCCGGAGGCAACCGCCTCACGGAGGGCTTGTTGGTCGTTGGCAGGGTCGGTCACGAACAGAATATCCGGTTCGATGTAGGAACGCAGAGCGGGGTTCGTGAGTGAACCAGGGATAAATCGGCCAACGGCGGAGTGTGCACCGATGGCTTCGGCGAACATACGAGCCGGTCGCTGTCCGTATTGGCGAGCGCTGACGACCATGATGGAAGGAGCGTCATACGTGTTGAGGAGTGCAGCGATGGAGCGGATGCGGGCATCTGTTGTGGGGATGTCCAAGAGGTACAGGCCGTCCTCACGAACACGGTCAATGAAGCGGCTCATGTCCGAACTTTTCTGTTGCGTACCAATGTTGACAGCGTTCTCCTCATAGGTTTCAGCGGAGACAAGCAGTTGGGTTTCCTCGGACATGATGAACCACAGCAAGCCGCCCACTAACCCCCCATATTAAACCGCTTCGTCCGCTTTGGTCGTTGCTTCCACGCCGTTTCTCGGCTCACCGTAGGGAAAAGGTATCAAAAAAGAGAGGACGCTGGGTGGTCTATGTCGGATGGAAAGGCGGTGCCCTCAACAGGCTCCGAAGCCACCCATCCGGATGCTGTCGAAGGCGAAGATGGTTACTGGCGCGAACCTGACGGCGTCGCATTGAAGGTCAGTGCCAGCGACCTTGAGCGGTACACGTATTGTCCGCTCTCATGGCATTTAGCAACCAGCGGCCATGAAGGGAAAAGTGACGCCATCGAAGAAGGAAAACAACGCCACATGGAAATTCATGAGTCCATGGAAACCATGGAGATGTATCGGCTCAAGGCGAAGAGAAATTTACTCATTTGGCAATGGTGGTTCGGTATCATCGTGGTGTTGCTGATCGACACCATCGCCTTCAGAAACTTGGACGACCTTGATTTTGATGTGGTCGAGTTTTCAAAACTCCTCGCCATGGCTTCTGTATCAAGCCTCCTGGTGGGCATTGCTGCCGTGTTGGCGCCATGGCGTCAAGCGCTCAATGTGCAAGACCCGCCTACTTCATCGAAAGCGTTTGAAGACAGCGAGCTCATCGAACCTCTCTTTGAACCAAAGGACTTCAAGGGTGGTTGGTTCAAAGGAGGTTGGGTTGAAGCAGCGTTGTTCATCGCTGCCATCGTGTTGGCGCTTCATGCGATAGCGTTGCAATTTGCAAGCAACAAAGAACAAGCCTCCTACGTGCTGGCCGTGACCACCGTAGGCTGGACGCTCATGGCGTCCATACGCTTGCAGAAAGCGCTCATCGACAACAACGAGGCGCAAATCCTGGCAACGAAAAACAACGTTGAGAAAGGAACGGAAGTGGCTTATTCCGATGATGAAGACTCCGCAAGTCTCCTCATCAATGCCGAAACGGGTCTTCGAGGGCGCCCGGACCAAATTGTCATCATCGATTCGGAATTCATCCCTGTTGAACAAAAGACGGGAAAGGTTCCTTCCAAGCCCCACGATTCACACGTGTTGCAATTGCTCGCCTATGCTTCCTTGGTTGAAACGACCACAGGCCAAACTCCACCCTACGGCTTGATCCGCTACCGCAACGACACCCTCTACACCATCCCATGGGATGACGAAGCAAAAGAACGGTTGTCGACGATGGTGAAAACCATCCAACGAACCATGGCAACGGGTGGAGCCAAGCGGAACCATGACCGAGAGGGGAAATGCCGAAACTGTTCACGAAGGTATGCTTGCGACCAGCGTTTGGCCTGATGTTCAGGAACAATCCTCAACCAACGGGTATTGAATGCATGTACTGATGACCGTCACGATGATGAGGAACTGGTCGTTTCTTGTCACGACATCGCTCCAACCACCGCCGCGTGCCTTGACCTCAAGTTCCCATTCCCCTTGGGGAAACGACGGCGTGGGCAAAAGAATCTCTTCGGGAGGGCTGGCTGAATCACTTACGTCCTCCTCCCATTGTGTGGCACCGTTGCTATCGGTGAGCGTGGCGCGGACATAATGCGACGTGTTGTCCAAGATCAGGTCTCCCAAACCAGGGATGGCCTCCGTTGAATCCGAGAGGTCAAACTTTGCACGGAAATAGACCAAGATTTCCGTGGTTTGCTCGTCCACCACAAAGGTAGAACGGTTTGAGAATTCGTCGGCATAGTCGCTCAGCAGTGTAAACTCATGTGAGATGGTGATTTTTTTCTCGTTGAGACTCTCGTAAGCAGGGTCTCGGAGGTGTTCCATGGATTCACGGGCTGCGATCAAACCCATGCATCCAGAGGTGGAGGCCAAGAGAACGAACAGCATCAAGGCCGCTTTCAGACCGTGTTGCCGCATGAGTGCAACGACGGGGCATCGCCCTATGAAGGCGACGACGCGTTGAAGCCGTTGAGTTCAAAGCATGGCGCATCTTGGTGGGTGTGTCTGAATGAAGCGAACACAAGGCCGAGCCTCGGCGATGACGACCCCTATGAACGCTGACAGACACTCAACCAAATCGCGCACCACAGGTGCCACATTCCAGAGCACCTGCAGGAAGGTCAGCGCCGCAAGCACCGCACTCGTCCATCTTTTCCTCTGGCTTCTTCTCCTTTGACTGGCGGCGCTGTGCTGGCTTTTTCCGATCCGAATCGGCCTTTTTGTCGGTGTGAACGGAAGCGGAGAGGGGGACATCATCCTCGTCGTCAAAGCTGAAGTTTGCGGTGGCTTCGCTGACCTCGTTACCGGCCAAGGAAGAATCCGTCAAACTCATGCCCACCTTGACCTTCTCACCAGGCAACACGCCTTCTTCGCCGGTGATTTCAAAGAGTTGCTCGCGGATGTCGGCGTCCGATGCACTCAATTCGCCCTTGTCTTCACCAAGTGACTTTATTTCACCCTTGGAAGCGAGGATCGCCTCGATGTCGTGATCGGGTGTCGCATCGATCGAAGCGCCCAATGTCGTGGTGACCTGCGACTTGTAGGCTTCGAGTTCTTCTTCGGTCATCTCCTCCATGGCGATCTCATCTGCATGTCGACGGTCGTAAGCGGCCTCTACCTCGGCTTCTGCAGCCTCAATGTTCGTGTCCCACTCCTCCTCGAGGTGCTCTTCATCAAAGCCGAATTCCTTGACCGCATCAGCAAAGTTCTGGGTGCCGGTGACGATTTCATTTTCATCTTCTTCGGGCAGGGCCACGGTCTCTTTCACGACTTCACGACGCTCACGACGCTCACGGCGTTCAAAGAACGATGAAACGTCCTGATGGGCGCCGCAATAGGCACAATTCTCCATAAGGTCGGGAATCGATTCACCGCACTCATGGCAGTCGTGGAATTGCGAACGGGCCTTCTTCAGGTTGAACATGCAGTGTGGGCAACGGTCTTCCGTCCCCTCCAATTCTCCATCGCAGGCTGGACAATATTCGTAAATATCGCGCTCAACCTCTTCTTCACGCTCCCGCGTCAAAATGACCGCAGCGACCAAGGCCCCAATGAGGACCAACGCGACCATCCCAAACATGGCCAAGGTTCCGCCATCGGACGAACCGGCCCCATCACCGTTGTTGGCGTTGGTGGCCAGTGTTGCAAAGGATTTCGAAAACGTGGAACTGATCGAGGCATCCTCCGGAATGAGACGGACGGTGGTGGTCGAGGCTTTGGCGGTAAACGTGCACGACAACGTCACCCGGTCACCTCGGGTCTCAACGGCAACCGACATGGTGGACAACACGTTGTTCGAACTGTCCTGACAGGTGTAATTCGCCTCACCCGTCTCTTGGCTGGTCATGCTGATATCGAGCGTGTAGGCTTCGCCGTCTTTGAGCGGCATGGTGGGGATTTCATTGTTCACGTCAAGCACCACCAAGGAAGAATACTCCCAGTTGAGTTTGAGTTTTGATTCAACCAAAACCGTGCCCGATGCAAACGAATTCTGCTTGTTGGCATCCCAACTTCCCTGTGCTGCAACCCATTGTGCGTCGAAAGCCGCCGTATGGGCGCCCAGCGCCGTCGGCAATGTCGTGTTCCATGTACGAGCCTCGCCTGCAAGAAGACGTATCGGCGAAGATTGACCTTCAACGCCATCGAAGGTGTACTTGATAACACCCAAGACCTCGATATCACCGGTGTTCTCCACCGTGACGCGCCATTCAACGTTCTCTCCAGACTGAACCGAAGGAACAGTGGGCAGCGCAATGGAATCGACGTAGACGTCGGGAACTTCGGAAATGGTGAGCACCCCCGATGCTTCGTCGTTGCTGTGATTTTCTTGTTCATACCCTGCATCGTTAAACGGGTTGATGACCGCAACCACGATGTGATCGCCTGGGGGAAGGGAACTGAGGGTTGACGCATTGAGTTCGACAGAGAACGCCTGTTCGCTGTACCCAACACCCGCAAAACTCACATCAAACGGTGGGCTTGTGATGAGGCCTCCACCAGGATTCTGAAGTTGGACCCACAACGGGATGTCTGCGGGCCCGGTACCGTCGGTTCTGACCAAGGTACCTTCAACGGTCCAAGGACCTTCCAGTGCCCCCTCGGCGGTGGTGACGGTCAACCCGTCTTTGAAACTCAAGTCCATTCGGGTGCTAACCGTGAGCTGAACGCCCGTTTTCTTGTTGTTCTCCGAGGCTTCTTGGACCTCGTTCTCGATATCGGGCGTGACTTCTACGGTATGAACACCGCTGCTGGGCGCCGATATCGTGGTGTTCACCCATGCAGAGGTGCCTGCTAGAAGGGCAGGGGTGTTGAGCATCACGTCGGAGGATTCCGGCACCTGAACCAGGAGTTTCGAAGCGGGTGCATCCACGCTGCCTGAATTGAGAACAAGGGTGGAAAGCGGAACGGTATCGCCTGAATAAATCGGTGAGGTCCCGCCAACTTCCAGTGCATCGACGCGAAGATTGGCGAGTCCTTGGACGTTAAATGTGGTGTTGACGCGCGCACCCTGTGTATCGCCGTTGGCGAACCATTCGATCCACACTTCTTGTGGGCCTTCCGTCAATCCTGACCACGTGGCGGTGAGCGTATGGAAATCGTTGGCAAAGACATCCACAGTGTCCCAATAAAAACGATTGCTGGGCGTAATGCTGTCCTTGAAAAAGCCAACTTCCACGCCATAAGCATCGCTGCTCTGACTGTTGAACAGCGTGATGGAAATGTCCACCGCACCGCCCATCACGGGCTGGCTGGGTTGAAGAGAAACTTGCGTTTCTGAGGCTTGGACCCCGCCGCTGTCTTCAGCGTGGGCAAGCGTGGGCAGTAGGCTGACGGCCAACAGAACGATGAGAAACACGGCGTTGGCCTTTCGCTCCATGGATGGCGTACGGTGAGCGTAGCACTTGAACCCATCTCCAAAGAACAGCCAAAACGGCTCCTATGTTGGCCGTTGTGTCGTGCGACAAAGGATGGATTGGAATCGCGCTCGGGGCGCTGAACGAAGGGGAGAGTTGAAGGGGAACCTTGAGCGTGCATCGAACATGGGACGAGGGGCTGCCGTGTGGCTTGTAGCGCTCCTCCTTTGTGCCGTTCTTCCAACACACACACCCCACGCCCTGCCTTCTGCGGAGATCCTCGATGATGAACACGTGGTTGCAAGCAGCGGTGTATCCAGCCTCAACATCGCTTTTTCCAACGGACCGAACCAAGACGAGAGCGTCACGGGCATCAAAGCGCTCACCTTTAGCGTTGCAGGAACCGGGACCCTCGATTCCATTCTCATCGAAATCTCCACCGATGAATCTGCATGGACGACCGTCGTCAATCTCACTTCCACACCTTGGATGTATCCCTTTGATACCACCAACGAAGCCAACGACACCTACATTTTGCGAGCCTCGGGTTGGGACAGCGACGCTGAAGGCTTCACGATAGCCAGCAGCGGATGGTTCAACATCACGAATCAGGTCCCTGTGATCACGACCTTCACCGTGCTCAACCCTGATGCTGGCACAGGTCAAAGTCTCAGTGACCGAGCGTGGTTCAACATTGATTCGCAAGCGACCCTTTCGTTCCGATGGGGGGCCAGCGACGACGACCTCAAGCAAGCAACCCTCGCCAATGTCCCAGGCCCTGGAACGCCCGCCACCGATGGACCGACGAGCCTGACCTACGGATGGGATTGGTCGAGCGGTAACATGTCCGAAGGGATCTGGTCGCCTCGCTTGACCGTTTACGATGACTCCGGCCTGTCCAACACATCGACCCTGTTCATCGGCATCGACCGTACCGGCCCCTCGATTGGAAGTGTTACCGTCGGTGACGGTGCTGCTTGGCAGCAATCCGGCACCGTCACCGTTGATGGATTGTTGAGTTCCGCATCCGACGGCCAAGGCGCTGGTGTTGCGAGCGTCGACTATGCACTCAACGGCGCCTCATGGACCAGCACCACCAGCGATTCAATTTCGTTGACCTTGGCCGAAGGTGTTCACCAATTGAGCCTACGAGCCACAGACCGCGTTGGAAACACCGGCGACATCACCACCGTCCCCGTTCGTGTGGATGCGACGGCCCCTGTTGGCATCTCGTGGGTGGTGGATGAATTGACGACCAGCCGAATCGGTCCAGCGAACGTTTCCTTCATCGCCGAGGATGCAGATTCGGGTATCGACAACAGTTCCTCCTACATTCAATACGGCTTTGACTCCAACGGTGTTGGTGAAACCCCCGACCTTTCTGGCCGCTGGCTGACCATGGGTGTGAACGGTTTGTCTGGCCAAGTTGGGTTGTCGAGTTGGGCCACGAAATCTCGACAGCACCTGATGTTCCGCGCGGTCTTGGTTGATGAGGCAGGCAACAGTTTCACCACACAGGCCTCCTCCTACCAAATCCTTCCTGGCCTTGACCTCTTCTGGAACATCAGCGAAACGAATGTTGACCGCATCGTTGTACGACCGGGAGAGCAAACGGGGAACATCACCATCACCAGCGTGCTCGAATCGAACGAAGATTACGGTGGAAGCGTGATCGTTCGTCTTGAGACCGCCCCAGCCGACCGTTCAGCGAGCGTTGACTGGACCGTGATGGAAACTCGAAACTTGCCCGCTGGTGTGTTGTCAAACAGTTCCGAGACCATCATCTGGCAGTACACGGTCCCAAACGCTGGCCAATTTGACCTGCGCCTGGTGATCGATTTCGCCGATGTCATCGATGAATACGACGAGGGGAACAACAACAACTACCTCGTCGTGACCGGGGCATCCCTTGACGCCCCCGGTCTCGTTCCATCCTTTGCCCCCTCAATCCTTCTCATCGTGCTCGTTGGATTCGCCCTTTCACTGTTGCAACGCAAGACAAGGGATTGAAAAGCACCGGGCCGCACGCCGCCACATGCGCCAGTCGCTTCCACGTGTGCCAAAAGACCGCATCGCGGTCATCATCGGTGCCAAAGGAGCGACCAGCAAAGCGATTCGCAACGCAGCTGGCTGTCAAAAGTTCATCATCGATTCCGATTCAGGGGACATCGTCGTTGAATGGGGCGAGGTGGGTACCTATGACCCCGTGAAGGCCATGAAACTGCCAGATGTGGTGAAAGCCATCGGGCGAGGCATGGCGCCAAACGCTGCCATTCGACTCTTGGACGACGACCATTTCTTCGAACTGGTCGACCTTCGTGAGTACGTTGGAAAGCGTTCCAACCAGCAACGCCGTGTACGTGCCCGCATCATTGGGCGCCAAGGAAAGATTCGCAAGTTGATCGAACAGCTGACCAACACACAGATCACCATCTACAACTCAACCGTGGTGCTGGTGGGAGAAGAAAGCGGTTTGTTCGCCGCTCGTCAAGCCATCGAGATGCTCGCTGGGGGCTCTGAGCACGGCAGCGTCATCGGCTACCTTGAGCGGGACCGAAAGCGCGCACGTCTCGAAGCCCGCTCATTGGACACCTACGAAGAGCGGGAACCGACGGCGACCGAAGCGAGTGGCTTTGAGAACTTGGTTCCCGGTCTTGCAGATGTCTCAAACCGCCGTGCTCGACGCATGAAAGCGGCTCAGGTTGACCCAGAAGATGAGGACGCCGTCACCGAAATGATGGAACTTGCCGATGACGAAACCGTCTCATGGGAAGAGGAATGAAACCCTCAAATCAATTCGACCTGCTCAACGTGGGACAGGTCCATGTTCAAGACGTCGTACATGGCATCAGCCAGCGTGACGTCCAAGCCGTTCTTTTGGCCCCATTCCACCAATCTCGTCACGTCACGAACGAGAAATTCTTGGGCTTTCGGATGGCTTTCAACCACGGCTTGGCCAACATCGATGATGCATGCACGGCCCTCGTGCCAGAGAATGTTGTAGGGCGAGAAATCACCGTGCACGAGGTTGGCCTTCTGCCAAGCGACGGCCAAGAAATGAAGCAAGTCATCGTAAACGGCCTGCGGGTCATCGATGTGTACGTCGCGGAGTTTTGGTGAAGGCGAAGTGTCGGTACCGAGGTAATCCATCACCAGGACGTTTTTGTGCACGTCCCGTGCTTGAGGAACATTCAGGCCCCATCGAGCCAAGCGGTTCAGGTTTCGATATTCCTTACGCACCCAGACTTCCACGAGATCGCGGTGCTTTCGACGCAAGCCGGTGAACCGAGGGTCGCCCTCAATGTACTGGATCAAATTCTTGAACACCGCATTTGAAGTGTGGAAAATTTTCACCGCCACGGGTTCGCCAGCGAGGTTGGTGGCGTGAAAGACATGCGCCTCTTTTCCTCTGGCAACAGGAAAATCCAGCGTGTCGACGACACCGGATTTCATGATTTTGTAAAGCGCCATGAGGGTCAATCGGTCAAAGACTTGGTCGAAGACACGGCGGTCAACCCAATCGTATGTTCCCGTGCCCAACGCACCCTGGATTTTACTCTCGATGTCGCGAAACATGGTGTTGTAACGCTTTTCTTTCATCCACTCATAACGACCTTGGTTGTCGTTCAAACCCTGGAGGAATTTGTTTTGCTCTGCCCGTTGGTATTCGGCATCGAGCTGTTCGGTCTTGGTCCGCTTTTTGCGTTGTTTTTTCGATTGGCGACCTTTTCGAGGACGACCGGCGAGTTCCTCCCAGTCTTCCTCATCAACCATGGTGCTACCTCATGACCTTAGGCAAACAAGGCATCGATGTCGTCATCGTCATCGTCGTCATCGGTGATGTCCTCTTCCTCAACCACAGGATATTCTTCTTTGGGTTCGACGGGTGCTTCTTCAGCCTCCTCGACGGGTGCTTCTTCAGCCTCCTCGACGGGCGCTTTATCGTCATCAGCAAAGAGGTCGTCATCGTCGTCGCCGTCGTCATCGAACAAGTCGTCATCGTCGTCACCGTCATCAGCAAAGAGGTCGTCGTCCTCCGCTTCTTCAGCAGGTGCCTCGGGTTCTTCGTCCAAATCGCCTCCAGTGGAGAACAGTTCATCGTACTCACTGCTTTCATCCATTGAGGTGTTCATGCCGAACATGTCAACATCCTCAGGAAGGACGCCTTTTCGCGAGAGGTACATCGCTTGGGTCTTGGTGTAGCGGTGCTTGACATCCGCCTTGGAGTCTTGGAAATCCCAGGGCCATACGATGATCAAATCGCCTTCACGAACCCATTGACGGCGACGCATCTTTCCTGGAATACGAGCCATCCGGGTCTCGCCGTCTTCGCACAGCACGTTCACGCGACGACCGCCGAGAATTTGCGAAGCCAAAGCGAACATCTCGTTGACTTTCTTGTTGGGCATCTTGACGCGGATTTTGGTGTCGCTGGCGTCTCCGGAACTCTCGAGACGTGCAAGTTCTTCCACGTCCACCTTTTCCTCAAATCTACGACCCAATCAGTCTCACCTAACATGTCCCAGTGGTCAACCCTTCTTGAAGGCATCACCCAAAACGAAGGACGGCGGACGCTCTCGGTTACCATGCACCGACCAAAGCATTGGCTGCGGCTTCGCACAGTGCGATCAACTGACCTGCCCCCACGCCAAAGAACACCGTCGTGATGAGACACACCAAGATGGCAAATCGAACGGGTGTCCCCGAGGGGAGGGCGCCCTCTCGACCTTCCTCTGGCTCATGGAAGTACATCACCAAGCCAACTCGGAGGTAATAGAACACGGAGATTGCCGAATTGATGACCATCAAGAGGGCGAGGAACCACACCCAATGGATGTCGCCAAAGGTGAGGTTGCTGTTGACCGTGACGTCCAGCAGCGCGACCTTGACGATGCCCATGATGACGAGCAACTTGGAGACGAAGCCTGAGAGCGGCGGGACACCGGCCAAGGACATCATGAAGATGAACATGGCCACGGCCAGGAAGGGGTCTCGCTTGGCAAGGCCACCCAGGGATTCCAACGTGTGACCACCTTTCTCGGATTCAAGAAGCGAAAGCACGAGGAAGGCGCCGAGTTTGAAACAGACGAGAACCGCGAGGTGGAAGATGAGCGCCGTGACCACCACAAGGGCGGCGTCCGTGCTCATGTCGACATGACCGTCTTCCCAGTTCAACGCACCGATGGCCGTGATCGCAGCCATCATGTAACCGGCGTGGGCCACCGAGGAGTAGGCGAGCATGCGCTTGGGATTGGTTGAGCCGAGGGCAGCGAGGTTGCCCCACGTCATCGTGACGACCGAAAGCACACCGAGGGCCACCAGCCACACGGCCGAGCCGTCGGTGGCTTCTGGGGAAGCGACGACGAGCAAGAGGCGGAGCAAACCGAGCACACCCATCGCCTTGCTGGCGGTGGCGAGAACACCTGCAACCGGTGCGGTGGCACCGGCATAAGCGTCCGGTGCGGCAAAGTGGAACGGTGCTGCGCTGACCTTGAAGCCAAAGCCGACCAAGAGCATACCCAACGCCATGAGCGGCAATGCTTCCATGCCGTTTTCAGCAAAGGCCACCGAAAGGTCAGCAAACTGAAGGGAGCCCGACCAGAGGTAGAGAAGTGACAGTCCGTACAAGCCAACACCGGAGGCGACCGAGCCGACGATGAAGTACTTCATGCCCGCTTCCGTACCTTCTTTGCTTTCCTTGATGAAGGAGACCAACACATAGGTGGAGAACGATGCCAATTCAAGGCCGATAAAGAGCAAGAACAAGTCCTGTGCAAGAGCGACGATAGACATCCCCAAGCCGGTGGTAAGCAGCAGGATGTAGAAGTCGACTTGACGTCGATTATTGTAAAGCCCTGCTGCGGTGCGGTCGGACCGTGAGGTCGCCGGAAGGCGATTGACCGAGGCGGCGCTGGCAAGCGCAAGTGCGCCGAAGAAGATGAGTTCAAACATGCGGCTGAATTCATCGATTTGCAGCATGGTGCTGCCGCCTTCGGTGATGATCTGGGTCTTGTTCATGCCACCGACAAACGAGACGGTTGCAAGGCCAAATGCGAGGGTGAAGAACACGGTTGTGAGCAAACCGGGCAAGCGAGGGTCGCTGCTGAGCAAACCACGCTTTCCGCCAAAGAACCAAGGAACACGAATCTGCGTGAGCGGAATCCGGAACGTTGCATTCCCGACGTTGGGTGCGATCATGAGCGTGAACAGGCCGATGACCAAGACAAACTCAGGTGCAAGGGCGAGAACGAAGCCTTCGTCGAACGATTCAATTTGCTTCATCTCAGGCACCTCCCTTCAGAATCGGAATCAACAGCGTTTCGAAGAACGCCTCGGTCCATCCATGCATCATGTCGAGGGCGATCCACGGCATGACACCGAAGAGGATGGTGAAGGCAGCCATGACCACCATGGCCCACTTCTCTGCACCCGTGATATCGGGCACGGGCTGGCCGTGCAAACTGGCCGGTGGTTGCGTATCGTCGCCACCTTCGAAGATGGTGCGTTGCATCGACCACAGGTAATACGCTGCGGTGATGGCCAAGACAAAGGCGGGTCCAACCATCCACAGGACGCTCCATCCCTCGGCAGCGATGAAGTACCACAGCGCGAGGAACATCATCAATTCAGCCACGAACCCTGCGAGGAGCGGAAGACCGAGCGAAGCCATCCATGCAAACATCATGGAAGTCGCCAACCAAGGCGAATGCTTGGCCATACCTCGCATAGCACCGATTTCCATGCTGTGGTAGTGGTGCTTGAAGGCGCCGCAAACAGCGAAGAGCATCGGGCTGATGATGCCGTGAGCGAACATCATGAAGAGCGCAGCAGCCCATCCAAGCGGTTGCATGGTGGCGATGCCGATGAGAATGACACCCATGTGCGACACCGACGAATAGGCAACCATCTTCTTTAGGTTCGTTTGACCCAAACAGACGACGGCACCCCACACCAGCGAGATCATTCCGAGGGCCAACAAGGCGAACTGGAAGTGTTGCGCTGCGTGCGGGAAGAAGGCCAGTGGAAGACGGAACATACCGTAGGCACCCATCTTCAACATCACACCAGCCAGCAGCATTGAACCGCCGGTGGGGGCCTGAACGTGCGCATCGGGCAGCCAGGTGTGGAAGGGAACCGAGGGCAACTTCACGAGGAAACCGATCATCAACATGACAAAGAGGATCTTCTGCAAACTCTCTCCAAGGAACCACGCACCTCCAGCGTTGGCGGATTGCGCGTGGGCGGTGAGGGTTGGTATGTCGAAGGTACGACCGGTCCAAGCACCGGCATGAGAGAGGTTTTCGGGTTGAAGGAAGTACACCGTCACCAATCCCAAGAGCATGATGACCGACGCCGTGAAGGTGTAGATGAAGAACTTCTGAGATGCGTACTTTCGGTCCTTGCCACCCCACTTGAGGATGAGGAAGAACATCGGGATCAAGGTCAGTTCCCAGAACACGTAGAACATGAACAAGTCCAAGGCCACAAAGACACCGATGAGGGCTCCACCCATCATCAACAAGAGCGGGAAGTATACGGCTGCGTTCTTCTCGTGCCAGGTTGCCACGATGGTGATGGGCAACAAGAAGGTGGTCAGCCAAACCATTGGGAAGGACAACGCGTCCATGCCCACGGTCCAGTGAATGCCGAGCGACTCGATCCAATCATAACGGAATTCATAGTTGAATGAACCGAAGGATAGGGTGGCCCAATCCATCGTCCCTTCGATGTAATTGCTTCCAAAGAACATCGCCGTGGTCAACACCAGCATGATGAGCGAGAACACCAAACTCGCCATACGAATGGACGGACCCATGCGGTCGCGTGCGGCGGGCGAGGAATAGGCGACGAACGCCAACAGGACGATGCTGCTGATGAGCGGCAGACCGACGAGCGGCAGGGAAATCCAATCGGTCGTCATGCAACCACCCCCCAAATCAAGGCAAAGAGTGTCAACGTTCCAAGCGCCGCCATCAAGATGTAATCACGGGCGGAACCCGTGGTCAGCGAACGCACCTTCGTGGAGAGTTGTTGCGATGTACGCTCAATGGTCTTGACCGTCCCGTCAATGACGCTCGAATCGGCTTCAGCAGCCTTGAAGGAAAAGGCGGCGACGATCTTGAGCATGGCCATGTCGTAGTAGTGGTCGAAGTAAAGCCGGTTCTCGAGGGCCGTGGCAAAGCCGGATTGTGCGAACGATGCGTTGTCCCAATGATAGCGACCCTTCACCATTTGGTTGAGGGCCAACACCGGCGTGAACCAAGGCATGGTCTCTTCGCCGTCGTCCAGTCGACCGCCGTAAAGGGAGAGGGCAAGCCCTGGACCGACCACAGCACCGAGGAAGATGGCGATGTACGTCAGCACGAAGAAGAACGAATCGCTGTTGGCGAATGCGTGCTCCATTTCGTACACGAAGCCCTCAATGAACGTCTTCTTTCCGTCAAAGAACGGTTTGTAGTACTCGTCTGGAGCCCAATGGGTGAAGCCCATGCTCGCAAGGACAATGGCGCTCAAACTCATGAACGTCAAGATGAACAACGGGGTCTTGATCCACGTGTTGGTTGGATGGACGTGCGCTGCAACCTCGGTCTTTGGCGATCCTGCGAAGGTCTTGAGCCACATACGGGACATGTAGAAGCCGGTCATGGCAGCGCCGAGCAGCACGCACATGGCGGGGTAGAAGAAGCGGGGGTCGTCAAGGGCGACTCGCCAAGTGTTGGCGATGATGCCTTCCTTTGACCAGAATCCACCGATGAGCGGGAAGCCCATGATGGAGAGGGAACCAACGAGCATGGCCGTGGCCGTCAACGGCATCTTCGAGGCCAAACCGCCCATGTTCTCCATGGATTGTGCGTCAAACTCGTCGTGATGGTCGTCGCCCGAAAGGGAGGCGAGGTGGACGCGGCCGAGCGTCAATTCCAACTCGGGCACGTTGATTCGTCCGTTGCCGTCCATGTCAACGGCTTTCATCAGGCGTTGCATGTCCCAAGGCGGAAGGTCAGCGATATCGGCCTTCTTGAGCGCCGTCTGGAATTCATAGGTGTCAATTTCTCCAGACTGATCCAAATCGATGGCGTTGAAGAATCCGAAGACGGATTGACCGGTATCGGCCAGATAATTCGCCAGCATGAGCAATTCTTCGGGATCTTCCTCGTGGTGGTGATCGTCGTGGTGCAGGTGGTGATGAGCATGATGCACTTCGTGAATGACCGCACCGCTCGCCATGAAGAGCATGCCCTTGGCCATGGCATGGTTGAACAGGTGGAACAGGGCAGCACCAAAGGCGACGATGACGATGGCGTGGTTGACGTAGTAGTCTGGGTTCTTGCTACCGTCAGCCAAATATTCGTGCCAATGCAGAGTGTTGGCGAGGTAGAGAGCAGCACCAAGTCCGGTGAAGATGTAGGCCAGTTGGGACATCGTGGAGTACGCCAAGACCTTCTTCAAATCGTGTTGGACAAAGGCGATGGCCGCCGCCATGACGGCCGTTGTTCCGCCGATGGCGGCGATGATGAACGCCAAATCGGCCAACTCGCCGTGCATTGCTTCTGCACCGAAGAACGGGAACATACGAGCGACGAGGTAGAGGCCCGCGTTGACCATGGTCGCAGCGTGGATGAGCGCAGATACGGGTGTTGGACCTTCCATAGCGTCGGGCAACCACACGTGGAGCGGGAACTGAGCCGACTTGCCCACTGCACCGATGAACATCAGACCAAGCGCCCATGCAAGGGTGCCCGGATTGGAGGCCGCCACCTTGTCGATGTTGGCTTCCTTGAACACAACAGCGTAGTCGAGGGCGCCTTGCCCACCGTCTGCATAGGGGTGGAACAGTGTCCAAAGAACGGCGAGACCCACCATCAAGAACACGTCACCNACACGGGTGGTCAAAAACGCCTTCTTGGCAGCGTAGGCAGCACTGGGGCGCTCGTAGTAGAACCCGATGAGCAAGTACGAACACAGGCCCATCAGTTCCCAGAAGATGAACAGCCAAAGGAACGAGTCTGCGAGCACCATGCCGAGCATACCGGAGCAGAAGAGCACGAANTCAGCGTAGAAGCGGTGGTTGCGGTTGTCGTTGATGGGGTCCGTGTTCATGTATCCAACAGCGAAGATGTTGATGAGCAAACACAGGAAGGAGGCGATGAACAACAGCATCACCGTCACGTGGTCGACATAGACGCCAAAGCCGAGGGTGATTTCCGTCACCGTCGTCTGGCCTGAATCCCACATTCCTGAAGTGAACCATGTCCATCCACTGGTGTCAGCAGAGCCGTTTCCACCGATGAAATCGGTGATCAGCCAAAGCGAGAGCAACAGGCTCGCCGCCATGACAGGGAGGGCGATGAGCCCGCCTTCCTTGAGTGAATGCTTCCAAAACGTGTTGCCGTTGTACAGCTTCCCCATGAGNAAAATGATGGGGAATGCCAGCATGGGCAAGAGGAGAATGTAGGGGGCGTATTCCAACGCCGCGCTTTGTATCGCTTCTGAACTACCTGAACCTGCCATCCTATCACCTCAGTTTTTCAGGACGTTCACGTCGTCCAGCGTAATCGATTCATGTTGGCCGTACATGGCAAGGAAAATGGCCAACCCAATGGCAACCTCACTGGCTGCGATGGCGATAGCGAAGATGGTGTAGACCCAACCGGTCGTGTCACCGTGGTGAACCGCCGCTGCAGCGAACTGCATGTTGGCGGCGTTGAGCATCAATTCAATGCACATCAAGACGATGATGGCGTTCTTTCGGGTGAACGCCCCGGCCAAACCGATGACGAACAACAAAGCGGACAAGCCTGAAACCCATGCTGGATCGATCATTCTTCTTCACCTCCGAACTCCCAAAGCAGATTTTCCATTCGCTCGTCACGAACAAGGTAGGCAGCGCCCATCATGGCCATCGCCATCAAGAGGCCGAGAGCGAGCAATGCAAGGCCCCATTCATTGAGCAGCGAATCCGCCAAACCAGAGGTGGTGGGGGTCGTGTCACTGGGACTCGCCCAAACGCTGTCCTCATTGACTGCGGCGACGAGAATGAACCCGAGGGCAAGCAAGCCCAAGCGGGTGAAGAGGGAGGTGAACTTCATTCGAAGTCCTCCTCAAGGATTTGACGTCGAGTCAGCATGATGCCGAACAGCACCACCAAACCGACGCTCGCCAAATAGACGAGGATTTGAATGGCTGCAAGGAATTCCGCTCCCAAGAGAATGAAGATGCCAGACACCGCCATGAAACAGAAGATGAGCGAGAGCATCGAGTGAGCGACCCGCTGTGCAAAGATGAGTCCAAGTGCACCTCCGAGCGTGATCGCGGCNAAGAGGAAGAAGACCCCCGTTTCAGCAGCACTGGCGACATCCATCTCAAGCATCCCCCTTGGCGGCTTCTTTAGCGGCTTTCTTTGCACGCTTGTCGCGCTCTTTGGAAGCACGCTTGGCCAATTCAGCGTCCACCGCTTCTTGGTGAACACCGGGAAGTACACGGGTACGGGATGCATCAAACCAAAGATCTTGGCGAGTGAAACCGGACATGCCGTCGTATTCGTTGGTCATGAAAAACGAGGTAAAGCCGCACGCTTCCATGCACAGGCCACAAAACATGCAGCGCCCGATATCAATACGTCCCGAGACGATTTGGTCATCGGCCGGGTAGAGTTCAGCGGTGGCGACAATGGATTCTTCACCGGAATCGTTCCAACGAACGGTGGCGTTGTCGCCTGAAAGGTCCAAGACCTCAGCGAAGCGCCACTCTTCGGGGGCATCGGTGTGGGCCGTCACGTGGTTGAACGAATCGAGTTCAGCCATGACCTCGGGAACTTCAACGGCGGCGTACTTCCCCACTTCGAGTTCGGCACCAAAACCTGCATGTTCGCCCTCGGCGTTGTCGAGCACGTCAACACGAAGTTCGGTCGTCATGTGAAGGCAGTCGTTGGGGCAGATGTTGACGCACATCTTGCACGCCGTGCACGTTTCCCAAATGATGCCGATACGACCGTTGTAGTTGCCTGGAACGAAGAGCCAAGGCTCCATGTCCTCAAGTCGCTCGTAAGGGTATTGCACCGTCTGAGGCTTCCAGAGTGTCGGCTTCAGGTCCGAGGTTACACGGTCAGGGGCAAATTCCTGACGGGTGATGTCGTTCATCACCGCCGAAGATGCGGCACGAGCACGGCTCCCATCGTCGAGGAATTCAGGGTGAGTCGTGTTGTGGTAGGCGCCCAACTTCTTGCCGAACCGCTTTCCGATGAAGGGGAAGGTTCGCAAGGCCGTGATCAGCGTGATCTTGAACGGGTACCAAAACAAGTTTCTGAAATTCGGTTGTGCGTGTGGATGCATTGGCATGTGTTTCACCTCACTCCTGCCCCGGGGTTACCGTCCCCGCGGGCTTGTCCGTATGGACNTGGAACATGCGTTCCTGATTGACCGATTTGTCCTCATCGTTGAGGTACACGTAGAACAGTGCCAGCCAGAAGAAGGTCGTGGCGATGGGCACGAGGAAGGGGATGCCGAAAGCGTCCCAGGCCGCGCCACCGGCCACGTCGTTCTTGGCCGACATGCCGTTCGGGTCAAAGAGGTACAGACGATAGACGAGGGCCAAGACGACCTGCAAGACTGCCANAGGCAGCAGCATGCGCCAGCCAAACTCGAGGATTTGGTCGGTTCGGATACGGGCAAGGGCGAAACGAGCCCANACGAAGACGATGAGGAAGACCAACCATGACTTCACCAGCGTCATGACCGCACCGGGGATGAGCAGGTAAAGGCTGCCAATACCGAGGAATTCGATCGAACCGATGGTGCCTTGGAAGGGCAGGTGCCAGCCACCGAGGAAGAAGTGGGTGAACAAGAAACAGGCAGCGTAGGTGCGGATGTATTCGGCCATGAACAGCATACCAAAGCGCATACCTCCGTATTCCGTCCACCAGCCTTCGACCAGTTCGGCTTCGGCTTCGGGCATGTCAAAGGGCACNCGNTCGACTTCTGCGATCATCGTGATGAGGAAGAGCGCTGCACCCAGAGGCATCAGGAANATGTTCCACGCACCAGCAGAATGTTGGAAGTGAATGCTGTCAATGATGTTGAAGGTCCCCGAAAGAATGGCAACCGAAAGCAGGGTCAAAAGCAGTGGAATTTCGTATGCGGTCAGTTGAGCAGCTGAACGGATGCCACCGATGAGGGTGTACTTGTTGTTGGAGGACCAACCNGCGAAGAACACACCGATGGGTGCGATACCGAAGATGGCGATGGCGTAGAGGATCGAAAGGTCCGGGTTGGTGGCGTAGATGCCGCTGGAGAGTGGAATCATACCGAGAATCAACAGGGTTGAAGAAACGATGAGGAAGGGAGAGACCTCGAAAATCAGACGGTCAGCGCGTTGAGGCACCATGTGTTCCTTGACAAGGAACTTCATGCCGTCTGCGACGTTCTGGAAAAAGCCTGGGAAGATGGTTTTGCCCATCCATGAGCGGTTGTTCACACGGTCAACCGTGGCGAATTTCTCATCACGGTTACCGAAGTTCTTGTTGAGCCATTTGTTGACCGCTCCAATGGGCTTGCCCAAACCGAACGGAAGCATGTTCCACCATTCACCGGCCGTCACGCCGTTTTCTCCGACCCAAAGNGAACGCAGCGCAGTGGTTGCACCGTAGCGGTCTTGCATGCGAGCCACAGCCTTGCGCTCAATCCACAGGATGGCGAATTGGGAGNAGAACAGCAAGAGGAACACGACGTTGACCAAGGCAAANGTGGCCACAGCGAACGAAATCGCCGAGGCGCTTTCCTCAAGCGGCGTTCCGGACAAGAGGTCGATGAGGCTCGAGCGGAGCACCCCGTCTCGGCTGAGCATGAATCCTACCAGGTCGTACTTGTCATCCATCATCTCACCTCAGCGGTCTGTCTCCCCAATGCACGGATCAAAACTGCCCATGATGGCAGGAATGTCGGCGACTTTGTAGCCGATCATCGTCTTTGCAACGTAAGGAATCGTGATGAACATCGGCGAACGAATGGACAGTCTGTACGGATGCTTTCCGCGTCCGTCGCCGCCANCCTGAATGTAGAACTGCGAGGCGCCGCGAGTGCACTCGTAATGCGAAAAGCCGGTGGCACCTTCGGGGGCTCGGGTGGGAGCCTTGGCGAGGATCATCTCGTCGCCGTTGGCGTAATTGGTGTTCTTGCCACCNGGNATCTTCTCGATGGCATCGAGGATCATGCGGCAGGATTGGCGCATCTCTTCCATGCGAACACGGTAGCGGTCGTAGCAGTCGGCACCCTTCACGGAGGTGGGCTTCTCAACCGCAGGCTCCCAGTCGACTTGGTCGTACACGGAGTAGGGGTGAGCCCAGCGGACGTCGTAATTGACACCGGCTGCCCGAATGTTGGGTCCAGAAACGCCAGCGTTGACCATGTCCTCGGCCTTGGCGTAGCCAACACCTTGGAGGCGAACGAGCCAGATGGTGGATTCGTCCAACATCATTTCGTATTCATCGATACGGTGTTCAAACAACTTCACCTTGGCGATGAGGCGGTCTGCGAATCCGACGGGAATGTCGCGCTTAACACCACCAACACGAGGGTAGTTGTAGTGCATTCGTGAGCCGCCAAGTTCCTGAAGCAAGTCGAGGAACATCTCACGGTCACGCATGCACCAGGTCATCAGCGTCAGGCTGCCAATATCGGGGCCGTAAGCACCCAACCACATGAGGTGGGAGGCGAGGCGTTGGCATTCTGCGGCGATGAGGCGAATGTACTCTGCTCGCTCGGGTACTTCGACCTCGAGCAGGTCTTCAGCGGCGTAGATGTAGGAGTTGGCCCATGTCATGGCGCTGACNTAACANAGACGGTCGCAATACGGCGTGATTTGGGTGAAGTCGCGTGCTTCAGCAATTTTTTCCACGCCTCGGTGAATGTAGCCAAGTTCGGCTTCGGTGTCGACCACCGTTTCACCGTCGACCTTGACGCGCAAGGTCCACAGACCGTGCGTCATCGGATGTTGGGGGCCCATCGTAATCCACATTTGTGCCATGTTCTCACCTCACTTNACCCGACCCTCGTCGGTTGGTTTTCGACCGAAGCCNTGGGCGTCGTCGTACATCTCATTGAAATCGTGATAGCGGATCTTGTGTTGCTTTTGCAACGGATGGAAGCCTTCTGGGCTGTCGTGTGGATTGAGCACACGGTGCATGTTCTCGTGGCCTTCAAACTGAATGCCGACCAAATCCCATGTCTCCTTCTCGTTCCAATCGGCACCGACCCAGATGTTCTGCACACTGGGGACGGTGGGCGTGTCGGTTTGTGGAAGGGTGATGATGACCTCAACTTCCAGAGGGATGTCGTCGCCTCGGAGATCTTCAGCGACGTGAACGGTGTTTGTGTGAGGTGCTTGGTTGACGACGGGTTGGCGCATCAGGTGGTAAGCGACTTCCCAGCCACGGTCGTCGCCACCTTCGGGGTAATGCGTTCCCGTCACCATGGAGCAATAGTTCACGCCGATATCAAAGCGGAGATGTTTGGCGACTGCCGTCCAGTGTTGTTGAGGAACAGCGATGCGCACGAAGGCCATTTTGTGAGCGTTGGCATGGTGCTCAACGGTGGCGTTCACATCAGCGCCACCGAAGCGGTCCATGACGGCCTTCACCGCAGCCTCTGCAGCGTTCTCGCTTTGTTCATTGGTGATGCGCATTCCCATGCTCAGTCCTCCCCGACGATGATGGGTTTGTCGCCTTTGCGGCCGCTCTCGGGCGCACCGCCAATGCGGATGATTTTCTCTCGGAGCAGGCCAAAGCCATCGATGAGTGCTTCTGGGCGTGGTGGGCATCCGGGGATGTAGACGTCGACAGGAATCACGGTGTCAACGCCCTCGAGGATGTTGTAGGATTGGAAGTAAGGGCCACCCGAAATCGCACACTCGCCCATGGCGATGCAGTACTTGGGCTCAGGCATTTGCTCCCAAAGACGCACGACTTTGTCAGCGAATTTCTTGCTGATGGGGCCGTTGACGAGCAACACGTCGGATTGGCGTGGCGAGGAGCGGAACAGCACGCCGAAGCGGTCGCCGTCAAAACGCGGCGTAGCAGCGGCTGCCATCTCAATGGCGCAGCATTTGATCCCCAAGTGGAGCGTGAACAGTGACTTTCGACCAGCCCAGTTGAAGTATCGACCAGCGAGAACGCTCAGGAATTGCTTGATCTTTGTTGCTTTCAAGGCCTCATCGGTGACATCGCCCACCATTTCAACCAAGGCGCGGCTGTTGAACGCTGCGTAATTTTCGTCTTGTCCTGCCATGATACTTCACCTCAGATGTAAATGCGACCTCGCTTACGGAACACGTACCAAACGCCGAGCGACATGGTTGCGAAGAAGATCCCAAGCGTGACCAAGGCATCGGTTGCACGGGCCACGGCGTCTTCGTAACCAGGGCCGCCTTGAGCGGTGGCGTCGGAAGCGACCATGCCACCAAGCACGAGGAACATGAAGGCCACATCGAAGACGAGGAAGATGATGGCGTACCAGTAGTACTGGAAGTGAAATTGAATCATGGCTTCACCAACGGGTTCGCTACCGCACTCAAACGTGGTCAGGCGGCGAGGGTAGAGGCTGTGGTCTCGTTCGTAACCCTCGAGCAAATACGAGCGTGTGATGTGCGGTCGAGCAGGGTCAACCTTCGGTCGAACCACCCACGTGATGATGAAGTTCGTCAGCGGCATGATGATTCCGACAATCGTCAGAAAACCGATGGAGAGATAGGCGCTTGGCACGGATTCAAGTCCCGACATTGGTTCACCCACAGAGAACGCATACGCTCTCCAATCTCTTCCACTTGAGACCCCTCAATAAGCGTTGTCAAAGACCCTCAAGGAAGAAGGTCTTCATCGCACCCCCGAACAGGCTTGCAGATGAACGGTTTTCGTAGTTGGTAAAGCAGAGGCTTTCGCATCAAGACCGGCGCCCGAGAATCGCCAAGAAGGCAAGCAACAGCACCACAGTACCTGCTGCGATGGCGACCGTGTTGGGCGCCACGCCAAAGACGCCCTCTGGAGGCATGCCCTGAGCGGCAAACTCGATGTTTTGACGGTCGAGCACCCCTGTTTCAGTGGGTTCTGCAGACACCGTGAACTTGTACAAATCTTCCATCTCTGCGCCGTAAGGAGCTCGAATCGTCACGTTGACGTAAAGGCGTTCACCTTCATCGATCATGCACAACAACTCACTGTTTTCCTGGGTACAATCCGTGTTGTCGCTTTCCAAGACAACCGACCACCCACGGAGGTTTTCGGAGGCGAACACGCGCACTTCCGTACGGATGTTTCCGGTGTTGAGAACCGAGATTTGTTTGACCGCAGCCTTTCCGCCGTAAACGATGTCGACCTCTTGGCGTGCGCCCGCCTCAACAAATTCGACCTCGTGGATGATGCTGACTTCAAGCGAGATCGTGACCAAGCCGCTTCGGTCCCCCGCATTGGATTCGCTGGTTGCAAGAACCTCAAGCACACCNCCCTGCCCCGTCTCTGCCCCCGGATTGACCCTGAGGGTGAGCGTGAGGAAGACCTCGAAGGGCTTTGCTTGGTAGCCATCGATGAGTCCAACATCAACCCGTTTGTTTTCGAGAGCGGTTTCATCGATACCGATGTAGGGTTTTCCTGTGCTGTCAAGGACGAAGGTGGCGTTACCGATGTCCCAAATTCCGTAGCCCTTTGGAACCTGCAAGGAGCCATCAACGGGCAGCCCATAAGCGGACATGGAACGGGTGGCAATGCCTTCAAGTCCACCGAGCGTGAACACTGCATCGTCTGTGCCGTCCCCGGTGTTTCGCACCCACATACCGATGGTTTGCTCACCGTTGGGAGGCAAGACCACCGAAGCGGTCGTGGCCGTATCGGTATCGACCAAGCGCAAATCCATGGAGAAGTTTCGGTCGGACAAAACCGCGAGGAATTCTCCTTCCCGTTGGTTGTCGGGGATACCGTCACCGTCGTTGTCCTGAGAATTCGGGTCATCCTTGTTGCGCACACGCACGGTCAAGCGGCTGCTTTCGAGTTCTTCTTCACCATCAATGTTGACCACCAAGTACACCGTTGTGGTCGATTGCGGTTCGATGTCAATCTCCGTGAACGGCATCCCGTCACCGTCTTCAAAGGACGTGGCCCAGGCCGGTGTCGCCGTTTGCGAGATCACGGAAAGCCCGATGGTGTCTTTGATGTTGCCTTCGTTGATCAACTCGATCGGGAAGCGAACCTCGGTTCCTGAGCGACCCGTTTGGTCGGTAGCAGGTGTGTTGATCTCCATGCTGTGAATCGCGGCAACCGTCACCCGGAGGTCGACGGTGTCGTAGGCTGTGCCTCCACTGGAAGGCAAGACGCTGAACGTCAAATCAACCCCATCTTGGGTGGCGAGTGCATTGCTTGGCACGCGAACGGTCAACTCAACCGTGACGGATTTCTCATTGCCGTGCTTTGAGCCAACCGAAACGCTGGAAGTTTCCAACTGAACAGCCCAGCCCGTAGGTGCGATGGATGATGCCACGCGAAGGTTGTCCTGGCCGTTGCCTTGATTGGTGATGGTGAGCGTGGTCGATTTGTTGCTTCCTGGCTCAATGTTGGACAACAATGAATTGGCGAGGGAGATGCTGGCACCTCTCGACTGACCCACGATGATGCGAAGGTCTTCTTGGCACTTGACGGCGCCGTTGGCCCCTTCCTTTCCAACAATGCTTACCACCGTTTCTGACCCAGCCGTGACCGAATCATCGGGAGAGATGATGAAATCAAAGGAACGTTCACCGTTCCCGTCGTCGTAGGGCAAGAGNCCTGAGGAGGGGCCGTCAACACTCACCCAACTACCCGCTTTGGAACCCACCGCTGAGGCATACACGTTCCAGTCAGCGTTTCCATCGTTGACGTAGGTGGCTTCCACCGTGGTGTCGTCACCGGGATTCACGCTCACGCTGGTCTTGCTCAGGGCAAGGCTGCATTCCTTCAATTCGGGCACGGTTAAATCGAAACTCTCGGTGTCCTTGGCCTCTTGTGAGGGGTCGTTCGCAACGGTTCCTGTGATGTCCCAACAATACTTGTCAGCGGATTGTCCTTCTGGCACTTCAACCGTCACCGTTACCGTTTCCGTGTCTTCTTGATCCACATTGACGGTTGATTCACTCAAGGTGACGGTGAAGGCGGATGTTGAGACGCAGCTTGGGCCTGAATTTTCAGCCACTTCAAGGTTGACCGTTTGGTTGGTTTGCCCTGTGTTTTCAATCTCAACGAAATAGTTGATTTCGTCTTCGCCGCCCCAATTCTTCTCACTGTCGTCGATGGTGAGATCAACGCCAAACACGGCGCTGCCAGAGCCATCGGCTGCAGTCGTGGTCACGACATCCGTTGCGGGCTCGGGAATTTCTGCAGCGGGAGCGCCGATGACGGCGGTAACGGTAGCCGTGATGGTGGTGTCACAAGATGCTCCGGCTTCGACCGTCTGCGCGACGGTGACATTCATGGCGGCTTCTTCGTACGAGCCGCCGTCGATTTGCCCGGGAATTTGCGTGATTGAAGAAGAAAAGCCGTTGCAATCTTCGGTGGCTTCTTGCGAGGCTGAAAGTTGAACGGTGACAGGGTCCGAGCCGGTGTTGCGAACCCGCACCGTGTATTCTCCCGCTTCGCCAGGATTGACTTCAAGGCTTCCGGGAATGCCCGTTACGCTGATACTACCGGCTCTACCACCGTCCGCAGCGACAGGAGAGGCCATCAGCGGAAGGAACGCCGAGCACATCAATACGACGAGGAGCCACGCCTTGCGCCGAGCAGCGTCGTTCGCGGCAGCACGAGGCACCATGCCCTTGCCTCACGGTTCTCCTATCAAAACCCTATGCTTCTGTTGCATCAACGACGACCAATGCTCAAGCTCGGACAAAGGTCGATGAGTCCGCTTGGCAGTTCACGCATTCAGCGATGGTGTTTGCATTGCAGCCACCCGTCCCGTCCGCATGGTAACGTGCACCACAAGAAGGGCAACCGACGGCCGCTGTGGTGATGGGTTGCCGACAGGTCCAACAAACCGGATGGGCAGAGGATGATGCCGGGGAAGCGGGTGTTGTTTGCGCATGCGATACCACTGCAGTTGGCGTTTGGACGGCTGGAGATGGTACCACCAAGGGGGTTGCGAACGATTTGGTTGATTCGTTGCGACCTCGGAGCTGTGTGCCAATGTATCCCAACGCGACCAGCACGATGAGGACAAGCAGGCCAACAGCGACACCTGGACTCAACCCAGCACCTCCTCCAGTCCCCATGGGTTCTCCAGTCGCAGCGATCGCAATGCGGTACTCGGCATCGGTAGCCGTGCTTTGTGAAAGTGCAACACCGAGGGTGCTGGTACCGGGAGAATCGGCGCGAACCGTGATGCGGACCAATGCAGATTGACCCACTTCAAGGTCGATGATGTCCGTTCCATCAACCGAAGCAGTCCATGCATCGGGAACATCCAACACCACTTGGCGTTGGAGAGGGATGTTGCCGCTGTTGGTGATTTCCACGGTGATTTGTCGCTCTTCGCCCGTGGTAAATTGTGGCACGTTTCCGACATCCCACGTGACTTCTTCATTGGCCGCAACAAGCAAACCAACGGTCGTGCTGAGCTCGACGGTGCCGTCGCTGAGCAAGAGGGTAAACGATGGTTCATCCCCAGGGGGGGTGTTGGCTGCGATGAGGACCGAGCAAACGACGGGAACAACATCCCCTAAACCGACCGTATCGACGGGTGTACAATCACCAAACAGGTTACTCTCGAGTTGCAAACTGGCACTTGGTGACCAATCCGTATCGGCTTTGTTGGTGAGCAACCAAGTGAAGGTCATGGCTTCTCCAGACGGATGTGCACCCTCGCCTTGGGGCGTACCGTAACTTGTTCCGTCCTGAAGGTTCAGACTGACGAAGGTCAATTCTGGCTCGGGCAACACCTCGACCTCAAGCAGACCCTCCCAGACAAATCGAGTTGAGCCGTTGTCGAGATTGAATTTGATGGTACCCGAACGAGCATTGCTGTTGGCTTCGAACGTGTACTGCAAGTTCGTGCTGGTCGCCCACGGCAAGTCGATGGGTTCCACGGCGGAGCTGACCGACCACCCGCTGGGAAGCTCAAACGATGGCGCCAATTCGAGACCGATGTTGCCTCTGTTCTCCAACGAGTAACGAAGCGTTAACGACGAATCGGGACGTAGCGTACCGAAGTTCGATTCGATGTTGACCAAGATTTCTCGAACCGTGATGACTTGAATGGGGATTTCAAACACGGTTGTTTCCGCATTGTCCGTTTGACTGACTGCGGTCAATCGGACGATTCTGTCTGTGCCTGCAGCCGTCATGACCTGCGGGGGCGTGAAGGTCAAGCCAACGGTGCGGTAGGCTTCGCTGTTGATCAGGCCCGTGGAACCGGATGATGCGCCGGCTTCGCTACCGAGGTTGGAAAATCCTGCCTTCCAACCCGTTGGCGGGTCAAGGAACAGGTCGTAACCAATGGGAGCGTTGCCGTTGTTGTAGAACCGGACCGAGATATTGGTTGATTCCTTGGGATGAACGGGCACAATCTCGTAATCAAACTCCAACGCCGCTTCGGGAAGCTCTGGAACCACAAGGTCGAGTTCCAACGGGTAGTCAACGCCGTTGTCCACATCGATGGCGCGAAGGTCGATGCGGTACGTGCCGGGGGCAGGAGGTGCAGGGTGGACCAAGGTGACGGTGACGTCCTCCGACGCCTGTCCTTCCATGCTAAAGTTTGATTCCGTGCTGCCGATGTACCAGGGCATAATGACCCCTGATTCTACCCAGAGAACCTGACCGGTTTCCATCGAGGCATTGGTCGCAATGAGCGCCGTGTTGGTAAGACTGATGTTCCATGAAGTGGTGGTGATCTCGCTTGAACCAAGCACTTGCACTGGCGAAGCCGTTTCCAATTTCACGCCAGGTGCCGTGATGTTGACCTGGACATCGAGCCGGTTGTTGTCTTCGCGGATTTCTTCCATGTTGTCGTCGGGGTCGATGATGAACGAGAGCGTGGATGTTCCTGCCGTTTGAGGTGTCCAAGACCAATAAATTTCCTTGGTGGCGCCAGCACCCAATTCAATCGTCTTGCGGGAAATCTCGGTTCCGTCCACTTCAAAGGCGATGGGGAAGGCGTCGGCTTTGACGTTACCAAAATTGAAGAACGATGTGGTCAATTGAACGGGGTCATCAACTTGAGGAATCCCCACATCCATGGCGAACGTTTCGGGGACCACTTTCGGGTCAGGTCGCAAATCGTTGACTCCATAACCCTGGACAGCGATGGCATACGGCTGTGATTTCGTGCCGCTGTGCTGAGCATCCTTGACCTTCACCGTCCACGTTCCAGCACCCGCACCGTCCACGAGAACAACCTCGAGGTTGTTGATGCTGTCTCGCGTGCCGCCGGTTGTTGAGCGACCGTTGGCGAAGTCGTTGCCAAGGTACACCGTTCCGTCGGGAGCCGTCACCTCGAGGTCAAGGTCGTTGACCAACTGCGCAGTTGAGAAGCGAGAGCCTCGCTCGTCAGACCAAGTGAGGACGGTTTTGAACGGCCCCGTCTGCGTGACATTGAACGAATACGACTTGCTGTTGCCGGTTCCAGACATCACCGAGCGATCATCCACCCATATGCCTTGCCCGCTTGAGGGAGCCAGGGTGTTTCGAAGATTCACGCGCCCCCATCCTTCATCATCGTTGGGAATGTCTCGGGTTCCAATGTCTTGGGCCCCGAGCACCATCAACGCCTTGACCAAGGCGCCTTGGGGCGAGGGTCGTTGAGCGATTTCCTCGAGGTATTCCCGAATCATGAGCGCTGCACCAGCGGCGTTGGGCGTGGCCATCGAGGTACCGGTGTACTCCAGATAGTACGTGTTGGACCATGAGGCACTGCCGGTATCGGTTGCCTCCTGTGCACGGCAGGACCGAACCCAGCCGCCAGGTGCAACGAGGTCGGGTTTGATGCGCCCGTCCTCGGTTGGCCCGCGAGACGAGCCGCTCATGATGGTGTCCGGAGCGCCAGAGAAGCGGTTCTGGTGATTGCCAACCGAGATGACGTTCTTCGCTGTTGCGGGTGGTGAAACCGTTCCGGAGTTCGGGCCATCGTTTCCGGCAGCGAAGAGAATGGTCAGCCCACCGACACCGTTGTAGTACCGGTCAAAGTAATTCGCACGGTCATCAACGTCTTCGGTCTCAGAATTGTATTTCGATTGTTCACTTGCTGCGGATGAACCCCACGAATTGGTGTGTGTTCGAGCACCAGCGTTGTAGGCCGTGTTGAGCAAATTGTTGAGCGAAGGGGACTGGAAATTACCCGAGTTGTCGTTCTCCATCGCTTGGAAATAGAGTTCGGCGGATTGCGCCACCCCCTGATAGCCCCCCCTCGAGCCATCCCCAAGCACCGTGCACGAAACGTGCGTACCGTGTCCTGAGTGTTTGTCGGCGGTCGAGCCGTCACCAATGACATCGTATGAACCGATGATCCGACTTCCGAAATCGCCGTGATCTTCGTCCAATCCCGAATCAGCAACCGCCACGATTTGGCCCGAACCATCGAGATCGGTTGTATAGAAGGTCGCCATGGTGTTGGTTTTCATGTGATTTCGGGAAAAGTCGTTGAACGCTGCAAATGCAGGGTCGGCTCGCAGGTACATCACAGCGGGTTGCAACAGGACTTGTTCAAGAGGCACATCAGCGAGCTTCCCCTCGTAACGCCCATCGTCCCAGACGCGAGATTCAACGAAGGTTTGGCGAGCAACCTCCCCAAGGGATTGTTCCAAACGGTGGTCTTGTTCATCGACCAAGGACACCGTTTCAAGCGGCCCGTGGTCATTGCGCCACCCCTCAAGTCGAAGCAGTCGATTGGCGAGGGCCGCTTCCCCGCCTTCAAGCAGCAACACATCGAGCAGGTCCCCGTCGAGAAGCATGCCCAAGGGCACCGCATGACTGGCGACGAGTCCAGGGTGTGCCTCCGCCTGCTGAAGCGCCATCGGCGTGCCCTGAACCATCAGGCCCGATGGAGCGACGTGCTCTCGCACGGCAAGGCCTTGGATGTTGTTGAGTTCCAAGCGCAACTCCTGCAACCGCATCTCGTTGGAAGCGATGAGCATCAACAGGTCAAAGCGTGGCTCCATCAACATGGCGGGGACGGGGCGATTGAGCGTGAGTCCCTCAGCGTCAAAGGTACCGAACGGCCCGATCGCCATCGCTGCTCGCTCCTCCAACGTGACCGATTCATCAAGGGTGCCAACGGCGTTAAAGTAGACGTCTTCTTTGACTTCAAAGCGCACCCAGTCTGGTGAAAAGGTGCTTTGTTGCTCGTGGTTTTGCGTGCTTGGCGAGAGCAGGGAGGTGCTGGTGGACATGACCAACAGAAGCACAAACATCACGGCGGCATATCGTTGAGAAGTGCCCGCCATAAAATCCCCTTTTGCTCCAGTTCTTTATCGGTTCGCTCGTGGCTTGCAGACAACCTCAGTTGAACGGCCATGTGTGCCGTTCCGCTTTGTCCATGAAAATTTCTTGAGACCAATAGCCGACTTCGTGCATGACCTCAAACTGCCTCAACTCACCCGTGTAATCGACATACTCAACGTCGATAACGAGACGATATGTATCCCATACGGTGTAGCCCACAACCATCATTTCGAGTTCATCACCAGAAATAGAAGAATGGGCTTCCATCTCACGAAGTTCAAGGGACACCGAATCAATGCGCTCCCCTTCTTCGGTTTGAAATTCAATGTCAATTCGGAAATCCGTGATGGAACGGCTGCCGTCGTTGTGGAGTTCCGTCATCATCAGATGCCCACCTCGCTGCATGTAATGCGTTTCAATGGTCACCGCATCCCGTGGCAGGAGCCAATACCACCCGCTCATGGTCATCGTGATCAACAACAGCAGGACTGCACCCGCCATGGCCACCCGTGTGGGTGTGATTTCCTTTCGGAGCGTGCTGAGCAGTTTTGCAGCTTCTTGAGCGGCCTCCCATGCCTCAAGGTCCTCTCCTTCAGGGGGACTTCCTCCCTGACGCAATGCCTCTTCGCTTGGCCGTGTCATGAAGCATCACCCGAAAATCATGGCCAACCCACTGGCGATGATGGTGCTGATCGGTTCGACCACCATGATGTGTCGTGTTTCGACGAACTCGCCGGTCAACGAACCAATGAGTGACAAATCGGTCACGATGCCGTTGACGCCGATGGAGGAAGCGGTGGGCACGATGCCCGTGAATTGTGCATCGAGCAGGACGGCCCTGCCCTCGAGTTTCATGTCCCCAAAGATTGGGTAGACCAGGCCGGGCTCAACGAAGGCTTGGGCACTCGCGACCAAACGCCCATCGGTGATGTCATCGATCACGATAAGAGGGAATTCGCCAGGTCCAGTGTAAATGTGGATGGTCGCGCCCTTCAAGTTTTGACCGACCACTTCCACCCGCTCGATGGTCACACCGGGGGTTGCGGGAACGTCCGTTTGTCGAACATAGACCCGCTCAACGCCCTTACCTGAAGAATCGACTCGCATGCCAAAATCATCGGTGAGCGACAACACAAACCTCGTCGGGAGGTTCTCGGCGAGCATCAACACATCGCCCTTGGCGTCGATGGCGCGACCGCTTGCCTCGAGGTACAGGTCCATGTCGTCGGTGTTGGAGGAATAATCCAGCGTTCGCATGCCTTGGAACGACGTTTCCTCACGGATGTCGAAGCGGGTGTCGGGTTCGGTGGCCAAATGCATCTCACCGGGCAAATCTCGCATGAAGGCGGTTGATGGCCACCAGAACCCGTCGATGTAACGCAGTTGCTTGAGCATCAGCGAATCGGCGGAGTGGCCGTTGGTGCGGTACGCCTCAGGTACGACCAGGTCGAGAATCAGGATATCACCGATCACCGCCGATACATCGGTGGATTGCGGGATGCCGACCACGAGGGCTTCAACCCGAGTCTTGGCTTGGTGGTCGATGAGGATGGCATGCGCGGACTTGAGGCGTACGCCCGCATCGTAGTGCATGTCCACGGATACGCGCGGGACGGTCAGGTTCTCCTGTGTGGAAAACAAGGCGTTCAGTTCTACATTGCGAGGTTGCGTGGTGTCCAGTCCGTCGATGAACAACTCGAGGTCTTGGCCTTCCAATCCGTTGGCGATGATGGTTATTTGTGGGTACATCGGCTGCCACTGCGACATTTTGAGGTCAACCTCGTAGGTTGGGAT
>PBUZ01000032.1 GCA_002728035.1 Methanobacteriota archaeon
CGAGGCACCCCCCGAAATGCCACCGATGCCTCCAATGCCTGACGCTCCCGAGGCACCTCCCGAAATGCCACCGATGCCTCCAATGCCTGACGCTCCCGAAGCTCCCGAGGCACCCCCCGAGATGCCACCGATGCCTCCGATGCCCGAGGCCCCTGCTGCAGACCCGCTCATGGACCCGTTGGCAGCACCACCAGCACCTCCCGAGATGCCTCCGATGCCTCCCATGCCCGAGGCTCCTGCCGCAGACCCGCTCATGGACCCGTTGGCAGCACCTCCTGCACCTCCTGAGATGCCTCCCATGCCCGAGGCCCCTGCCGCAGACCCACTCATGGATCCGTTGGCAGCACCACCCGCACCACCCGCTGACCCCCTCGGCGCACTCGAACCCGCTCCTGCAGAAGATGCGCCCGTTCCTGGTTTGGAACCTGCCGACCTGACTGGAGAACAAGCCGGTGCTACCATTCGAAGCATTGCTGAGGTCGAAGCCGTCGCTGGTGACAAACTGGAAGGAACGCTTCACGAAGTCGAAACGACCACCTTGAATGCTGATGGTGCGATCATCAAGCAAAATATCAAGGGAACGTTGACCGTCAACAACCCCTCTGCTGATGACCGAATCTACGACATTGATGTGCTCTTGGACAACATTGAATCCACCGACATCGGTGGAGAGCATGTTTCGGTTGACGAACTTGAGCCATCAAAGAACCACACCATGTCGTACAAGGTCAATGGAAAGCAAATGATGACCCTTCGAGAGCGTTTGGACACCAACCCTTCTCGCTCCCAAGAGCGTTCGCTCTCTGTGGCCATCAACGAAGACCCCGGTGCCATCGCCATGGAACTTGAGGTCGAAAACCTCTCCGCAGTTGAACTTCATGATGTTGTGGTCACCCGTCCACTCGCCGAGCAGATGCACTTTGAGATGGTCGGCGGTGCTGACCTCGACGACGGTGTGATTACTTGGACCGTGGGACGTCTTCAGCCCGGAGAAAAGCAATCGCTTTCGCTTGAAGGAACCATCTCTGTGTCTTCGACGAAGGCCATCAAAGCCGGCAAGGCTACCGCTACCTACCTCGCAGATGCTACGGTTTCCAGCATGGCCTTCCGCGAACTCGACGCTTTCTGTCGTGGCTTTACCTACATGCGAGTTCGAGAGGATGAACGCCCAGACAACTGGAAGTGTCAAGCCATTTTCGAAAACCGCTCGTCGTTTGCCGTTGATTTGACAAAACTGCAAGTTCGCATGAAAGGAAGCGATGACCTGCTCTTTGACATTCACGATGTTGACCAAGACGTGACGCCAAACGGAAAGTGGGAATCCGAAGAGCGCGTGGTCATGGCACAATCAGAACCCGACTTCACCTACGAACTTGTTTACACCGTCTTGCCTCGTGCCGTGCAAACTTCAGAAGGCAGCATGACCCTTGAGGAGAAGAAGCTCGATGTGCTCGAAGCCGATGTTGAGAAATCCTACTCAACGGGTAGCCTCCGCTCCTACCGAAACCAAAAGGTGCATGCCACCATGAAGTTGACCAATAAAGGGTCTGCTCCCATCAATCTCATGCGCGTCACCGACGATATCCCTGGCTTGTTCGAGGCACCTTCTGCCGACCAGTTGACCATTAAACTCGATGGAAAAGCCCTCGACGACGACCAATTCAAGGTTGAGATGGTTGAAGGCATCACGCTTGAGAAGGAACACCGCTCGCCCGACGGACAGGGTCACACCATGACCCTTACCATTGGCACCCGTGGTCCTCTCGGTTTGAAGCCAAAGAAGTCGATTGAAATCTCCTACCCGTTGGTGGCTCCGGACCCATCACCTGCGAACGAGCGAGTCGATGCTCCTGCTCGTATCGAGTTCAGTGCTGAGCGCTTCGGCCCCATTTGTACCCGAGAGCCAACAGCGACGCCTTCGGTGAAGGTTGTGCACAACCGCCGAAACTTCAGTGCCGGTAAGCAAGCCATTCCACTCGGTGGAAAAGGCCGCTATGAAGTCTTGATCTTGTTCGAGAACAACGGTGACACGGCCTTGAGCGACCTCTACATCAACGACGTTCTACCCGCTCAGTTTGAAATCAAGGATTGGGAGATGAAGAACGGTGACGGCAAGCGCGACGATGTTACGATGACATCCGAAGACGGTGAAGGTGGACTTCACATCGTCTGGCACGTCCCGAAGGTGGAGAAAGGCGAGCGTCTCGAAGTTTCCTTTGACATCAAGGGAAGTGGAGAAGTTGACGCAGAGGCCCTGAACCGCTTCCACGGCGTTCACTTTGGCGATGAGATCGAATCCGAAGACCTACCAGTCATTGAGTCTGAGGAAGAAGCAACTGATGCAGAAGCGACCGAGGACGCTTCAGCCGACGATGGCGAAGTCAAGGAAGCGACCGCCCCTGCCATGAAATTCCGTGAAGACATGCTCTTGCGTGTCATGGAAGCGGCAGGTATCGATGTCGCCCANCGAGATGAGTTCGTCGTCTTTGCCGCTGGTTACGACCACGATGACAACGGCTACCTCAAGAAGGCAGAGTTGGAGGATGCTGCAAAGGCATGGAACGAGCAACACGCCGACGGNGAGGAAGCACCCGCAGAGGAAGCACCGGCTGAAGAGGAAGCACCCGCTGAGGAATCCGCCGAAGAAGCGTCCGAGCCCGAGGCAGCTCCAGAAGAGTCTGCTTCGGACGCTGCAGAGGAAAAGGCGTGTATGATTTGCAACACCATGAACGCTGCAGATGCCACCGTCTGCTCGGCTTGTGGCTACACCTTCACCGAGTGATCGAGAAGAACAACCATCGAGCGATGGTGCTCTTCGGAGCGCTTCACTCTGGGAGAACCCATTGCGGCCAGTCTTCATGGTCTGGAGAGCGACTTACCACCACGATCACCGGTCGCTTGAGTGAACTCAAGACGTCTTCAAGCGGGCGAACGGTTGACGGGGGGAGCATGCCGTCGCGCAAATCAACCGCCAACCAAGCCTTTGGATACTGAGACGCCCACGCAGCCAGTTCGGCCTCAATCCCACTCGGTGGAACGCCTTCTCGGATGCTGGCAATAAAACTCCATCCTTCGGGGCATTTTCGGTCTTCATCGGTCCAAAAAAACATCTTGGGAGGTGAGGGGAGACGGGCGAGTTGCTCCATCGCTTCGAACTCTGTTGCACAGACGGGCTGGCCTGGCATTGGCATGGGCAAAGGATAACGCCATGTTGGTTCAACATCGAGCGGTCGCTTTTGTCGCATGGATAGACCACGGGTTGCTCATGTTTGAACTTCACCCAAGGTTAGGAAGGGGCTCATCATGATGAAAATGAATGCTAACCTTCATGCCCTACCTGCGACGGCTTGTCATCATGGCCAACGGCTCATCACCGCCTCCACCACCTCCCCCAGGTGGCTCGATGTTCATGATGCTCCTGTTCATGATCTTGATGACCGTGCTCATCATGACGCCATCCATTCGCACCTCACTTGGGACAACGGCAGACCCCTTGCTCTCTCCTCTGCTCCCGGAGGAATCCTTTTTCGTCATCACGGTGATGATTTTGGGTATTTTTTCGATGACGCTCAACACGGTCATTCGCAATTTCTTCGTTGACCCCATGGACCAGGCCCACATCGGTCATCGACAAGGGCAAGTTCGTCAAATGATGAACGAGGCCCGTCTTTCTCGAGACCCCATTCTCCAAGAGAAGGCGATGACCCTCCAGCAACAGATGATGCCCGAACAACTCGAGGTCCAAATGGGGGCCATGAAACCGATGATGTTCACGATGATTTTCATCATCGGTATTTTCGCATGGCTCACCACGAAGGTCGAGACCTTCCGAGTTGACTATGTGTCCCTTCCATGGGCACCAGAATGGCATTTGATGGACGGGAGGTTTCTGTTCTTCCCTGCATGGATTTGTTGCTACATCTGCATGAGCGCTGCCTACGGCCGTGCGCTCGACCGTCACATCAAACTCGCTCGCTACCGNACCCACCCGTTGGTTGAGGCCGGTGAAGTGTTGAAGGAACCGCTCCTCCATTTGGTTGCAGCAAAACCGGTTGCCACGTCTTCGCAAACGCGAAAACGCCAACAGCGTGCCAAGCGCAGTCAACAGCACAAAAAGAAGCCATCTTCCAATGCAGCGAGCGCATCAGCAGCAAGCCAACCCGCCCCAAGTTCTGCTGCACTCGTCTGCCCAGAATGCGATGGCGATGTGATCACACACGACGGCCCGAGAACCAAGCGTTGCAATATTTGCTTCCATGAATGGGTGTGACCATGGTCCGCATCACAGTTTCCGGTCACCCCGGTAGCGGAACCAGCACCCTTGTGAACGGTCTCGTAGAACGCTTTGGCTGGTCCTCGCTGAATGGAGGCGACGTCTTCAGGGAAGAAGCAAAGCGCCGAGCAATGAGTCTTGCCGACTTTGGTGAACTCTGCAAGCAAGAACTTGATGTTGACCGTTCCCTCGATGCNCTCCTGAANGAGAAAATGGTCGGCGATGCACCCTCTGACATCGTTGAATCNAGGCTTGCGGGCTGGTGGGCACACAAACTTGGTTTGGATTGTGTGCGCTTGTGGTTGGANGTCACCGATGAGGAGCGTGCTCGTCGCGTTGCACACCGAGAGGGAACGACGTTTGANCAAGCCTTGGCTGCCAATCGTTCACGCGCAGCCGTGGATGAGGAACGCTTCCGTCTTCTCTACGATCTCGTGCCGCAAGACCCGACCCCGTACACCNTGGTTCTNGATGCGACGAACCTCAATGCAACTGAAATACTGGAGCATGTCGTCGCCATGTTGGAGGATGAACAATGAGCATGCATGTCCTTGAGGAATCTCCAACAACGGACAGCGCNTTTGGAGGTGCTCCCGATGACCGCTCNCTCGAGGAACGGCTCGCTTCGGGNTTTATNCTCATCGACAAACCTGCTGGTCCGACTTCGCATCAACTGGCAGCATGGGCNAGAGANCTGTTGGGTCTTGAACGCCTTGGTCACGGCGGGACCCTCGACCCCTTTGCAACGGGTGTCCTGCCGTTGATGACGGGCCGATGCATGAAAATCACCAACAAGATCCTGAAGCATCGCAAATCCTACATCGCTGTGTTTCGATTCAAGGACATACCAGAGGAAAGCGTCTTGAAGTCCACGATGGCCTCCATGACGGGCAGAATCTACAACGTGCCTCCAGAAGTGTCTGCGGTCAAAGTGCAGGTTCGTACGCGTACAATTCATGCCTTTGAACTGCTCGACGTCGATGGAAAAGATGCGGTTGCTCGCATCACCTGCGAAGCGGGAACATACATTCGTACAATGGCGAGGGACATGGGGCTCATGCTCAACACCCCCGTTGACCTCAAGGAACTTCGACGCGANTCCTCGGGGATGTTTGATCTCACGCAGTGCATCACCATGGACCAANTGGCGGATGCTGTCTGGTTGTGGAAAGAATGCGGTCAAGAAGACGCATTGAAGGCCGTTGTTCANCCCATCGAGAAACTGCTGGTCGATCTTCCTCGCTGCCAAATCAAGGACAGCGCCGTTGCTGCNATGACGTTCGGGGCTCCGTTGTTGCGACCTGGACTTGTGAATCTACCGACCGACCTCTCGAAGGGTACTGAATTGCTGGTCACGTCGTTGAAGGACGAAGCCGTTGGCTTTGTGAAACTCAAGGCNGACTCAGCNACGATCGTCGCGATGGAAGGCGGCGAAGTNGCTCGCCCNAGCATGGTCCTGATGGACACCGAGGTGTACCCTCGGCGTTGGTCCACAGCATCCTGAGCTCACGCTTCGATGTATTCTTCGTAGATGTATTCGTCCGTTTCTATGCGGATTTTCAATTGAGACATGGTCCCCACTCCTGCTTTNTCAACCAAGGTTGAACGGCCCCCACGACCTCAAAGCAACCACCTCTGATACGGTCTGGTTATGAAGTTTGAGTGTGTTTTCCGCGTTATCCGACATCCATGCATTGAACCAGGAGGNGGAGTGAGCGGTGCTTTCTCACTCGATTTTCTTGATTTTTGCTGGCATGGCGAATTTCAAAAAGGCNAGAATTCCNAAGGCAATTCCAACNATGCCAACCCAAAGGAAGGTACTCGACAGCGCATCATCGGAACCAGCCGTGTCTTGCACAGGTTGCTCGACAATGGCCATCAATTNTTCAAGNTCGTTGTTGNTTTCATNTCCTTCAGGTATTTCCAAACCCCTGTCCAATACAGCGGCAAATCGAAGCACTCGGGCGTCGTTGGGGATTTGCCAGTCGCAGTTCACAGCACGCAATTCTCCGGGGTTGATNATGGCGATCGTTTCAACGCCGATGAGTTGTTCGTCGGTCTGGCAGCGAACCGAAACCATGGTTGCTTCCGCATGACCCTGATTGCGTACCAACACTCGCATTGAAACCACATCGCCTTGGGTCAAGGTATCCGTACCAAAGTCGATGCTTTCCACGACCAAATCTGCAAGGGCCATAACCTCAAGGTCCACTTCTCGTTCAGTACAACCCGATTGGTCGCACAGCGACAAAAGTACCGAGTGGAAGCCAACATTTGGTGGCGTAACGGACAACGTGTTTGCTTGCAAATCCACCGTCGCCCAAGACCGGTTGGTCGATGCAGTGACCTGCGTTGAATCAACATCACTCCACGTGACGTTGATGAGGGTGGGGACATCGCGTTCCACGGGTATCAAGGATTGGAATTCTTCCAGTATCGGGCGGTCATCAACGGCATCGACCACCAAGGTGAACGCATCGGTCCACGCGTTGCCAGCAGCATCGCTCACGGTGATGCCGATGATAGCCTGACCGTTGGCCTCGGGCAATAAACGAAGGCGAACATCACCTTCCGTCAAGTCAACGGCGACGAGTTCTTCGTTCGTGTTGGAGAACTGTACGCTGAGGTCGGTGTTGGCCGTTCGGTCATCGCTGCATCGGCGCAGCAAAGGCAGAATGATACCACCGTTGTCTTCGAGAAGCGTTTGTTCACCAAGCGGTTCGCAAACGGGGTCTTCGTCCCATTGAATGGCGAACCCTCCTGTGACCGAAATGGATGAGATTTCCAGTGCAGTATGGCTCTCGGAACCGTCAGAATCCCAAGTGAACCATGCGCGAAGCTCCACGGTCAGCGATGTCGCACCGGGTTGGAGGTAAGCGCCGATGGGCCACTGGTGGGAGAAGGTGCTCACGCTCATCGGTTCGTTTGAAACCAATTCGTCGTTGACGAAGATCAACCACCGTGAGTAGTCTGCATCGATGCCCTCGTTCGTCCCGAAGATCCGTCCGCTCAAGCCAAGTGAGGGGTCGTTGACATCCACCCAAACGCTGTCTACACACACATCCGTCATGATAAGGCGCACTTGGTAGGCCGTCGCTTGAGGCAACAGGGTGCCAGGNGTGAGCGGGCTGAATTCACCNACGGATNCACCATCGGACGAAACNGCATATTCAANCGAGACATTNNCCANGTCACCGACACTCGTCGACAAATGGACTCGGCCGAGCGTTTGTTCGGGTGGGTGGAAGAGAAGTTCGCTGGTCCACTCGCCTGTGGTTCCTTCGACCGTCGGGGTTAATCCACAAGTATCGAGGGCAGCATTGGTGGTGGTGCCGCGCTCCAGGTCGAGACCGACTACCGGCATCTCATGGCCGGAAAAGGTGGTGGATGCGAACCCAACTTCACCGCCGTACCAAGGCGTTTGAACGGTGATGTCCAAGCCGAGTGCATCGACGACGAGACGTGCGTCGTCAACACCGCCTGCTGAGACATAATCCAAGGTGAACACCATCGTTGCGATGTCGTTCCAGGTCCAATCCATCAAATCCGTGATGTTGACCCTGTAGGCAGAATTGTTGATGTAATCCACGTTTCCCTGTGTGTGAGCGAACGTCTTGAGCAGGTCGAAGCCGTCGCCGTGTTGAACCGAGATACGGACGGTGTCCTCTTGCAAGGCGTCCGTGATTTGGAACACGCCCCGCATGTGGATTTCCGAGATGGCATAGGATTCCAAACCCGATGTGTCAAAGTCCGTCAATTCGATCTCAGGCCCCGTTGACCATGTGCTCGCACCGTCGGGAGCGCCGATGGAAGCGTTGGAATTGGTTGGCGAAGTTGTTGACCAAACGGTCATCGTATCGAGGTGAACTGGGCGATGATGAATCATCGTCAGCCGTTGGTCAGCGACCATGCTTTCGGTGTAGGTTGCTGGTTCTGCTGTAAACGAGGTCTCAGCACCCACCGTCCAAACGGATGGATCGGCCATGTTGCCTTGGGGAAACAAATCGACCGTGGAGGTGCTGTGAACACTTCGTGCATGACTCGACATCACCATGGGCGAGAGCGAAAGCATCAGCAGCAGCGCCATGAGTTGGATGGCTGAAGATGAGGTGCGCATGATGTACGCACGCTAAGCCACTTCTTGAAACAACGGGTTTCCCGCATGATGAAGGCATGCGACGGGAGGCGAGGTGCGGCGCATGATTGAAATACCAAGCACATGAGG
>PBUZ01000033.1 GCA_002728035.1 Methanobacteriota archaeon
GGAGGTGGAACCCAACCCTGCACACCGAGCACTGGCAACCCTCCAGCAGAGTATTCCCTCTTTTTTGCTCATCACGCAAAACGTCGACGACCTGCACGAGCGAGGCGGCAGCACCGAGGTTCTCCACATGCACGGGCGGTTGGAAACGCTTCGTTGCGAAGGCAGCGGGCGAAAGGAACATCGCATGGAGGCAGCGGATCTTGGTGATGATTTTCTGTCCTGCACGTGTTGCAGTGAGCCCCAACGTTTGCGCCCCGACATCGTTTGGTTTGGCGAAATGCCGATGCAACTCGAGGAGATTTATTCGGCGGTTGAAGCCTGTGAGGTGTTCATCGTCGTGGGAAGTTCTGGACACGTTTATCCCGCTGCAGGCTTGGTCGATGTTGCCCGTTCGGTCAGTGCAAGAACCGTACTCGTCAACGCCGAAGCTCCGGTCAACAGCGACGCGTTTGATGAAATGCATCTCGGGAAAGCCGGCGAACTTCTCCCGAACCTCGTTCACGAATGGATCTCCGTGGACGATTAAGCCCGCTCTTGGGCTTCATCGGTTGTAAACACGGCTTCGCAGGCAGGGCACTTCACTTTGCCAGAAAAATCGGCTGGAAAACGAAGCTGTTGCCCACATTCAGGGCAATCAACCCGAACGACATCGGGCGAACTTTTCTTGCCAAGGCTTCCCAAATCGATCGAATCAAACGCGCCGCGTGTTGCAAGGAGGGAGCAGCCGATTGAGGCGATGAAGAATCCATAACTGATTTTCATGATGATCGCTACAAGCCCAATCGAAGTTTCATACCAAGCAAAAGAATCGTCAGAACATCCTCCCAATCCACACATTCCCGCAAATGGGATGGCCAACAACGTGACGAGGAAACCAAAGGCAAAACTTCCAGCAAATGAAAAAGAACTGAAGGTCGTGACCGTTCTTGCCCATTCTTCGATTGTTTTCTGGGAGTTTGAAGGATGCTGCGACAAGTCAACGACCATCTTCCCCTCTTCGTCCACCGTGGCGTTGTTCAGTTCCACATACGCCCGCTCACCGTTTGAGAGGGCAAACACCAACACTGCGATGACCAGCGGAGGAACGCCACAAAGCACCTGCACAAACGGCTTCAGTTCTTCACATGATGTGTCAGGCACACCAGGAGCATGGTCAACGCAGGTATCCAAGCCGAGGTACAGGTAAAACAGCGAGGTCAACACCACAGCGCCACCGACGAGGGCCTGCTTGTTCACCATGGCCTTCCTACCCGAGATGAACCACTTGAACATTCACCCTGCATCGACGGCCGAGAATCGCCTCAGGTGTGAGCCTTCAGGATTGGGATGCAGCTTGGAGGAGGCCGAGGAACGGTGGGCTGGGCTTTCCTGGGCGAGATTTGAATTCGGGATGGAATTGAACGCCGACATAATACGGATGCCCCTCCAATTCGAAGATCTCGCACCGTTGACCGGATTCATCTTTGCCAACAAACACCAGCCCAGCCTCTTCAATTCGCTTGATGAGGTCGGGATTGACTTCGTACCGATGGCGATGTCGCTCATCAACCGCCTCGCCGGGGCCGTAGAGGCTGCGAATCTTCGAACCGTCGGCCTGCCACAAGGTGGGGCGGCTTCCCAAGCGCATGGTACCGCCGAGGTGGGTTTTGGAAATCTCTGGCATGAACACGATGGCAGCGTGCTCGGGGTTGTCTTCGAACTCGGTTGAGTTGGCACCCTTCATGCCGAGGACGTTTCTGCAGAATTCAATGGTCGCGATTTGCAGGCCAAGGCAAATACCGAGGTAGGGGACGTTGCTGGTACGTGCATGGTGTGCTGCCAAGATCTTCCCTTCGATGCCGCGGTCACCAAAGCCACCGGGGACGAGAACACCGTCCGCATCACGCAACAAGGTCCATGCCGCCTGATGTTCGTCTGCCTCCCATCCCTCCTCGAGGTGGCTGGCTTCAATCCAATCGATGATGAGTTTGCGGTCAACCGCCATGGCTGCGTGCTGCAGGCTCTTGATGACCGAGAGATAAGCGTCCGACAAGTCGGTGTATTTGCCAACCATCGCGATGTGGACTTCTTCGGTAAGGGTGTCGAGGTGGTGGGCCATCTCAGCCCAGTCCTTCAGAAGGTTTGTTGCCGTGCAGTTCACGCCGAGTATCTCGCACAATCCTTGCTCTTGAAGCATCAACGGTACATGGTAGATGTTGGGAACATCGTGTGTGGACATCACGGCTTCAGGTTTGACATGGCAGAACGCCGCGAGTTTGTTCCGTGTTTCGTCGTTGAGCGGTTGCGAGGACCGGCAAACGAGGATGTCAGGCGTGATACCAAGCCCACGGAGTTCCTTCACCGTGTGTTGCGTGGGTTTGGTCTTTTGTTCACCCACAGGGCCAAGCACCGGTACGAGCGAGACATGAACAAAGGTGACGTTTTCTCGACCGACGCGGAACTGGAATTGGCGGAGCGCTTCAACATAGGGTGCGGATTCGATGTCGCCTACGGTGCCACCGAGTTCGATGATGCAGGCATCTGGGATTTCATCGGTCCCGTCGGCGGGGCGGGCGGCCACTTCCTCGATCCAATCTTGAACGGCGTCGGTGATGTGCGGAATCACCTGCACCGTTTTGCCAAGGTAATCGCCACGGCGCTCCGCCTCGATGACCTTTGCGTAGATTTTTCCCGTGGTGAGGTTGTTGTCTTTTGACAAGTTGATGTCAAGAAATCGTTCGTAATTGCCGAGGTCCAAGTCCACCTCGCCACCGTCGTCGAGAACGAAGACTTCTCCGTGTTCGAACGGCGACATCGTCCCAGCATCGCTGTTGAGATAGGGGTCGATTTTGATCGATGTTACCCGCAGCCCAGCGCTTTTGAGCAAGACGCCGATGCTGCTCGCAGTAACGCCTTTTCCGAGTCCTGACAGGACACCCCCGCTGACCACGACGTACTTCATTGTACCATCAACGGGCTTTGAGGCCGTCGCGCCTCCCTAATCAACATACCGAACATACCAGCCAAGCGAATCATGCCAAACACTCACCATGCAGGGTTGAGCGAAGGATGAAAAAGCGCCCAACCAACACTCCACCGAGGGCGAGCCGTGAGTTCCATTCCCACCGTCATGGCCGCTTGGACGAAAACCCGAGATGAAGTCGGCGGATTTAGCCTCGAGGAACACGAAGTGCCTCAACCGGGCCCTGGGGAAGTGCTCGTCAAAACTCAATCCACCTCCGTATGCGGTACTGACCTTCACATTTGGAAATGGGACGAATGGAGCCGCGAAAATGTTCCTCTCGGAACCGTGACCGGCCACGAAACAAGCGGCGTAGTCGTCGCCCTTGGCGACAATGTAGAGACCCATGCCGTTGGTGACCACATTGCGGTGGAGTGCCACCTCGCCTGTTGGGATTGCCCTCGTTGCGACGAAGGAAACGCACACGTTTGCGAAAACGGATCCATCTTTGGTGTCCACGGACACGGGGCCTTTGCGCCTTACTTCACCGTCCCCGCGATCAATGCTCGCCATGTTCCAGAGGGCCTTGACCCTGGGCATGCTTCTGTCCAAGACCCGTTGGGCAATGCGATTCATACGCTCACTGGAGGTCCCGTTGAGGGTGCAACCGTGGCCGTTCATGGATTGGGACCCATCGGATTGTTTGCTGTCAACGCCGCCAAAGCGATGGGGGCGCGTACGGTCATTGCAGTGGATTGGGACAACACCTACCGAATGAATCTCGCCAAAGAATTGGGTGCCGATTTGGTGCTGGGGAAAGACGACGATGTGGTGGCGACCATTTTGCAGGCCACGGATGGACGAGGCGTCGACAACAGTTGCGAGTTTTCGGGTTCAGCCGCTGCCCTCTCCAATGCTATCCATGCGACGCGGATGGGCGGTTACGTGAACATCCTCTCCGTTTACGGTGAGGCCATGCCGGAGGTCCCCATGAACGAAGTTGTCTTCCGCTACCTCCATCTCAAAGGCATCAACGGACGAAAGATGTGGTCCACATGGGACACCATGCACGCCTTGTTGGAACGAGGGGCCATCGATGTGGAGAAGGTGCTGACGCATCGAATGCCCGTTGCTCGGTTTGAAGAGGCCATGGAACTCGCGCTCTCCGGTGAGTGCGGTAAGGTCGTGCTCGACTTCGAGGATTAAGACTTGATCCATCGATAACGTCGAGCACCTTCATCAACGCCTTCGTCACCGATTTCCACCAGTGCGAATTCGCCTTTCGGCTCGATAACGCTGCTGTCTTGGGTTCCCTTGTGGAGGTTTTCGTAGGTGATTTCGTCGATGGCTACTCGACCAGCGAGGCGCTCAAACAGGTGCCAGCGAGCGACCACTTCTCGCCATCGGTGGTTCACTTTCCCTTCGAAGACCTTGGCCTTGGCTCCGGACCCGTAACCGCACATGCCGAACATGGCATCGTCAAGGTTGGCGTTGTCTTCAAGGTCGGATTCAAAGGTGGACATCAAGGCCAAGAAAATGGAGCCCGTGTACTGGTTACCGATGAGGCTGCTTGCACGCTGCCCCTTCTCAATGCGACTGGCATGGAATTCGGCGTACTGTGGCGTCTTTGAAATCAAGCGTCGATAGCGGTCTTTTTCCACTTCCCACGCGTCCATGGCTGCTTCACTTTTGTCGTTGGGTTCTGCTGGCATCTCGCCGATCTCCGAAACGATGTTGTCCCACATCGGCGTACCTTCTCGGTCGTGACGAAAGACATCGGGGAACATTCGCTTGGCTTGATAAGCGTAGGGAAGATGCATGATGATGCGCTCCCATTGTTCGGTGAATGAAAGATCCATCTCGGGGTCCATTCTTCCGCGACGTACGGCTTTTTTACTGAAATCATGGAAGGCTTGACGCACGGCATTTTGGTAACATCGGTTGGAAAATTGACCGTCAAAGACAGGGTCGTCACGGTGAACGCTGACCTTTTCTTCTCCATGAGCAAAGATGCCCAGTTTGCGAACGGTTGATTTGGGTAGGTGTCGAATCATGCGGTCAACCAGTCCTTTCTTCACCGTTTGGCCGGCCTCTTGTGCCAGTTGCATGACGTTCGAGATCACGGAACGAATCGTGACTTCACGTCGAGGTTTGAAGAAATCATGGACGGGGGTGGTTGAAACACCGATGCAATCGGGGATTTCCAACAAGCGGGGGTTTCGCCGCACCAGTAAGGCTCCACCACCAGCACCCTGGGTGTATTCTCCTGAGGATTCCAAGGCATATTTGGCGTTGTCAGAAAAAATGACGATGCCGATTCGTTCTTCCTGCTCATCGGAGCGAGCCACCCAGTCAAGGGTGGTGTGAAGTGCATCGACAGCCCCGATGCAGGCAAAGGTCATGTCGACAACATCGCACGTTTGAAAGCAATCGCTTCCAAAGCGTTCCTCGTAGCGTTGCGTGAGCATATCAACGATGTAGGTCGCTGTTGGTTTCGCACCGTCAAGTGCCGATTCTGTTCCCAAGTACATTCGACCGATTTCCCTTGGGTCGAGGCCGTTGCGGTCGATGAGTTGCATCACCGCCATCGCTCCCATGGTGGCGGTGTCCTCGTGAACGTCGGGAATTGCCATCGCCTCAAGGCCAAGGCCTTTGTTGAGCTTTCCGTAGTCGGCTCCACGAAGGTCAGCGAAGTCCTTCATGTCCATGTAAAGGCGTGGAAAGTGGATGGCAATGTCGTCAATACCGACAATCACACCGTTTGACCCGGGCATAGCGTCGGCTTCCCCATGGCATATATCAAAGAGTGGATGATACCTACGCAAAACACTCGTTCTTAGTCGTCATCCGGAAGTTCGGGNACGGTTGGGTCTTGCTTGGCCCATAGCACATCGTCGATCCTCAAGACCGAAAGTGCTGCTTCTGTGGCTCCTGCGAGGGCTTGCCTCGTGATGCGCAANGGCTCAACGATGCCTTGCTTCACCATGTNCTCTGGNNTTTTCGCGATCACATCAATGCCGATGAAATGCCCATTGGCCNCCTCTTTACTTTGCGCNGCCACCACTTGCAANAGGGTATCGAGCGGGTCGAGCCCTGCATTTTGGGCAAGCGTGCGGGGAATGATTTCCAGCGCATCTGCATAGGCATCGATGGCGAGTTGCTCTCGTCCCGCAAAACGTTCAGCGAACCTTCTGAGATGGCGGGCGAGGGCAATCTGTGTGGCTCCGCCGCCTGCGAGAAGTTTTGGTTCTTCCAACAACTGACACGCCACGCCCAAGGCATCGGCAAAACAGCGCTCTACTTCACCGACCGTCTCGTTGGTTGTCCCTTTGGCGATGAAGGTTGCTCCCCCTTCTTCCGTTTCCACAATCCAGTGCATAATGCCGTTCCAGCGCTCGTTTTTGCTGCTGATGAACACGCCAAGGTCGCCTTCGTTCAGTCCCTTCACATCGTTGTTGAGGGTGGCGTTGGTGCCTCTTGCGAGGAGATCGAGATCGGCCCGGGCCACCCTGCGATAGGCCTGAATGCCAGCATTTGCAAGGACGCCGTGCATGTCGTCATCAATGCCCTCTTTGCACGCCAACAAGGTCACACCAAGGTCGACAAGGTGGTCAACTTGTTCCATGAGCATGGTCTTTTCTTGTTGACGGAATTGTTCGAGAACGCCTGGGCTGGACACGTTTAACTTGACGTCGCTCATCAGTTCACGTCGCTCCAATCCACCGTCGACCAGTGCAATTTTTCCAGAGGTGATGTGCTTGGGCATGGCGTCTGTTGCTCGTTTCTTCCCCAAGACCAACCCTGTCACGAGCCGTGATTCAGTCATGGCGCCACCCGTTTGGGTGAGTATTTTCACACGGGTGGGGTCGGCCACAAGCCCCAGAGGGCGTTCTTCGAGGACGGCTCTTGCTGCTTCAACGGCCAGCTGAGCGAGATGCTGCTGCATGGCCTCGTGTATTTTTCCAGAAAGCGATGTTGTCGCCGCCTGCAATTGCAAATCCTCGTTCGCTTCAATGACGAGTTCCTCGAAAAAGTCGCGACACGCTTCTTCTGCCAGGCGGTAGCCGCGAGCAATGGCGGAGGGGTGAATCCCCTGAAGGACCAGTTCCCATGCATTTTGCAGCAATTCAGCCGAGAGAAGAACGGCGCTTGTGGTTCCGTCGCGAGCAATACGGTCCTGCGTGGTTGAGGCGTTGATGAGCATTCTTGCAACAGGGTGCTCAACCTTTGCCGATTCAAGAACGGTGACGCCATCGTTGGTGACGAGTGTTCGCCCTTCGTCATCGATGAGTAACTTGTCTTGCCCGAGAGGGCCAAGGGTGCTTCTCACGGCTCCTGCAAGCGCCATAGCAGCTGTGATGTTGTTGCGCAAGGCGTCGCGGCCGGTTGAACGCGTGGTTTCCTTGAGAATGGGAACCTCGCTCATGGTTGTGCCACCCGCCATTCACCCATAAGCCAAGCGCTTTGGGTTTCCGGAGTGAATGCTCAGTCTTCGTCTTCAACAACTTCGAAATCAGCATCAACGACGCCGTCATCAACGTTGATCGAACCGTCTTCACCGCTTTCCTGCTGGGCCATCTCCGCCGCTGCAGCCTCGTAGAGTTTGGTCGAGACTGCATGCATGGCCTCCTCGATTTCTTTGACCTTGGCCTGGATGGCAGCGTCGTCCATGGCGTCGATGTCAATGGCCTTGCCATCGTCGTCTTGCACCATCTTTTCCAATTCGTCAAGGTGGGCCTTCACGGGGTCGACATCGCTGTCTTCGAGTTTATCAGCCGATTCGTCGAGCGTGCGACGCGTTTGGTAGACGACTTGGTCGGCCATGTTGCGAAGTTCAACCTTGCCTTTTCGTCGCTGGTCCTCTTCAGCGAACTTTTCCGCTTCCTCAATTTTGGCCTGAATCTCGTCTTCGCTCAACGAAGTCGCTGATTCGATCTTGATGGACTGCTCTTTTCCGGTACCCATGTCCTTTGCACTGACGTTGACAATGCCGTTGGCGTCGATGTCAAAGGTGACTTCAATTTGAGGCACACCGCGTGGAGCAGGTGGAATTCCAACAAGTTGGAACTGCCCAAGCGTGACGTTGTCCTTTGCGAACTCACGCTCACCTTGCAACACGTGAATCTCGACGGCTGGCTGGTTGTCCGTGGCCGTGGAGTATACTTCCGAGCGACGAGCAGGGATGGTGGTGTTGCGCTCGATCATGGTCGTCATGACGCCGCCGAGCGTTTCGATACCAAGCGTCAACGGTGTCACGTCAAGCAACAACACGTCGGACACGCCTTCGTCACCTGCGATGATGCCTGCTTGCAGTGCAGCACCCATGGCAACGGCCTCATCGGGATTGATGCCCTTGTAAGGTGGTTTGCCAGCCTCTTTTTCGATGGCCTCCTGCACGGCAGGAACACGGGTGGAACCGCCGACGAGAATGACCTTGTCGACGTCGCCCTTTTTCAGTCCAGCGTCCTTCATCGCCTGGCGCGTGGGGACCATCGTTTTCTCGATGAGTTTAGCGATGAGGTCCTCAAACTTGGCACGGGACAACGAGAGGTCCATGTGAACGGGTTGTCCGTCGGCCATCGAGATAAAGGGCAGGTTGATCTGCGTTTGTTGGGTTCCAGAGAGTTCGATTTTCGCCTTCTCAGCAGCTTCCTTCAGACGGGACATGGCTTGCTTGTCTTTGGAAAGGTCAATACCCGTTTCCTTCTTGAATTCAGCAACCATCCAGTCGATGACCTTCTCGTCAAAGTCGTCACCGCCGAGTTTGTTGTTTCCGGCAGTCGCCTTGACTTCGATTTGGGGCTGGCCATCGACTTCGTAGATCTCCAACACAGACACGTCAAAGGTTCCGCCACCAAGGTCGTACACCAAGATGGTTTGATCTTGCGTCTTCTCGACACCGTAGGCGAGTGCAGCAGCGGTTGGCTCGTTGATGATGCGCAACACCTCGAGACCAGCGATTCGACCAGCATCTTTCGTCGCTTTGCGTTGGGCGTCGGTGAAGTAAGCAGGACAGGTGATAACCGCTTGCTTGACTTCATGGCCGAGGTAAGCCTCAGCGTCAGCCTTGAGCTTCTGCAAGATGAAAGCAGAGACTTCCTGCGGCGTGTAGGTGGTGTCGTCAACATCCGTTGTCCACTTGGTACCCATGTGNCGCTTGACCGAAATCATGGTGCGGTCGGCGTTGGTCACGGCTTGTCGCTTNGCNGTGACGCCGATGAGGCGCTCTCCACCGTCTTTTGCAAAAGCCACCACCGAGGGGGTTGTTCGGGCGCCTTCTGCGTTTGGGATCACCACGGGCTCACCGTTTTCGATGGTGGCCACGCAGCTGTTCGTTGTTCCTAGGTCTATTCCAATCACTTTACTCATGTTTTTTCACTTCCTTTCAAAAGATGGGTATGCCACCGTCGTCTTCGTCATCGTCATCGTTGCCGAGGTCGATGCTGACGTCCCCCGGGGCAGGGACATCGTCGTCACCCATCTCCAATGCCTTCCCTTGAGGGGTCAACTTCAGGGTGATGTCGAGAATGCCGTTGTTCAGCGTCCAATCCACGACATCGTCGCAAGGATGGGGCAATTCTACGAGAGCGAGGGGTTTGGGTTGGGTGGCTCGCATGATTTCGATTTGCGAACCGTTCTTGATGAGTTCAATTTCGAGGTGCTCTGTTTCGAGGTCACCCTTGAGTGCGAAATCCAACGTCACGGACATGTTCCAACCGTCGAGATAAACATCTTCGGCAGGAAGCTTGACCGTTTCCTCATCATCAGCATCCAGGGCNGAAGGGTCNATTTCAACAGGCGCTACATCCACGCGTACATCCATTCCGAGGTTCTTCATCAAATCCTCAATGGATCCGCCGGCGTTGAACATCTTGGAGAGGTCCGAGAGGTCGAAATTGAAATTGACCTCGCCTTTGGCGATTTTCTCCGGATCGATGCCGAGGGAATCAAATTGGCCCTTGAACTGATTCAGGAAGCCTTTGAGTTGTTCCCTGGTCACTGGCATGCCCATGTTACGCAGCATCTCTTCCAATTTGTCAAGAAACGAGTCTTCCCAGTTGTCGTCGGCCATCGAATTCACCACTACTAAACCATCGGTTATGTAGTTGCCACCGGGCGACCACATATAAATCTAACCAAAACGNATGGCTGCGAGGTGATGTTGGTTCTTGAACGCCAATGGGACGAGGNCGATGTTGTTGTTCNNANGGGTNAAAAATCGANGTTNTNNCAAAAACATTTAAATAATAGATGTNATAAATACACCGCNATGTTTGACAAGATATGCGAATGGATGAATCAAGGGAGGTGGCCCGANGTCAACCACATTCAAGATGTTCAATGCTTCATCGATNCCATGTGCAGCACCTACAATGTGAGCCCGATCNACGTGGTGTTCTATCCCAAATGGTGCATGGAACAGCAGGATGAGAACGNCATTGGCATGGCNGTTTATCCCAACGAANACACNGGNATCAACCAACCCAGGGAAGTTTGGTTTTGTACAGAGCACTTTGGCTTCCCAGCGAAGACCTACGCTGCGAAACATGACGTNGGGGAAGGAAGTCAGACGGCGAAAATATCGGTGATCATTCACGAATTTGCCCATCATATGGCTCACGCTGCTTACGGTCCAAACATTTGGCCCCACGGTTTCGCATTTTGGAAGACAAACGCCAGCATACAAATCGATCATGGATTTTTCTGCATTCCGTTTTTCAACATCCATGTTCCTGTTCCCCCATGCATCGGTTCCTTTGTGAGGAACATCAGCGGTAGGGGAAGGTGATAAACATGAAACAAGAAAAAAACACGTTAGAAAGCAAGAGCGTTGTGTGTTCTGCCTGCGATGGCGGCACAACAACAACCACCTACAGAACCACGCCGAACGGCCCCATCACATCGATTCAACACATGTGCGAAGTGTGCCAGGGCCAAGGCAGTGTGTTGGTCAAAGCTTGGAGGTACTGCCAAATCGGTGCTTGCACCGGCTTGGCCGTTCACAGGTGCAACGGCCCGATTTGCGATGATGCTTGGGTCTGTAAGGAGCACTGGATGGAGGACAACCTTGGTTTCAGCAACAGCGGATACGCCTGTGAAACTTGCGTTGACGAGGTCGGAGCAGGGGGTCACTGACCCCTTTACTCACCGGTGATGAGGCGAACCATGGTTCGCACATGGATGCCGGTGGCACCGTGTCCAACCATTTTGTTGGTCTTTGCTCCCCAGTAGGTTCCCGCGATGTCCATGTGAGCCCAGGTAATCTGCTCGGCGTCCTCGCCTTCGTCACGGTTTGGAACGAATTGCTTGAGGAAAGCAGCGGCGGTGTTGGCGCCGCCCCAGCGACCTGCACCGAGGTTGCGGGTGTCGGCGATTTTGGAATCGGTCATCTCCTTCTCGAAGGCGGGAAGGAGTGGCATGGGCCAAGCGAGTTCACCGACGTCGTTGCCGGCTTCATGGATGCGTGTTCGGAAGTCATCGTCGTTGGACCAAAGACCGGTGGCCTCGTGGCCAAGGGCGACAACACAAGCGCCTGTTAGCGTTGCAAAGTCGACGATGTATTCGGGGTCGAAATCGGTTCCAGCCTTCCACAGTCCGTCAGCGAGA
>PBUZ01000034.1 GCA_002728035.1 Methanobacteriota archaeon
ACGATGATGGTCAAGGACATCAACAGCGGTGGTGATTCCAGCAATCCTGCTTCCTTCGTGCCGTTTGGCAACACGGTCTATTTCGGAGCCAACGATGGAACCAACGGATATGAATTGTGGAAGACCGATGGAACGTCCTCAGGTACGGTGATGGTCAAGGACATCAACAGTGGAAGTGGCTCCAGCTATCCCCAACAATTCACGGCCGTTGGCAACACCCTCTACTTCAAAGCCAACACCGCAAACAACGGATGGGAATTGTGGAAGACCGATGGTACTGCCTCAGCCACGGTGTTGGTCAAGGACACCATCAGTGGAATAGCCAGTGGCAGTCCGAATCACTTGATCGTCAGCGGTAGCACCCTCTATTTCGTAGCCGAAAACGACGCAACAAGCGGGCCAAGTATTTGGGAGAGCGACGGTACGGAGACCGGGACCGTCGTGTGGTTTGACCTTTGTAACCAAGGATGTGGCGTCAACAATTTCATGCAGGTTGGAAGTTTGTTCTTGTATCAGATCAACGATGGTGTTGAGAAACTCTTCTTGACCGATGGAACAACCTCGGGGACCATACAGCTTTGAGGCAAAGAAACCAACATCAGGGAATCCTTCCTTGATGTTCATTTACCTGCAGGCGAAGCCCTGTCCATGCGCTTGGAGTGGCCCGTCTACATTTTCACGGCCTGTGTTTTCCTTGCCTTCGCCTTGGGCGTCCAATTTCTCAACCTCGGCACCGGTGCCGTGGTTGGACTGTTCCTTCTGCTCACCGTTGCCTATGCGTGGGTTGCTTGGATCATGATCAAGCAGAAGGCCGTGTTGGAACTTCACGCCTATCTACCATGCGGCGAATGCGGTGAATTGACGCCCTCACAGGGAAAACACTGCATGCATTGCGGTGCTGTTATCGCCTCTGAAACGGCTCAGTAGGACTTGGCCAACAAGACCCGTCGAGTCGTCATCTCACCCGTCATGTGACAAGGTTGTTCGGATTCGTAGGGATCGGTTGCATCACCAAGGAACGACATCCCTGTTGTACGTTCTATAAGTTCTGCATGGGCATCTGAACCGTTGAAAGCAAGTTCGTAAATGTGGCCGTCCTTGACCTCACCGTCCATGCTCCACTGCCCATCGGCTTCGGTGAAAGCAGGCAGGGGTTGCACAACATCGTCCATGTGCTGTGAGGCACGTGCACGAAGCTCAACACTGATTTCATCGAGCACGCGATAGCATTCCTCGACGATGTTGTCCATTGGAAGCGGTTCCTTTCCGCCCGTTCGACGAGCAGCGAAGGCCGTGCCCTGTGCAATATCACGTGGACCAATATCAAGACGAAGCGGGACGCCCTTGATTTCCCAATCGTAGTACTTCTGACCGGGGTGAAGGTCGCGGTCGTCCACCTTCACGCGCAGACCGCGGGACCGAAGTTGTTCGGCAACCTCGTGGGCAACAGCGACCGTATCGACCTCGAGATTCTTGCGAATCATCGGGCAGATGACGACTTGGAACGGAGCGATCTTGGGTGGCATGATGAGGCCGTTCTCGTCACCGTGCATCCCGACCACAGCACCCAGAAGTCGCTCAGACATCCCGTAGGTGGTTTGGTGGCAGAACGCTTGCTTGGCGTCCAAATCTTCGTACGTCACGTCAAAGGCTTTGGCCCATTGGTCTCGGTAATGGTGACAGGATGCCACCTGAAGCGTCCTTCCGTTGGGCATGACCGCATCGATGCCGATGGTGTACCAAGCGCCAGGGAAGGTGTCCCAAACGGGCCGCTTGGCCTTGATGATGGGAAGACAGAGGTCGTGCATCAGTCGGTCAACGATCTCCAAATCCTCAGCGATTTGCCTGCTCGCATCTTCTTCATCGACGTGGGCGGTGTGGGCTTCAAAGAAGTGAATCTCTCGAACACGGATGAAGGAACGTGTCTGCTTGGTCTCGTAGCGGAAGGTGTTCACCATCTGGTAAATCTTCAGGGGGAGGTCCTTGTGCGAGCGAATCCAGAGCGGAAACATGGTGTACATGGCCGTCTCCGAGGTCGGGCGAAGAAACATCGGGATGTCGAGGTCGTTCTCGCCGGCATGCTTGACCCAATACACCTCTTTCTTGAAACCGCCTTCCTCGTCTTCGTCACGAAGGTCATCGGGGTCCACACCTTCTTCACGGGCTCGCTTCAACCTTGCAACGAGTGCATTCTCTTTCTCCAAAAGGTTCTCAGGGATAAGTAAGGGAAAATTGACTTCCTCGTGGTTGGTTCGTTCCATCTCAGCGTGCGTCAACGCATCGATGAGTTTCATCGTCTTCCAGCCGTAGGGGCGCCAGACGTCCATGCCTTTGATGGGATAGCGCTTGTCAACCAGTTCTGCGGCTTCCACAATGAACGGGTACCACTCGTTGAAATTCTCGCTCTTTGACGGAATTCCCCGCTTTGCTTTGCGTTGGCCCATGGTTGCTGGGCGGACTTCCGTTTCATCAAGATGACGCTTCATTCTCTCCGTCAGCGCCGTACTTGTTCAAGGTCACCAAGGCGACGACGGCTGCTGCGCACCAGACCACCTCGAGAACCAAAAAAGCCCATTCTGAGATCAAGAATGCGCGGATACCGAGCAAACCTGAACCAAAGGCCATCATGAACAAGTAGAGCGGTTGTTTGCTGTGGAGAACATCCCGCGTTTCGAGCAAGAACGCCAGGAGAATGCTCATCATGCCGATGTAGGCAATGGCCTCGGAAAGAAGACCGTCGGGAGACATTGCCATCAACCCCGTTTCCTCATCCAAAGGAAACCGCCGAGCAGGACAACAACGGCCACGATGTCGGGAATGCCGATGCCACCGGAAGTACCTGCGACACCGGCCATGCTCTCGGAAAGCAACGAATAGGACCAGCCATCGGACTCTCCAAACTTGTAGAACTCCATCAGATTCAGACGGGTCTGCTCGGGACCTCGGCAGGAGCCAATGCCCGTTGAACAAGCGCTCTCAAACAACGACGAGAAGATTCCAAACAGGTTGAGCAAGGTGAAGACCAAACCGCCTGCGAACACCCACTGCAGCGGGTTCTTGGATTTCTTGGAAGGCACTGGAGGCATCTCCAGTTCCACCGGGGGAACCGCGGGAAGCGGAACACCTGACGGGTCACCGGGTGCCGGTCCAATCACTTCCACCAAGAGGTCGGTTGAGGAAAGCGTTGGGCTTCCTGCGGCAGGTACGGGTGCACTCGGCGTTGCATCGCGAGGCTTCACGGGTTGAACAGCTGCGATTTTGATGCCGTAAAGACGGTCTGCAAGGCTGACGAGGGTGGGGTCGTCAGCAATTTCCGACGGATCAAGTTCACCGTCCAGCAACTGCTGCAGGCGCTCTTGTATGGACGTCATGTGGACCCTCCGCGACCTATGCGTGAACGCTTTCCTTCAAGAAGCCTCCTTTTGAAGGCATGAAGAGAAAANGCGAGGTTANGCCTCTTCATCGCCGTACCGNGCAAGCACGTCCTCACTCACCAAGGCTGCAGAGCAGTGCGGGCAGCGGTCGGCACGCCCCAACAGTGTGGGANGAATAGCGAGCACGGCCAAACACGATGGACAGGCTGCAAGCATCTCACCTTCGTTGAGTTCAAACGAAGCCAACGGGTCTTGAGAACGATAACCAGCGTGGTAGGCAGGATGCCAGTGAAACATGGCACGNCGGCCAGAACCGAGGGCTGCCCAGCCCATGAGGAAGACGAANAGCAACCCCATCAAATAACCACTGACCAGGGATTCGAGGAGGTTGAGGAATGCCAGAATGGCGAACAGAATGCTTGCGGCGAACAGGATGAAAACTGCNGGCCAATACGCCCATTCTCTGCGATTTTTGTACCCTGAATAGACCATCAGTCCTGAAAAAACAGATGCTCCCAGAAGCAGCGAACCCGTCGAACCTGCAAACCACCCCATTGCTTGGAACGTGATGGCGAAAAGATAGATCACAATNGCNGCATCGACCAAGACGATGAAACTCGTACCTCGGTGGATGTGAGCGATAGGGTCGGATTGAGAGGCGGTGGGTGCAGAACCCGCCATCACCATCTCATCTGCCCGTCCCGAAGCCATGTTCTTCCCTGCCTCGTGATGCATTTGAATGATTGGATGGGGTTGTGTGGGTCAAGCGAAGGTGTCTTGACAGACTGGCCTCTCGCAGGAACATGGCCCTGAGGGACACCGATGTCGAAACGACGGGGTCCTCCCTGCTTGGGCGGCGTATCGTCCTTGGCGTCACGGGAGGCATTGCAGCGGTTGAAACCGTTCGCCTCGCAAGAGCACTGCGACGTGAAGGCGCTGAACTCACGGTCATCATGACGCCGTCCTCTCAACGCATCATCACGCCGTTGGCAGTGCGATGGGCTTCGCAAGCCGAGGTCATCACCGATTGGGACGGTGACCTGACCGCCCTCAACCACGTCGACGCCGTGTTGGTGGCACCTGCGACAAGGGACGTCATGGCCAGCCACCTGCATGGACTTCAGCACGGCCCGCTCATGATGGCACTTTCTGTAGCCCGTTCCCGCAAGACCCCCATCCTCATGGTGCCGAGCATGCACGAAGATTTGGCATCCGACCCCGTCACCGACGACATCGTTGAGCAACTCCAAACGCAAGAGGTCAACGTCATGTGGGGACCGCATGATGAGGGCAAGCGAAAAACTCCCGATGTTGAGACCATCGTTGCACAGTTGGCTCACCTCGTGAACAAAGGTCTTGCAAATCGAAAAAACATCGTCGTCACCCTCGGCGCAACACGCTCACCCATCGATGATGTTCGCCATGTCCAAAACACCAGCAGCGGCTCCACCGGTTGGTCCATCGCAGCCCATCTCCACAAGCACGGCCATGACGTGACCTGCGTCGCTGGCATCACCACATCACCCCAACCCCCCTGGCTCCCCCTCGTCATCACCACACCATCCCCTGAGGCGATGCTTGCCGAATGCCTTGCTTTGGCCAACGACCCCATCGATGCTTGGGTCCATGCTGCAGCAGTCCTCGATTATGTGGTGGAGGCCCCCGCAGAAGGAAAACTGGCCAGCCAACAAGGAACGCTGAACGTTCCGTTAGTCGAGAGCAAAAAACACATCATGGAACTCAAAGAACGGTGCTCAACGGCCGTTCGGATCGGTTTCAAACTCGAATCGGGCGTCAAGCAAACCGACCTCATCCACCGTGCCTTTGCCCAAATAGAGAAGGCCGGTATGACCGCTGTGATCGCCAACCGTTTGGAAGACCTCAGCCGGCATGACAAACCCCGAGGCTACCTTGTTGACCAACAGGGAGCACACTTTGTGTTGCAAGACAGCAAGGCACTCAACGATGCCGTACAGACGCTGATTGAACGTGGCAAGGAGGTTTGAACATGCGACGCTTTGCGGTCGTCGGCCATCGTGCCATGTCCAAAGGGAAGCTCCCGCTCAATGATTTGGCGGGCGGTGGCGGTCGTATGGACGTGCTGATCCGAGCCACGATGGCCGCCTTGTTGACCAGTCACGGAATACGCAACAACTCCGAAGTGGTGCTCCATCTCATGGGTGGTCCAGGGCCAGCAC
>PBUZ01000035.1 GCA_002728035.1 Methanobacteriota archaeon
CGCTGTTTTCGTACACGCTTCGCTGCAAGACTGTTCTTAAAAATATTCTCAACTGAGTCGTGTCGCAGCGAACTCACAAGCGTCGAGGTTTGACGAGGGTCAAGCATTCCCGGCTTTTTCGACTTCAGCCCAGTCACGCATGAAGCCCTCGAGTCCACGGTCGGTCAGTGGATGGCTCATGAGTTGGCGGAAGGTCTTGGCGGGCATGGTGGCCGTATGGGCGCCGAGTTGGATGCACTGCAAGACATGGGTTGGATGACGCACGGAGGCGGCGAGCACCTTGGTATCGAGTTTGTAGTTGGCCCAAGTGTTCATGATTTCAGCGATGAGCTCCATGCCGTCATGGCCCGTGTCGTCGATGCGTCCGATGAAAGGCGAGACATAGGTTGCACCCGCCTTTGCGGCCATGAGTGCCTGGGAGGCGGAAAAGATGAGGGTCACGTTGGTGTCAATACCGTCTTCGGTCAAGATCTTGGTTGCTGCAAGCCCTTCTGGTGTGCAGGGGATCTTGATGATCACGTTGTCTGGAAGTTCGGCTTTGAGTGCACGACCCTGTTCAACCATCCCCGCGGTGTCCATCGCCGTCACTTCAGCTGAGATTGGGCCGGAACAAATACCAGCAATCTCACGAACGACTTCTTTGAAATCGCGTCCCGATTTTTTGATCAGTGAAGGGTTCGTGGTCACACCGTCAAGAATACCCCATGCGGCGATTTCTCTGATTTCGTCAACGTCAGCAGTGTCAAGGAAGAACTCCATGATGCGTGTTCATCAAAGAGGTTCTATGAACTCTCCCCTGTTGATGTTGGGCAATTCTCAGCCCTTTCGTGCGATGGCACGCTTGGCTGCATCTGCGATGAAAGGCGCTGAAATTTTCATCACATCCAACATTTCATCGGCCTGACCCGACTCGCCAAACCGATCCTGTACGCCAACCCGTTCGAGTGGAGCAAAGGTGTTGGCCGTGAGATGTTCAGCAACTGCCCCTCCAAGGCCACCGATCACACTGTGGTCTTCAGCGGTGACAATGGCGCCACAGGTGGCGACCAGACGGTCGATCAACTCACCATCAAGGGGCTTGAGGGTGTGCATGTCGACCACCGTGGCGTTGATTCCTTCGGCAGCGAGTGCCTCAGCCGCTTCAAGGGATTGGGAGACCATCACGCCGCAAGCCACGATGGCAACATCGCTTCCCTCTCGGAGAGTGATGCCTTTCCCGATGTGTATCTCGGATTCACGACCTTCGTACAACACAGGCGTTTTGTTTCGTGCAGTACGGGTGTAGGAAGGTGAACCTGATGCAGCGAGTTGCATGGTGAGGATTTTGGTGGAAATCACATCGCTTGGATGCATGACGATGACATTGGGAAGCGTTCGGTAAATGGCGAGGTCTTCAATGGACTGCGCCGAAGAACCATCGGTCCCCGTGTGCGTGCCTCCGTGGCTTCCACAGACATGAACGGCAAGGTTTGGTCGCGCAACCCCGTTGCGCATTTGTTCAAACGCACGTTCTGTGAATATCGCAAATGTACTGGCAAACGGGATGTAACCCGATGCTGCAAGTCCCGCACCGACAAGAAGCATGTTTTGCTCGCCAATGCCGCACGAAACGGTCCGTTCAGGGTGGGCTTTACGGAAGTGAAGCGATTTTGTGGATTTACCAAGGTCGGCTTCGAGCACGACAACCTTCGGATTGTCAGCGAGTTCCAACAAGGCTTCGCCGTACCCATCTCTGGTCGCTGCCATCTTACTCATGCGACCACCTCGCCAAGTTCGGCCATGGCTTGGGCGTATTGTTCGTCGTTGGGTGCGGCGCCGTGGAAGGCAGGGTTATCGGCCATGAAGGACACACCATGGCCCTTTACGGTGTGTGCGATTAGGATGGAAGGTCCATCGTTTGTCGTTTTGAGAAAGTTGAGGCCGTCGACGACCTCTTCCATGTTGTGCCCGTCAATTTCCTTGACGTTCCATCCAAAGGCCTTCCACTTTGCGGGAATATCGAACATGCGCATTTGGACCTCACAAAAGTCATCGTTTTGGATGCGGTTTCTATCAAGAATGACATTGAGGTTGCCCAATTCATGGTGTGCAGCAGCCATGGCGGCTTCCCAAACGCTTCCCTCTTGAATTTCACCGTCACCGAGCATCACGTAGACTTGACGTTCACTCGCTGCGAGTCGACCCGCGATGGCAGAACCCATCCCGAAGGACAGACCCATGCCCAGCGAACCTGCTGAGAAGTCAACACCAGGGCACCATTTCATGTCGACGTGGCCCTGGCAAACACCTCCAAGAACCCGATAGGACGCCAAATCGTCCACACTGATGAATCCCATTTCCGCCAAGATGGCATACATGCCAGGAGATGCGTGACCTTTTGAGAGGATGAAGCGGTCACGGTCCTCCCAGTTGGGCTCATCGGGCCGTACACGAAGCGTCGTTTTGTACAGCGCGGCCAAGAGGTCGATTTCAGAAAGTGAACCACCAGGGTGTCCGGCTTGAGCCCGATGAACCATGTTCACAATATGGACGCGACATTTCCGCGCCAGTTCTCGTAGCTCATCCGTGGTCGTCATGGCTTCACCTGCACATCAAGGCCTGCATGGATGGCCTTTGATGGTTGTGCCGAGGTTCTTTGTCCAACAATGGCGCAGTCACTCTTTTTTCGGCTGCAGGGAATCCAACATNTTCCGAACAGCATCGGCGGTGATCATCACGGTATCGCCAGCCAGTGAGGAACCCTTTGGCAGTGCTCGTGCAGCGAGCCAAATGAAGACTGCAACAAACCACCCGAAAAAGACCAACGACATTGCGTTGTTGAGCGTCTCGATTCCAAACGCTTTAGGAAGATTGATTTTCGCCACGATCAACACCGCAATGAAGACGCCCATGATGGATTCACCTGCGATAAATCCAGCACCGATCAGCACACCACGGCTTTCAACCTCTTTGGCAGCCTCAAGGGCTCGCGGCGAAGGCTCTTCACGAAGGACACCGTCAACGCGAAGATGTGCACTTCGCAACAAGATGTGGGAGATGATGCCACCGACCATGATGGGGACCGAGAGCCCGAGAGGGAGATAAATTCCGATAGCCACACTCATGACAGGCATTTGAAGTCGGATCAACGCAACGGCGATGGCCGCTCCCAAAACGACCATTTGAAGATTCAAATCACCACCAAACGCACCTTGGATGATGGCGCCGATGAGTTCTGCCTGTGGTGCAAGAAGTGCTTTTGAACACGTTGGGTCGTTGGGCAATGGATTCAATTGACAGGCCGTTTGAGATATTCTGAATGCATCATGCAAGAGAGAAAGGACAGGCCCAATAACAACAGCTCCTGTCAACACACCGACAATTTCAGCGACCTGCTGCCGCTTCGGGGTGGCGCCAAGCATGTGTCCTGTTTTGAGATCCTGCATGACATCGCCTGCGATGGCAGCGCTCGATGCAACGATGGCGGCAATGAGCAAGGTTGCGTACATCAAATCGGTGGTGGCCATTCCCAAAATGAGATCGCCCACGACATAGACCAAACCAACGGTAAACAGAAGCGTTGCAATGGTCATGCCCGACACAGGAGAATTTGAGGACCCGACAACACCAGCGATGTAACCTGCGACAGCAGCGAAAAAGAAGGCTACAAATGCCAAAAACAGAGCACCTGCAAGTGCGAGGACGAGGGATGCTGTTGCCCACCAGTAGAAGAAGAACGTGAGNACCACCAAGACGCCACAAACCATGAAAACACGGTCCATAGGAAGGTCTTGTTCAGTGCGCGGTAGAACCATGTCCTGCTGTTCGGTCTTGATGAAGGCCTTCGACAATCCTGTGATGATGGTCGTTCGCATGGACCACAGCGTGTAGATGCCGCCAACAACCATTGCACCGACACCAACATAGCGAACTTGTGATGCCCATATGAGCCAGAAACCATCAGCGAGTGAATCGGTTGCGGGCCATCCGTAAATCAAACCGTACATCGGGACGAGCAAGCCAAACCCGAGAACGCCGCCAAAGAAAATGAACGAAGCAATACGTATACCGACGATGTAACCAACCGACAGCAACGCGATGGACAAATCCATTCCTGCATACAGGCGTGTTGAGAGGAAAGAGACAGCGCCCTCAACGGTGTGGTGCGTGACTTCAAAGCCTTTGACCATCAATCCATAAAGCCCACCAATGGCCAATGCGTAGAGGATTGCCAAGGCNCCTTCGCCCCCCTCCTCTCCAGCAACCAAGACTTCTCTGCATGCGACGCCTTCGGGATAGGGGAGTGCTTCCTCAACGATGAACAAGCGGCGCAACGCAATGGTGAACATCGTGCCCAGTAAACCTCCCAACGTTGCGATGATGAGCGTCTCCATCCACTGAATGCTGGTCCAGAGGCTCATCACGAGCAGGGCTGGTACGGTGAAAATAACGCCAGCAGCAAGGGACTCACCCGCTGATGCCATGGTTTGCACAGCGTTGTTTTCCAGAATCGAGACATCCTTGAAGAACGAGCGAAGGATGATCATCGACATGACGGCTGCAGGGATGCTTGCGGACACCGTCATTCCTGCGTACAACCCCAGGTAGGCATTGGCTGCGGTCATCAGCACGCCCAAGACGATGCCAACCAAGATCACACGAAGGGTGAGTTCCATGGGGGACTCGTCTGACGAGATATACGGCTCTTGCGCCCCGCTCATGTGGCGTCGAATTGGTCCCAGTAGGTATAGGCTACGATAGCTGATTCTGTTCATGAACCAGCCTGGATGAAGTCACATAGGGCGATTTATCAACGGAGGACGAATGGTCTTGTTTGGATGACCGCGGAAAAAACGGTTACAGTGTTACGAGGTTTGCCAGGTTCAGGTAAATCGACGTATGCAAAGAAACACCACCGTGATGCGGTGATTTGCTCCGCCGACTCCTTCTTTTTGGATGAACATGGTCACTATCGCTTTCAGAAGTCGAGGATTGGTGATGCACATCAACACTGTCTCAACCAGTTCATCAACGCCGTCCTCAATGACGAAATCGATGTCGTCGTGGACAACACGAACACCTGCCATTGGGAATATGAAAAGTACGTTCTTCTCGCCAAAAAATACGGCTACACCATCAGNATTGTACGGATGCATGCCGATTCCTCTCACCTCGATTCTTTGGTAACTCGTAACGTTCACAACGTCGACAAGCGCACCATTCGTCAAATGTTCGAGAGGTTTGAAGACGACCATCGGGAACGTATCGTCCATTATCCATTCTGAGATGATTGGGTTCTGCTGACTTCAGCACGATTCGCTCAATGAAGTTGTGCTCGTTGTATTTTCTGAGAAAGTTGTCATGGGACAGTGGACGCCAACATAATAGGTGGGTTACAGGTGGTTGTGTTGGTTTGAACCTCGTGTTTGGGCCAAGGTGTGATGCAAATGTCAACGATGTGGCACGATTTGACTTCAGAAGAAAGCCTCGTGCAGCAGGACAGTTCAGAAAGCGGCATTCATATGGATGAAGTCCTTGTTCGTCAGAATAAATACGGCATGAATAAGCTCTCAGAGGCTGAAAAAACGCCAGCTTTTCTTCGCTTTCTTTCNCAGTACAACGACCCGTTNAATTACCTCCTCATNGGTGCTGCTTTGGTAGCCCTTGCCATCAAGCCGGACCATCCGGGCGATGCCATTTTCATCTTCATCGTTCTCACCGCCAATGCATTCTTTGGTTACTGGCAGGAAAATCAAGCAGAACAGGCCATGGATTCGCTCAAACAGATGTCCATCTCCAATTGTGTGGTCATACGTGGAGATTTTGAGACCGAAATTCCGACCTCTGAATTGGTCCCAGGAGACGTTGTTCGCCTTGAACAGGGTCTCAACGTGCCCGCAGATGTTCGAATGCTTTGGTCTCAACAATGCAAGGTCGACGAGTCGGCCCTTACTGGTGAATCCCTGACGGTACGGAAAACCATTGAACCCCTGCCCCGCGACACGGTGCTTGCAGATCGAACCAACATGGCATACATGGGTACAACCGTCTCATCGGGCCGTGGATTGGGCTTGGTTGTCGCCACTGGCATGAAGACTGAACTCGGTAAAATTGCCAGCAACATTGCCGAGGCTCAGACACCAAAAACACCACTTGAACTCAAGTTGGAGAGCCTTGGAAAGTTCCTTGGATTTATCGCGCTCATCGTCGCTATTTTGCTCGTTTCGCTGAACTTGGTCGTTTCTTATGGAAAACCTGGCGTTGACCTCAAGGAAGTAGCAGTTGCTCAATTCATCGTCGCTATCGCCATCTTTGTGGCCATCGTACCTGAGGGCCTCCCCATCATTCTCGTCATCACGTTGAGTTTGGGTATGCGCAACATGGCCAGACACAAGGCGATCATTCGTCGCATGAAGGCGGTTGAAACACTTGGTTCTACCACGGTTATCTGTTCGGATAAGACGGGGACACTCACCAAGAATCAAATGACTGTCCGCCAAATCTACACCCTTGAGCGGGACTTTGGCGTGACTGGAGAAGGGTTTGAGCCCAACGGCCATCTCGTTTGTAACGGGGTTGAACTGAACGATGAAGACTTGCGTTCCCGCCAGGCCGACCTGAGTTTCAGACTTCTCGGTGCTTGCTTGTCGCTGTGTCACAATTCCAACATCGTCAAGGCGGACGGTCGCTGGCAAGCGATTGGCGACCCGACAGACTCNGCATGNGCGGTTGCTGGTTGGAAAGTGAACGGTGATGTGAAGAAGTTCTCTCACCGTCACCCCCGCCTCAATGAATTCTTTTTCGATTCAGTCCGAAAACGCATGAGCGTCGTTCACGAATACGAGGGTGAACCATGGGTCTTTTCCAAGGGGAGCGCAGGAGGATACAAGACGCTCGCAACTTCAAAGATCGTTGATAACATCATCGTGCCGCTCACCGATGAAGACAGGCAAACCATTGCCGAATTGAACAACCAGATGGGTTCTGAGGCCATGCGTGTGATTGCGCTATTTGCTCGAAAAGTAAAGGATGGCGAATCGATTGAGGATCTGGAAACGATTGAATCGGATCTGATCTTCCTCGGCCTCNTTNGTATCATGGACCCGCCTCGACCTGAGGTCAAGGCTGCNATTGAAACATGTCAGCGNGCTGGTATCAAGGTGAANATGATNACGGGNGACCAAGCCATGACGGCCTCCGCTATTGGGCGNGAATTGGACATNACCGATGGNNCAACGCAGGCCTTGGACGGTAAGGANTTNGCCGCCNTATCGGANCANGATNTGCCAAAAATTTCCAGNGANGTCTCCATNTTCTCTCGCGTCACGCCCGACCAAAAAATGAGGATTGTTTCATCCTTGCAGGAACAAGGGGAAATTGTTGCCATGACAGGCGATGGCGTGAACGACGCACCTGCACTTTCCGGTGCAAACATCGGTATTGCCATGGGCGTTGCAGGAACCGATGTTGCCAAGGACGCTGCAGATATGGTTCTGCAGGATGACAACTTTGCAAACATCGTCCACGCCGTTGAAGAGGGGCGTAAAATCTACCAAAACATTCGTAATTTTGTCCGTTACCAAGTATCAACCAACGTTGCAGCAGTCACATTGTTGGTNCTTGCAACGGTTCTGTTTGGCCCGGAGGCCTTGCCCNTGACGGCGACCCAAATTCTTGTGATCAACATCCTGATGGATGGTCCCCCCGCAGTTGCGTTGGGTGTCGAAAAGAAACATGGAAGCGTCATGGACCGCCCCCCTCGACCCGTCGATGAGGGGCTGCCAAATGCCCGTGATATTTCGTTGATTTTCTATCTCGGAGCAGTGATGGTTGTTGGTACATTGGCCGTGTTCTATCTTGCGGGAGGAGGTCTGGCAACTTGTGAGATGTTGCCAAGCGAAACAGCGACCAGTGCCTTTGATGTGGATGCCTGTCTTGATGGTGACCAACAGGCCATCGATGATTGGCAAGCCTATGCCGACGGTCATTTTGCGCATGCACAAACCATGACATTTTCTGTGTTTATCGTTTATCAGTTGTTCAATGTCTTGAATTGCCGTTCGAACGAAGAGAGTGTGTTTGAACTTGGTCTCTTCTCAAACCGTGCCATCAACTACGCCTTGCTCATCTCCGGTGGTTTGCTGTTGTTCTTTGTTCAACTTGCCGATGTGTCAATACCGCTCATNGGCATTGAAATCGGAAACTTACTCACCACGACCACCATCACACTCAACGATTGGGGCATCGTCNTGATGGTGGCNTCTTCTGTNTTCATCATCGAGGAGTTCCGAAAGTTCATCGTCAAGTCGGGTTTCTTGGCCGTGAAAACTCGCTGATGGATGAATGCACATCTTCATGAATGGATGTCCTTTCAAGAAACCATGGAGGCCCAACAACCTGTGCCGTTGGCAGGTGAGGCCCATGACTGGTTGAAACGTTTGGGCGATGAATTGGACGCGAACACCTCGTGGTCAAACGACCTCCAAAAGATCGTTGAAAAACTCAAACAGAATGTGGCCCTTTCACACGAGGATGGTCTTCTCCTTTACAACCATCCTNATCTTCACGAAATTGGTGCNCTTGCNCANGCNGTNCGAAAAGCCCGTTTTGGCACACGNGCATTCTTCAATTCCAACGTCCACATCAACCAAACCAACATTTGTGTTCTCGCTTGTCGATTTTGCGCCTTCCGCAGAGGTCCGAAGGCCAGCGATGCTTATGCCATGTCCGTTGATGAATACCTCGATGACCTTGGCCGGTATGCTGATGCTGTCGATGAGGTTCATTCAGTGGGTGGCCTCCATCCAGAATGGGATGTCCAACATTACGAGATGATGTTCCACGAAGCAAAGGAACGCTTCCCTCATATTTCCATCAAAGCCCTCACGGCAGTGGAGATCAAACACCTCGCCGAACGTTCATCGCTAACGACCAAAGACGTGCTCAAGCGACTGCAAATCGCTGGGCTTACCTCACTTCCAGGAGGGGGTGCAGAAATCCTTGATGACGATGTCCGTGCGATTATTTGCAACGGCAAGGAAAGTTCTGAAGAGTACCTGCGCATTCATCGAGAGGCCCATGAAATCGGGCTTCCATCCAATTGCACCATGTTGTTTGGGACCATTGAATCCATTGAACAACGTGTTCAGCACATGATTTCTCTGCGCGAGGTCAATGACGTGACCAACGGCTTCCAATGCTTTGTCCCGTACCCCTTTCTCCCAGATCACACCAGACTCCCCCAAGCACAATTGGCCACGGGTTCAGAAATTCTGCGAACCATCGCGGTCTCGAGGCTCATGCTGAACAACATCCCCCACATCAAAGCGTACCGCATGAACATCGGTGATCACCTTGCGGAACTTGGGTTGCAATTTGGTGCTGATGACATCGACGGTACGGTTCAAAAAGAATCCATCATGCACCTCGCAGGCTCAAACGCCCCGCTGGACCACGACCGAACAAAGCTCTCCCGATTGATTTGTGATGCGGGCTGCCAGCCGGTTCAAAGGAACACTGTTTATTCCGTTTTCAATGACTACACGCCACCTGAGCCGGTGCCAAGCCGTCGATTGCCGATGGCCTCCTGAGGTGATTCAATGACGCAGGAGACTTGGACCCGAACCATCGGTAGGGTGGCGTTCATCAATTGCGATCCATTGTTTCACGAACTGTCCGATGATTGGCATGTTCTCTCTGCACCTCCTTCCTGGCTCACAGGTCACGTGCTCCGGCGAGATTGTATTCTTGCGCCGATTCCAGCGGCGGATTATGCTCGGCATGCAGACGAACTTGTTCTGCTTCCCGATATTGGAATCGGGAGCCAAGGAGAGGTTGGGAGTGTCCTTCTGTTCGGTGCAGTCCCTCTCACATCGATGAAAACCATCGCTTTACCAAGTGATTCCGCGACCTCGGTGGCACTCCTCAAACACCTCATCGAGAGAAAAGGCATGGACATGAAATACATCTCAACAGGACCGGATTATGAGTCGATGATGGCGCTCGCGGATGGGGCATTGCTCATCGGAGACCGAGCACTTGAAGCAGCCCGTGAATTTCCTGAAATGGTTCAGATGGACCTGGGGACTGCATGGATGGAGATGGAACACTTGCCCATGATTTTTGGCGTCTTTGTGGCGAGAAAAGACACCCCGTTACCTCTCCTTCAGTCCGCCCATGAAGCGCTCTTGTCCAACCTCAAGATGTTCGAATTGAATGAGAAAAAGAGGA
>PBUZ01000036.1 GCA_002728035.1 Methanobacteriota archaeon
AATCGTCAACGATCCATACCACCATTTCGGTGTTTGTCTCGTTCTCATGAACGTCCAATAACCACCCTTCAATCATGGTCATGCCGTTCCTCAAGCGTCTTGATTCGGTTTGAGAGTTGCTGAATCTGCGCCATTAAACCGACCATCATGCTGAGAACGGTGGGCTGCCATGTGTTCACGGCAGGGAGCATACCTCCCGCTGCACGTCGCTCTCGCACCGCATCCAAAAGTGCATCAAATGCAGTTTGGTCAACCGAGGAAAGCGCTCGCCGATAAGGGGCCAAAAATTGCAATTCATGCTCAACCCGTGTTCGCCATGGAGGTACGCTTCGACCCATGCCTCAATGGGGGCCTAGAAGGAAGGGATGCTTATTGCAGACCCAGTTATTGAAAGTGAAAGTGCTAGAGGAAGGTCGTGTTGACGACAAAGTCACAGGGGCGACCGTCGAGCGCATCCATCACGTTGGTTGCGATGTCCATGCCAACCCGCCCTTGGGCTTCGACCGTGGATGCACCGATGTGAGGCGTACCATGGAAATGCTCCATCTGCAGGAGGGGGTGGTCGGGGTCAACCGGTTCATGCTCGAACACGTCGAGAGCGGCCGATGTGAGTGCACCTGATTCAAGGGCTTGGAGAACGGCGTCTTCATCGACAATACCTCCCCGTGCGCAATTGACAATGTGGCTGCCACACCGAGAACCGTCCTTGCCAATGTGCGGCATGGATGCGAGACGTTCGGCGTTCACAAGGTGGTGGGTCTCGTCGGTTAAGTTGCAGTGAATCGAAATGTGGGTGCAATTGGAAAACAACGAATCAAGCGTTTTGTGGAGTCGCGTACCTTGCGATTTTGCCACTTTTGGGGGGAGGTAAGGGTCGTAGGCATGGACCTCCATCCCGATGGTTTGAGCAATGCGACCAACGGATTGTGCAATGCGACCAAATCCAATCAATCCGAGGGCTTTACCGGAGAGTTCCGAACCCTTCATCGCTTTCTTTTCCCACTTGCCCTCGCGAAGTGAACGGTCGGCTCTTGGTAGATGACGAATGGATGCCAACAAGTGACCGAGTGTGAGTTCAACCACCGATTGCGTGCTGGCACGAGGTGCATTGACGACTTGTATTCCAAGCGTACCCGCTGTCTCAAGGTCGATGTTGTCAACGCCAACGCCGGCCCGTCCAATGACCTTGAGACGGTCGCCCGATGCCTTCAGAACCTTTCCGCCGAGTTTTGTTGCACTACGAACGATGATGGCGTCAAAGGATTGGAGCGCGCCGTTGAGTAATTCCGCCTTCTCAATGTGGGCCACGACCACTTCGTGACCCGATTTTTCAAGGCGTGCCACGGCCTTTTCATCCATTCCGTCGGTGACGGCAATCCTTGCCATGGCCCGAACACAACCCGACGGGGAAAGAACATTGCCTTTGGCGCGTGCGAGACCGTTGTTTTCAACAACCCCAAGCGAGTCGGCGTGACGAGGAAGCACCGTGGAGTCGGAGATACAAGAGCTTCTGTGGGGCGCTGGTATTCTCGCCCTGCCATTGCTTTTGGCTCTTCCAATGCGGCTTGCGTGGCAGTTCTGGGTGGGCGTAGGCCACGAGGTCTCAGAATACCGAACCATCGTTCGTCAAATTCTTGACTCGGGCCATCAAGTGGCTTCCTTTTCCCAAACGCTGGACGACATCGCCCGGAATCTTCGCATTCCACCGGCAAAACAACGCCTCATTGAGGCCGAAATGCTTCACCCACTCACGCTCTCCCACTTCCTCTTGCTACCCGCACTGTTGATTCTTCCTCTTTCGGCCATCATGGCACTGCCCCTGGTGTTGATCGGTTTTCCGTTCATGTTGTTCATGGAGTACCTCTTGATTCGACGAAAACTCTTGATTTGGAGTTTGAAGTCCATTGAGCGATTGATGCACTGGCAGGTCATTCACATTCCAAAACCCCACAGAGGGAGCAGGGAGCAACGAAAGTCATTGACCGAATTTTCACAACACATTGAGCACTTCAATTACGTCCCTCAAGCCGCCTTCCTGGGTTTATTCGCTTGGCTCATTGTTCATTGGGTCTTCAACCTCGACTCCTTGGTCGTTGAACTCATTGTATCCTCCTTCCTTTACATGGTACTCCTTTCGGTCCTGTCCGTTTTGAACACGGCCTTTGAGGCTGATTTGGTCTTCGTTGACCCCGCCAACGGGCGGCTCGTTCCCGTGAACCAGTGGCTGGAGGGTGTGCTGAACCCTGTCGTTGGTATTGGTCTCCTCTTTTTGCTCGGCCGCAACCTTCTCGAAGAATCAAGAAATGTTGACGGAAACCCCATTCTCTTTGCTACGGTTGTCCTGACCNTNCTGTACGGTGCCGCCATCGTNGGAATCTCCTANCGNTGGGGNTACTCNTCNTGGCGGGGCGAGCGAGTGCGACACGATTTCGAAGCNCAAGTCATTGANCACCTTCAACCGCTTTCCTACGACTTGACTCGCTCCAAAGGGCGAATTGACTTCAATGTNAGAATGGGCATGGATGAGCGTCTATCGACCTTGAATTCAGCCAACCATCAGCAAATGACATTTGAGGAATTGCAAAACCTCCCCACNATTCCCAAAGACACCAAGGCGCCAAAGAACCCGCTGAAGAAATGAGTTCACTCNAGCCACGGGATGGTCTCTGGCAATTCGCCGAAGAGGTTCGCAGGGATAGCGGTCTTGATTTTTGAAACACCGCCTAATTTGGCNGCCGTTGCNTCTTGCCATGCACGGAATGTTTCGAANGACGTCATGGNGAGAATGGGGTTGTTNGCTCGGTTCCAATCAAGCGACATCATGGTGGTGCCNGGCGGGTCGTGGCCTGAACANACAATTGTGTGCCCCTCNAAGCGGTCAAGCACGGAAAGGGCATCCCAGTGAACATGAACACGACCACTTGGAAGGTCGTCCCGACCNACGCCTCCTTCNCCGTTGAACAGGAANTCNCCNGTCATCATGTAGCCGGGNACATGGACGATCATGGAATCATTCGTGTGCCCAGGTGCTGCATGGAATTGGATGGGAATGGAGCCCAGCATGATTTTCTCCTCGTCATCCACAAGCATGGAAACGCCAAGACTTGCCGTTTCGGTGGACATGACATATTCGCAGCCCAACTGTTCACGCAGAGTGAAGCAGGCCGTGATGTGGTCTGCGTGGGTGTGGGTGGCGATGGCGTACACGAGGTTCAAGCCTTGCTCCTCGAGCAAGGCGGTGTAGTTGTCNATGAAATCGTAAACCGGGTCAACCAAGGCCGCTTCATTCGTTGACTCATCCACGATGAGATACGTCATGGCCCAAACGCCTTCGTTCAACTGCTCAAAGCGCATGGTTGCCCCGAAGGAGCGGACTGATTTGAAGTTTAACGACATAGGCGTCCGATTAGATGCGAGTCTTCATGACGCCTTACCGGTTGGGCGATGCATGCATCCCTCCGAAGTCGTGTACCTCGAGCACGACGGAAAGGTGCTCCTGGTCAATGAAGACGGCGAGGGCCCGCAACAACCCGTTCAGGGTCGTACCAGCGTTGATGAGCGTCTTCGGTTTCCTACAAAGCAAGAACTTCGTAAATTGGACATTGATTTCATCGAGAAGGATTCACTGGTNCTTCGTTATGCTGACCGAGATTACATCGTTATCAAGGCCTATCCCAAGATAGAGTGGCCAAAGGATTGGGCGTGGAAGGATCATTGTGCCTCTGATAACGCTGTTCACCCCGTGGTTCGGGACGCCATTTACCGGTCGATTCACCGCCTCGTTTCCAAAGTCATGGTCTGCAACGATGCAGGACATGTGTTGATGGGCATGGTTGAACGCGGCCACTTTCGTGGATTTTGGACACTCCCGGGAGGGTACATGGACCACAACGAGCACCCCGCCGTCGGTTGCGTCCGCGAAACATTGGAGGAACTTGGTCTGTCCATTGTCCTCGACGATACAGAACCTGTCGTCACACAGCGAGTCTTCAACGATGAAGGCATTTCCTTTGTCTCATTCACGTATCGGTCAACATGGAACGGTGATTTGGGCGAGTTGACCCTTCAGACGGAAGAGATATCACAAGCAGCTTGGTTTTCCCCGCAAGAAGCCTTCGGACAGGCTGTTTCACATTTTGACCGGGAGGCACTCAGGAGTTTACTCTAATTACAAACCCAACTCGTCTCTAGCCGCCTGTAACGCATCGCTCAATCCCTCAGCGTGGGAGCCGCCGCCTTGAGCAAAGGTCGGACGTCCACCGCCTCCTCCACGGATGTGCGAGGAGATTGAACGAAGCAAGTCAACCGCATGATAACGCTCACTTGCGATGGTGTTTTCGGTGACACCGATCATCAGTTTCCCACCACCATCCTTCGAGCCAAGAACGGCCAACGTGGGCTTGGATGGATCAAGGGTCAATTCCTTGAGCATCGTGGTCATGGATTTCAAATCACCATCAATTTCCATGACGACGACACGAACACCGTCAACCTCTGTGGAAGCATCACCTCCACCTGTGGTTCTCAAACGAACAATTTCAGATTCCAACTGTTCAATCAACTTGCGTTGCTCTTTCCACTCTTTGAAGAAGCGTGCAGCTGCTTTGGGTAAATCCTCCCCGTGTACGCCGAACACATCGCTGGATTGACGCACCAGTTCATCTTGTGAACGAGCATAGGCCAGTGCAGCCTCACCAGCAACGATGTGCAGGCGCTCAACACCGTCTTGAACGGCCGAAGAACGAACGATCCGAATGGAGCCGATTTGTCCTGGTTCGTCATGGTGAGTTCCGCCGCACGCCTGGATATCGTGGTCGGCGATTTTGAGGATTCGAATGGAATCTCCTTTTGGTGCACCACCCTGATAGAGGTCAAAGCCGTGGACGAGGTCGGCGTCACGACGGTTCAACTCCGATTTTTCCGTCTGGCGAACTTCGCTGAGGACATGATTGGCCATGTCTTCCATCGCATCGAGGTCTGCCCTCGTTAGGCGATGATAGTGAGTAATGTCCAATCGGCCGCTTTCCACCGTGAGATGAGAACCTGCTTGGAAGATATGTGGTCCCAAAAGACGACGTGCAGCACCCCCAACAATGTGGACCGCAGTGTGATGGTCCATCAGTTGCTTCCTTCGTTTCCAATCAAGTTGTCCTTCAACGGTTCCCGAGCCATCAGGGGGCCCGTCGGTGAAATGGACGATGACATCGCCTACTCTCTGCGTATCGAGAACAACGACCTCGCTGCCGTTTTGGTGGAGTGTACCTCGGTCCCCCTCTTGTCCACCGCCTTCCGGATAGAACAAGGTCGCGTCCAAAACAACGGCGTGGGTTGACCCGTCGGGACCGTGTCCTCCTGCTGAGACACAACCAACGAGATTTGCCTCAAATTTGGGCGAATAAACCGTGTCGTAAAAGAGTGGACGAGTGGCCGGGAAGGCGTCAACAGCAAGCGCATCTCCTTGACCACTGGAAGCCTTTGCTGCTTCTTTGGCCATGCGAGCATGTCGTTCAGCCATTTCCGCCGAGAAACCTGTTCGCAAGGTGACCGAGTCCCATCCTGCATTTCGTGCCAGCGTAATGACCATGTCCGGAGCCAATCCATGAGAATCGTTCATGGTGAACAAATGTTCATCTGGAATTTCAGTGGCGTCCTTCGCCAGAGATTTGAGTTGGGTCTGGATGACGTTTGTCCCCTTTCGGAGCATTTCGACATAGCGCTCCTCCTCCAATTCCAGAATCGTGAGTAACCCCTCTCGTGTTTGTTTGTTGAGGTGTCCTCCCAAGTTGACATCGAGGTGATGGGTAGCCAATTCAGTGAGTGGCACATCAATGGCCAATTCATCTCGCATTCGCAGGACACGACGTGCCAACATACGAGCAAGGTAGCCTGCTTTTGCATTGGAGGGCACAAGTCCATCACCCAACATGTTGCACAAGGCGTGCAAATGGTCGGGAAT
>PBUZ01000037.1 GCA_002728035.1 Methanobacteriota archaeon
CCATGGTATCGAACCGACCTCGATTAAACAAGGTGCAGAGGTAGTTTTTACGCCGATTGTGGGGCTCGAACCCACGACCTTGGGATTAACAGTCCCACGCTCCACCAGCTAAGCTAAATCGGCAACTTCGCCGACACGCCTCCCCTTTATCACGGCTTCGTTGGACGAGACTCAATTTGTTCAAGCAATCGGGTGGTTGGCTCGTGGTGCTCGTCGCTGCATGTGACGAGGGATTGGAGCAAGCGATGTTCTTCATCGGTGAGCGCCTTTTGATGATGAAACGTGAGCAAGGGTTGGTTGAGTGCAACCTCGTCCCCTTTGGCCACGTTCAACACAAACCCAACCAAGGGGTCGACCACATCATCGAGGTTGTAGCGTCCCGCACCGTGTGCCCTCGCAAGATTTGCCATGGCCATCGCATCCACCGACGCGACATATCCGCTCTTGCTTGCCAACACGGACGTTTGGAACGCTGCCTGACCGAGTACATCCTTCGGCGCCATCAAGAGTTGGTCAACGACCTCAGGTTTCACGCCCTGTTGAACGCACATCGCAGCAAATTTTTCCAAAGCACGCCCGTTGTCCAAGACCTGTTCCATGCGTCGGCGTCCTTCGTGCTCATCCACATCATCGTGTGTCATCGCCAACAAGGCTCCACCCTGCATGACGACGAGTTCACGCGTGTCTGGTGACCCTTCACCATGCAGCACTTCGATGCTCTCGATGACTTCGAGTGCGTTGCCGACATGGGTGCCAATGGGCTCGCTCATCGCCGTGATCTGTGCTGTTGTTTGAATGCCCAGGCCGTGGGCGGTCTCAACCATGGATTGCGCAAGTTCGCGTGCTTGTTCGCTCGTCTGCATGAAGGCGGCCGTCCCCGTTTTCACATCGAGCACCAGCGCATCCAATCCTTCAGCGGCTTTTTTGGACACGATGGAAGCGGTGATGAGGGGTACGCTGTCGATGGTATCGGTGACGTCCCGAAGTGCGTAGAGGACGCCGTCTGCGGGAGCGATAGCATCGTTTTGAACAGCAATACAACAGCCCACCTGCTCAACCGCTTCGACCATCTCATCGGGCGTGAGTGAACAGTTGAATCCGGGGATGGCTTCCAATTTGTCGATGGTCCCGCCCGTGTGACCCAAACCTCGACCCGCCAACATCGGGACTCGGCAACCGCACGCAGCCAAAGCAGGGGCGAGCATCAACGACATTTTGTCCCCCACACCTCCCGTGCTGTGCTTGTCGACCACGGGAGGCCCATCTGGCCAGGTCAAATGTGCGCCAGAAGCGACCATTTGGTGGGTGAGCACGATTTTATCCTCGACGTGGCAACCGTGTTGATGGACTGCTTTGAGCCAACGTGTCGCCTCTTCGTGGGTCACATCGCCCGTCGCGACTTGCTGAACAAATGCAGCCAATTGCTCGGCCGGTTGCGCATCGCCTTGCTCAATGCAGGCAACGAGGTGGTCGAGATTCACAACGCCACCTCAAATCAATCCAATTTCCTTCAAGCGCTGGTGAAGGTAGTCTCCAGCGTTGATGGATGGAAAAAGAGGGGTGCCTCCGGTCAATTTCACGAAGTCAGGGTGTGGGGTAAGGTCAATCTCGTTGCGTGGATGAACGAACATGGGCATCGAATAGCGTCGTGTGTTGGCGTTTTTCGGATTAACAACGCGGTGGGTGGTGGATTTGAACAAACCGTTGGTCAAATTTTGCAACATGTCGCCCGAATCAACGATGATGGCGTCTTGGTCACCCTTGACCTGAATCCATGTGCCGTCATGGTCCATGACTTCCAATCCATCCGCCGTGGCGGTGACCAAGAGCGTGATGAAATTGATGTCTTCGTGGGCTGCGGAGCGAACGGCGCCTTCCGGCATGCTTTCATCCAACGGAGGATAGTGGATCATGCGCATGATGGTGTTCCCGTGCTGTGACATTTCCGGCAACCATGCCTCACCCTTTCCAAGGTAGCACGAACATGCCTCGAGCAGCCGTTGCGCCAAGTGTTCCATGTGTGAGAACAACGATTCAGTGGTCGCTTGGAACCCCTTCACGTGCGCTGATGGCCAGATGTTTTGTGGATAGGTTGGGATGGTGCCGTCGCCCGGATATGGGCGACCAGTTTGCCAAAACTCCTTGAGGTCGGGAGCAGGATTGTCTTTGGCATGTTCAACGCCAAAAGCGGTGTATCCTCGTTGATGGCCGATGTCAGGTTGAAGGTAGATTCGCTTGGTTTCTTCGTCGAGGTCGAAGAAAGCATCGCATTGGGCATAGGTTTCGTCAATGAGTTCCCGAGGAATGCCATGGTGGGTGAGCGCAAAGAAGCCGATGTCTTTGAGTGCATCACCCACCTGTTGGGCAAAGGCATCTTGCTGGCTTTGGTCGGTGGACAAGGCCAAGCGGAAATCCACCGTGGGTATGGAGCGTGCCATGCGAACATCAATCCCGGAAGGCTTGGAGTTTGGCAAGGAGGCGTAGCGTTTCGATGTAAATCCATACCAGCGACAACAGGATGCCAAACGCCGCATACCATTCCATGTTCTTGGGCGCGCCGTACTTGCTTCCGGATTCGATGAAACCGAAGTCGCTGATCAAGGTCAGCGCAGCGACGACCAAGATAAAGGCCGTAACGGCGATGCCGATGGGGCCCGAACTGTGGAGGAAGGGCACATCAAAGCCGGTAAACATTCTGAGGAAGAACGAGGTGAGGTACAGGAACATGATGCTGATGACCAATCCAAAGACCACTTTGTTGAAGGTTGGCGTGGGTCGAAGAATCCTCGACTGATACATGACATACATCGTGGCGGTGATGCCGACGGTCCCGAAGGCGGCTTGGAGGATGATGCCGTCATACACGGCTTCGTACATGATCGACATGGCGCCGATGGCCATGCCTTCGAAGATGGCGTAGAGGCTCATGAGGGCTGCAGGGTTTTGCGGTCGAGCGAACATCACGATGAGGGCAAGCACCAAACCGCCCATGAAACCAATGCCCATCATGGCGGTGATGACCATGGCGTCACCGGTCGAGAGTGCGAGGACAGCAGATACGAACGCACTCAGCACCGTGAGGCCCAGCAGGTAACCTATCTTGCGAAGGCTCCCATCGATGGTCATTCGGTCGGTACCCGTTAGATTGCTCCAAAACTTTTGGCTCAGGACTGGATTGCTGCTGCGAATCTCCATGCCATGACGACGGATGAGGTCCTGTTTCAATGTTGCTCTGAGGGAGCGTGTTGAACCACCTGTTCCTGATAGTAGGTTGCCAGTTGGTCCATCGTCCATCCCTGATTCAGGTATTGTTCGACCATGTCCTTTGTCCAACCTGGGACCCTCGCCAGCATTTCGGGTGTGATGTTCGGACCTGAAGCGTCGAGAACCGGTTGTTGCCAATCGTCCGTGACCGGCGTGGTGATGTCGGCGAAGGCGGCTTCGGAGATGGCATCCTTGGTTCCTTCCGAGTCTGTTCGCATGCCACGTAGCACCACGTAGGCTCCACCGGAAAGCAGCAGTGCCGCCACCATGATGAGCATGAAGAAGGTCTGCGCATTGTCACCCGTGTTGCTTTCTGTGCTGTCTTGAACGAGTTCATTTCGTTGTGCAGATGAACAGCCGTTGCTGTCGGTTGCCACGCCTTGGGGTGTATCGGGGCACGTGTCTTCTCCGTTGACAACGCCGTCGCCGTCATCGTCCTTCGTTGGATTGGTGTCGTTGGTGTTGTTGTCGGTGATGATCTCCACACCATCGAGGTCACAACCCAAGACTTCGCTGTCGTTGTTGCCGTCGCCATCTGCGTCAGCAAGTGTCAATGCGTCGCGAGGCGAGACATCGGTCAGCGAGGGGTCGAGCGCAGTTGTTTGTGCCCAAGCAACTTCCAATCCATCGGGAATGCAATCGTTGTCCGTGTCGCTGTTGTGTGGGTCTCCACCGTGAAGTTGTTCAGCATAATTGGTCAATCCGTCGTCGTCGTGGTCCAGCATCGACTCATCGCTCAACGCATCGCCAACGATGCTTCGTTGGGTACGGTTGAGGCCGTGCAGCACTTCCCATGCATCGAGCAGGCGGTCTTGGTCGGAATCCGTCTCATCATCCGTTCGGTCCCAGTCGGCCTGCCATGAGGCGGTGTAAACATCAGCGACTTCAACGTTGGAGATGAGCAACCCCATCTCACGGTTTCTTACAAGAGCTGAATCTCCCCAGTTGATGGATGAAATCAGGACGTGCTCTCCGTCAACGATGACGCCTTTGTTGTGGAGCTTGGTCACCGATTCACTGTCGCTGCTCATCACGATGGCAGCCGTGTCATAACCGTTGGTGAAGTTCCACTCCTCGTTCATTTGGTCGACGACACTTTGAATGTCTTCGTCCAAATATGCTCCGTTCAAGATAAGTCGAAGGCGCACACCGCGCTCTGCCGCATCTTCGAGGGCGGAAACGATGGGGTTCTCGCCCCAACCATATGACCAATCCAAGTCGAGGTATTGCAGGGAGAGCAAAATTTCCTCATCAGCATGGTCAAGCATCGTGACGAGGTCGTCGATACAGGTGTCGGGGCACACCATGAGCGTGGCGTCGTAAGCACCNGTGATGCTGGTGGCCGTGGAACCGACGATGGCGGAGGTGGCGGGCATGGTCCAACCGCTGGGGGCGTCGCTCATCGAGACGGGTGCGATGTGGTCCTTCATGCTGTCTTCATCAAACGCAAGGTGCTGTCGTACCAGGCCGGCAAGCGCCGCATCTTCAACGATAACACCCCAATCACGGTTTCCGGGCGTGTTGGGTTCTGGGTGGGAAGACGATTTCCAATTGCCGGAACCGATCCAGACGCTTTCGTTGTCACGGACGGCAACCTTGCTGTGAATGTAGGCGTAGGGGTTTTCTCCCGTGTCTCCAAACCAGTACACATCCGCACCAGACGCAAGGAGGGTTGTTGCCATGCCCCGATTGTTGTCCAGTTCGTATTGCTTCCACCAATTGTCGCCGTAGTCCAGCACGACCGTGACTTCGACCCCTCGTTGTTGGGCTGCGATCATCGCTTCAACGAGGTGGGGTTNGTGGAGTTGGTACATGTGAACTTCAAGGGTGGAGGTGGCGCCTTCGATCCATGCAAGCAAGTCNACAAGNCCGTGTTCAGGACCGATCAAAGGCGTGATGGTTCCCGTGCTGCTCAGCGTGTTGTCGAAGCAGAAGGTGCTGCCACCCAAACGGCTCCAGCGGTGGTGCCAGTCTGCCACCGTGTTGGTGTCAGGAGAATCGCCGCAGCCTGTACCACGGAGATAGATGAGGTTATCGAGGTTGGTCACCGGCTCGACCAATGCAATGCCGCTCCATCCTGCCAAGGACACAGGTCCGTTACCGTACACCAGTGTGTCGGCCTCGTTACCTGCGCTGTCCAGCAACTGGAGTGCGGCTCCAGAATTTGGGAAGTAAAACGTGCGGTCGAGTGCATCTTCGATGTCGGCAAGCGTACCGTCTTCGTAAACCGAAAGGGCACTGGCGTCGTTGGCCACGATCAGCGACGCTCCAGGTTGAATCATGGTGTTGACAAAGGTCGCATTATAGGTGCTCATGCTGCCCGAGGTTGTGCGCAGCGTCCAACCGTTGAGCACAGCCAATTTCTCGCCAAGGTTGGTGATTTCAACGAACTCCATATCGCTTGAAATTGAGCTGGAAGAGGAGGGCATGAACCGTGTGAAAATGAGGTCGTCCTTGGTGGCAAATTCCGCTGGATTGGGTTCGGCCTCACCGGGCGTGGGCCACAGCGTGTGGTTCCACCCAGCCGTGGGGTCAGCGTCAGGCATCAGCGTTTGGCAATCGGTAATGACGCTCCAGGAAACGGTTTGAACGCTCTCACCATCGGGATGGAGCAGATCGAACGAATCTCCCAGGCCGGTTAACATCCATTCATCCATCAAAAAGACGGCACGCTCACCGGGTTGCAGCACGACCTTCGGCGTGCTGTTCGCACTCCAAAGGCTGTCCAAGCGGACGAACCGTCGCTCACCGTCGCTGTTCAACACCGACCATCGGCTGATGTTCAACGGCTCCAATCCTTCGTTCATGACCTCGACCCAATCCTCGGTTGGTGTCAGTGAATCGTCGTTGCAATANGGCAACACTTCGGTCACGACCAGGTTGGTTGAGTCAGTGTATGCAGGCCAGACCGGGTTGATTTCGCCAGGCGTTTTCCAAGCAGCCAAAATCCAGTCGCCAGTCGCTGTTGCCCCGTTCGCTCCGACACCTGCGTGCGTGCTGTTGGGGGCGACCAAGGCTTCTCCTTCGACGGTGTTNGACCAAGAGATGGTATCGACGGTTGCACCGCCAGCATCCACCAATCCAATGGAATCTGCCGAGGTATGCTTGAGGTAGAAACTGCTGGTTCCGTTGAGGGCGATCAAGACCACTTCTCCGGCCTTTACAATAGGGTTGTCCTGCAACGGCATGTTGTATTCGTGGAGTGTGAGGCTTCGAGAAGGTGCCTGAAGTTTCCAGCCCGAGAGATCCACGTCGACCGCTCCATAATTGTAGAGTTCAATCCATTCGCCCAATGGCCACATTTGGTTATCGGCGTCAACGGCATCGGGAAGGATTTCTGAGAACATCACCGTATCGCTTGAAGGCATCGACCCCGGTTCTGGTTGCCCAGGTGTCTTCCATGCAGCGGGCGTCCAAGGGTCGGTAGGCGTCGATGGACGAATCAGCGAAATATCCTCGCCGTAATCCGTGGTGTAGTAGGCTGCATCGACGATTTGACCTTGGATGTCTTGAAGGAANAGATGGTTGTAGTTGTCCCAGAGTTCGGTGTCGCTGGTAAATTGAACCAAACGACGACCGTCAGGGTCGATCACCGTTGAGCCCTGCGTGGCGTTGAACACCAAGGTGCCCGGGTCGAGGAACGTGAGGTTGCCCAAACCGTCACGGATGGCCCACCCCATGAGGTCAACTGCGGTTGACCCCGTGTTGTGCAATTCCACCCACTCTCCATCTGGATAGGGTGCTCCATCGCTTGTGGCGTTGCTGAGAATTTCGGTGATTTCAACATCAAAGGCTTGACGGGGCATCAATTCAATGCTCATTGGATTCATTGCTTCGGGTGACGGGTAGGAGGCGTAACTCCACAGGCCGTTGGAATGGGCAGAGGCCTCAAGTGCAAATCCTTGGATGGTGGACGACCACGAAACCTCTTGTGAAGGACTGCCGTTGGGCCACTTGAGGGTGATCGTTTCAGCACCGTTGTTGAGCACGCCGTAGGGGCTGGTGCCGTTCACGGCTACGATGCGGTGCTCGCCTGGGGCGATCATCATCGTGGTGGATGCATTGACCAAATGGGTGCTGTTGAACTCGAGGAGATTGCCTGCGTTGTCGATGATCGAATATCCCGTCAGGTCAAGGTCNCTGTTGCCCGTGTTGAGAATTTCGACCCACTCGCCACCAGGCCATGTCTCGTTGTCGTAGGATGGCCATGGATTCGCCATGACTTCGGTGATGATGAGGTCGCCAGGGATGAGCGTGGTTGGGCCCCCTGCCGTGTTGACCTGTCCGGGCGATGGTGAACCGGTTGGAATCCAGTTTGCAGTCGCACTTGCCGGGTCTTGTTCGTAACTGACGCCAGAACTGGCGGTGCCCCATGTGGACTGATGCAAATTGTTGTTGTTGCTGTCGTACAATGTCATCGACATCCCCGTGTTGGTCATGTAGAAGTTGTTGTCTCCGTTACGAGCGATGACCACGTATTCGCCGGGACTGATGGTCCAAGATGACGCATTGCTGCTTTGGTAGCCCACGATGGTGTTGGCATCGAAATTCAATGTCTTTGAAGCGCTGGTTGTCACGTACCATCCGGTCAAATCCACGTCGGTACTCCCGCTGTTGTGCAGTTCAAACCACTCGCCGTTTGGGTAGAGGCCATTATCGGCGCCGTTGGGATTTGGAATCACTTCGTTCAGGCACACATTGCCGACGCATGCGGTGGAACGAGCGGAAGTGGATGGGGGCGCGTTGTCCTCTGCCAGATGCAAAGGAGCCATGGGTCCAACCAGTGAGGCAAGGAACAGAAGTATCAGGCAGGCGGCGGTTGTTCGGGTGTTCATTAGGGTCACGTCCATGTTGTTCAGATGAAGCCAAAGCTGTCGAATTTTTGTGCGAAGGTGTAGATCATGATGGGGACGAGAATGATGCCCATGCCGTGGGAGCGGCGAATGCCGATACGGGGGGGTAACAATCCGATGATGGTACCCACGATAAGGACGCCGATACCCACGAAGCCGGTTGAAAGCCAAACCAACGCGACGACGAACACAATGACGCCCATCACCATCTGCTGGAGAGGAATCGCTGCGTGCAGNCGNAGCATGCCNCTTCCNACNTANCGCATCATGGGCATNGCCAGCAANCCTGCNGCNANNGTGACNGCNANGAGNCGNATGAAATCGNNGGTNGGNTCAAGCGANGACCANGTNTCAATGGGGTACATCATCTTCAACGCCANCGTNGCNCCNGAACGNGANCGGCTGATGATGTAGAGGAANCCAAGAACCATGACNGTNACNGCTGTNTTGGTCGCCGAGAGCAAAGCAATCACTTCCAAGTCTTGCTTTGTTTGTGGACCTTCAACGCCTTCATCGGCTTCTGCCTTCGCGATTTCCAGCAGTTCATCATCGCTGAGTTCCGTGAGACGGCGCGTCTCCCAATCCATGCCATACCCTTGCTTTCCTTGTGCTTTGGCGGCGAGGTTCCGACCACCCATCACCAAGACCGTGGCTTGTGAGGCTGTCATGCCTGGAAGTACGCCCATCGATGCGCCGGCGACGCTCGACCAGAAACACGGTACCACGAGCGGGCGAACGGGTGGGAGTGCCCAATTCTCTCGCTGTGGAGGGAGATGGGAAGTGGTGGCGTAGATGTCGAGCAAGTTTGCAATGCCGAACAGTCCAGCCAAACTTGGAAGCAAGAGACTGGCATCGGGCATGCCTACCGGTGAACGTGCGGGAAGGGTGAACACACCCCAGCCGTACATGCCTGCGAGGAGGAAGAAGGCTGTTGCGGTCAAGAAGCCCGCAAATCGTGAGTCCCTTCCGAGACGACCACCGGTCATTTTCTGCATCCACATTGGCCAGTCCAAGCGAGTTGTCTCGGTGGCGAGCAAGAGGAACGAGATGGTCAACAGCACAAAGGGCAACACGGCGCGCAGGTCATCGTACCAACCCAGTTCAGGACCAAAGGCAATCCGAGCGACAACGATCAACGGCAAGGAGAGGAACAAGCCCAATTGCGAGCCTCGTGCTGACCAAGCCACGCCTCGTGCGGCGTTTCCTGAGAGCAACATCCGATGGCCTGGGAGCAACGACAGCGCTGTGTCTCCGTCGGGTGCACCGATGAGTGCAGATGGGATGTAATTGAGGAAGGTGTGGACGGTGCCGGTTGAGACGATGATGGCTGCGACGGTTGCCAGCGGAATACCGAGTTCGAGCAGGGCTGGCGAAAGCGCCAGCAGAATGAGCGCGACGTTGTTGACGTGAAACCCGGGGATAAGGCCGGTAAGCGAGCCCAAAAAGACACCAAAAAACAGGGCGCCCAACAACCACGCCAAGTCCAAAAAGTAGCCTTCCAACATGTGTCCACCTCATGCCAGAGAATCGATGTATTCTTGACGGTCCGAAACGCCATCGTCGTCACTGTCCTCGGAGGTCGTTGACGTTCCAAAGGCGTCCTCGAGGGTGTTGGCCAAACGGTCACCGTCACTGTCCAAGGCATCGGCCTGGTCCAGCAGATAGACCAAACTCATCCCATCAGCGCTTTGCATCTGGCGCAACCTTCCCGTCCATGTCATCGATTGGTCGGCGTGGTATTCATCGGTGCCAATCGCTTGCACTTGAGGGGTGAGAAGGATGGATTCATTCGAACCCTCGCGATAGAGTTTCCATTCCCCTTCTTCGTAGATGGCTTTCCCGTTGAGCAGGACGTTTTGGTCGCGTGAGTAACTCCACTGGGTCGCCCCGTCGTCCCAAAGCAAGGTCCTTGCAGAGGGAACGCTACCCAGCGTGAAATCGTGAACGATCAGACGTATGCGCATGTCTTCGTCGTCCCAACTGACCGAGACATTGGCGATGATGTTCTGCCCTGCCTCAAGCCACATGGTGCGGGGCCCAGGAAGGGTGACGGCGACGGTGGTCCATCCGGGGGAATAGGCGGCTGAATCAACGAAGTATGCCTCGTCTTGCTCGACACCCGGCTCGACGGCGTACTTGACGTAAGCCGACAGTGTGTAGGTTGCATCGGGGTCTGCAACGGTGCCGATGGGGTCTGCCGAGAGCATTCCCAACAGGCTCACAGGCGTTTCGGGGTTGACCAGTGTGGGGCTCATGCCGTTGTTGGCATCAATGCACCAGCCAGCGCTTGAGGACGACCACATGAGTCGACCTTCCACGGTTTGAACGGTGTTGTGGAGGTTCACCGTCTCGTTGGCGTCACGGTCAGCTTGAGTGGGCAAGACGCAAATGAATTCTCCACTGGGGCCGTGGAGGCGCCAATCGGTCTCTCCAGTTTCAAGAACACCGGTCATGGTGACGGTCTGGCCGGATTGGTAACTCCATGTCGCTTGTGCGCTCCAGTCAAGTTGGGGGATGTTCAACACGTGATTTTTGTCGACCAATATTTCAGGGCCTTGAACTTGAAGACTCCACCGAAGGTCTCGCTGCTGATAGGTCAACATGCCTTGGACTTCGATCTTTGAGGTTGCTTCAACCCACTGCCCAATGGCTGAGCGAATGATGAGGTGCATTTGATGTTCGGAGTTCCCGTAATTGGGATGGTCACCGAGGTAGGCGGAAGTGAACGTGGCGTCTGGAGCGATAGATTCTCCGATAAATCCGGTCAATTGGATGACCTGGCCCTGGTAGGCTGCGGGGTTTTGCGCCACGTCAGCGATGGCCAAGACCTCAATTTCGGGAAGGTCAGAAGTGGTCCACTCAACGGCTCCTGCTCCGAGGGATTGCAACCAAATGCGCCCGTCGTATTCGATCACATCGCCCATCACCGTGACGGTTGTGCCGATGGGCGGCATGTCGGCAGGTCGGTACCATCGGGCTTCGACCACACCTGTGCCGTCGTCGATGATGGCATCGATTCGGTCATCGCCCGAGGCATACGGGTCTTCGACCCAAGAGATGAGGGTTCCTTCAACCTTGACGACTTCATTTTTGTACTCCAACAATTGCTCCACCCGAATCACTTCGGGTTCTCGAACATAGGCGTACCAGTTGAGGGTCGCAACAAGGAACAAGGAGAGGGCAAACATGACCCACAATTGTTGACCGCGGGTTTCTGGGTCGTCGTTCGTGATGCGGTCCATGAACCCCTTCACAGCATCGGCCATGGTGTTGGCTGTCCATTGATGCGCTTATGCCTTGCCGCCGTACCGTTTCCCTCGTATTTCCAAAAAGTGCTATAAAGAGATGATTGAGCGATATTGCATCATGAACGGGAGGGACAGGGTCATCCGCGACGAAATTCATCGCGATATTTTCGTTCCCGCTTCCCACGCGACCATCATTGATACCCCTGAATTTCAGCGGCTCCGCACCATCCAACAACTTTCAACCTGTGAGTATGTGTTTCCCGCTGCAACGCACAATCGTTTTGCACATTCCCTTGGCGCCTACCACCTCGCTGGGCGTCTCGCCCAACATCTGCACGAGGTGCACCCTGGCTTGTTGAGCGAGGACGATGAAGAACTTGTTCAGCTCGCTGCCTTGCTTCACGATATCGGCCATCCTCCGTACTCTCATCTCCTCGAAACGCCTCGGGTGTATGCAACGTTTGCATCCCATGAAACGTGGGGCCGTCGTATCCTCGAATCAAAGGAAACGGCCATTGGTCGAGCCGTGGAAGACGTGTTGGGGCCGCAACGCATGGGTCGCTTGTTTGCGTTGATGGACGGAATGGACGAACATGACGGTGTTCCCATTCCGAAGTACCTGAAGGAGATCGTGAGCAGCCAACTCGATGTCGATCGCATGGATTACATGATTCGTGACCAAGCCAACACGGGCGCGCAAATCGGTGGTTTTGACAGTGCCCGTGTGATTCGTGCTTTGCGCGTTGGCGAGGACGGACGTTTGTTCGTGAAACGCTGGGGCTTGCCAGCCATTGAAGCCTACCTCGTCACCCGCTACCACATGTATCAACAGGTCTATTTTCACAAGGTCAACATGCTCACCCAAGCCTACCTCGTGAATATGCTGGAACGCGCTCGGGCTTTGGCTTCAGAGGGGCGATTGGACTTGTCGGTTGAACTTGAGCACATGCTCTTGGATGAAACGCTCTCTGCAGAAGACTATGTCAAACTCAACGACGCTCACATCAAGGTCGCTTTGCCGCATTGGGCGGACCACGATGATGAAATTCTCTCTTCAAGTGCACAGCGATTGCTCTCTCGCAAAGGATTCCACAAATCCTTGCGCATCCCCAACCTCACGGTGGAAATGTGCAGCATTGTGATGCCAAGAATCGAGGACTTGCTCCAAGAACGAGGCTTCAATCCTGCGATTGATTTGATTCAAGCGACCATCCGCAAGCGGGGTTATCTTCCCTACCACGGCGGCATCCTCCTTGAGGACGGCCGTGATGCATCCGAACATTCGGCCTTGATTCGTTCACTTGTCCAGCCCGACGAACACTGTTTGATCTTCGTACCAGAATCCATCCGAGACGAAATGGAATCCAATGTCCGTGAATGGATCAAACCATCGCAATCCTCGCTTTCTCAGTTTGACGAAGCATGAGAAGGTTCATGATGCGTACGCTCGGCCCGCTTTGTGGGGCCTGTAGCTTAGTTGGTTAGAGCGCCCGGCTCATAACCGGGAGGTCAGGGGTTCAACTCCCTTCGGGCCCACCTGAATCGTAAGCCTGTGAGGAAGTCGCTGTTTTCGCACAGACCACCCATAACCGTTATGAGGTGGGGAATGTTGGGAAGACCGTTAGGTGAGACAATGTCGGCTTGGAAGCGCGTGGTTGCATTGATGGGAATCTACCTCTGTTCATTGATGGTTGTCGCAGTTCCTGCTTCAGCCCAAGTCTCGGGTGCTGCGGTCTCCATGACCTGCGCCCCAGGACAAATCCAAGTTGAGGTCAAGCCAGGTGCGACCCTCACCGGTTACACCACCTGTACCGTTTCCAACCCCACCGCTTATGTGGAAAAAGTCGCCATTCAGGTGACCAGCGACGGTCTCGCCACTGCCGCACCCGGAGACATGTACGTCGGTGCCGGTCAAGAGGTGGACTTCCAAGTGGTTGTTCGTGCCAACCCCTACATGCAGATGCAATCTCGACAATTGACAGTTTCCGCTCAAGTTCAGGAATTGAACAACCTGCCACCCCCCAACCAAGCCTCTTCTCAAGTGAACGCCCTCATCAACATCATGCAGTTCAGCATCGTTCAAGTTGAGGCCGTTGAGCCCTTCGTCCAGTTGATGCCGAAGACCGATAAGAACTTCCAGTTCAAGGTGTACAACTTCGGCAACCAAATCGACCGAATGAAGATCGGCGTCACCCCCGACACCCGTGACAGCCTTGAGGAGGCTGGCTTCACCGTCAACCTCCCACAAACGGTGGTCACCATTGAGCCCAACACCGCTCCAGAAACAGCCCGTATCATGGTCCGAACACCCAAGAACCAGGGTTGGTCCGATGCTTACCACGTGCTCGAGTTCTTCGCTGAATCCGAGTTTGCATGTCAAAACGGTGGCTGTAACCGAGAATCTCAGATGATCACGGTCTATGTCCGTGGCGTTTACCTTCCAGGCTTTGAGGTCGTTCCAGCCGTTTCGATGATCGCACTCGCTGGTGCTGTCGCTGGCCGTCGTTTCCTCAACACCGATGAAGAGGGCGAAGAGGAATGGCGAGAAGCCGCTCCCGGTCTGTGACGCACGCCATACAAACCCTCCCTGCAGGGTAGCAAACAGGGGTTGGATTGATAATCTCAATAGCGCAACGCGTCGTTAACGGGGATTAACCATGGGTGGATTATTGGACAAAGCGAATGCGACGAAAGAAACGGATGAAGCAGCATCGCCAGAACCTGTGAAAGCAGAAGTTGCCGATGACCTCTCCTTTTCCTATGTCAATGACGGAAGTTCAGGTGCACCCGATAAGGCAACGCAGATCAGCCTCGCAGGATGGGTCATCATCCTTCTTGGCGCTATTCTCTCACTCCAGGGTGGGGCTTGGGGTTTTGCCGTTGTGGCCGTAGTTCTGGTCCTCGGCATAGGTGCTATCGTACAAGCAGACAGGATACGAGGCAGCATCAGCAAACCCAAATTGTACTTGACCGTCGCAGTCGCATTGATGGTGGCTACAGGACCCTACATTCTTGTCATGGTCTTCCCCTCAAATGCAAACATTGCAGTCACCGATGTCGAGATCGATGAGGTGAACGATGAGTTGGACTTTGCCATTCGTGGTAGTTTTTCTTCGGTTGATGTTGAGATTTCATCAAGTGGCGAGGTGTTGTGGACGGGTTCAGCTGAAATGACCAGCGATATCAAGCGATTCAATGTGCCGATTAACGATTTCTTTGACGGTAACACCGAGGATTATGACGGGACCGTTTTGAAAACATACATGCTCAAAGCAACATCATCCAACGGTAACGAGGTTGAACTTGAAATCAATTCACGCCACCTTACCCGCCAGGCACAGAACGCAGGTGTGCAATTTACAACCTATGTTTCGACAAACACCGGGACGCAGCAAGGTGGTGGCTCTTCCACCATTGAAGGACTGCGATTGCAGGCCTTTGTTGGTTTGTTTGCCAACGGCGAGAAGCCGATGGATGACGGGACGCACAGCTATGCTCAGAGCACCAACATGCGAGGCTTTGTGGGTCAACAAACGTACACGCTCAGCATCACCTCTCCCGATGGCAAGCAATATTCACATCCAGTGGTTACCATGGATGGCGATGTTGCGAAGTGGACTTCTGATTATTCAGGCGCAAAATCTTCTCCAGTCTTCGGCTTCCTTCCCCTTTCTGGAACTGCCGTTGATGGTGATGGTTTCGAGTATGTGGAAAAAGACGAATTCTTTGATGGAGATGGATGCTATGATTTCACCATCACGGTTACGAATGTGAATTTGGGTGCAGACCACTCCGACACCTTCACCGTTGTCAATTCGTGGGAGATCAACTGGGACAGCAGTGACGAAGACACGAGGAAATCAAATCCCGCGTGTTGATGAGATCATTGAATCGGTGCAGGTTCAATCATCCTGTTCGTTGGAATCCTGAAGGTCGTAGATGGATGCCGTCTCCGTCGCATCTTCTTCAGGTTGCGCCGCCGCTTCTCCCTCTTCATCGGTCTCCATCGTTGGTGCAGGCAATTCATGGTTAGTGTATTCCTTTTCACGTTGTGCCCTGGCCTGCGAGGCGACCACCAGTGCCAGGACCATGAAGCCGAGCGCAACAACGATGTAAATCACCAGGGGTGCTTCCTCGGTTTCTTCGACATATTCCCACGTCACCGTTTGTGATGTTGCACCATTGGGCTCCACCACTTCGCTGGCGATGTTGTCGAGGGCACTTGGCAGCAACGGCTTGCAATTCAGCGTTTCGTCACCTGCTTGGTATGCATACCACGTGAACGGCACTTGCTTGGTCTCGCCCACACCGAGGCTGGCGACGATTTGCGTGGTGTCCGCAACTTCATCGCCCGCATAGCACCAGATGTTGACGCTTGAGGCCGCGGCGGTGCCGGTGTTGGTCACGGTCACCATTCCAGATACGCTCTTGTTGGCGACGGCCGTCGAAGTTTCAGGCTCCACGGCGGTCACCTGTACGAACGGGAGGTTCAGTTCAATGGTCCCATGTGATGTGGTGGGTGCATCGATGGTTTGGGAGAATGTACCCCAACTGCTCGTGATCGAGAGGGTGATGCTGGCGTCTTCTTGGTGGACAACACCGTTGCCGTCCATCCACGCAACAATGCGCTTGTGTTCCGTGGTTCCACCGGCCTCAACGAGGACGATGTCGCCGTTTTCGTCGGTGAGGTCGTTCCAATCGTTGGCTCCCCAGCCCATGTCGTAGATGTCCAAACTGCCGTTGGGGATGTTGGTGCTCAGGGTTCGTTGTGGGAGAAGTCGAATCCAAGCGTCGGTGGTGCCTCCGGTGCCTTGACTGTTCTCGTAGGTAATGCTGGCTTGGTCGTGCAAGACGATGTCCTCATCGGTTCTTGACCCCAAGATGCTGCTGTTCTCCACCACGACTGTCGATGAGTTTTCGGCATTGATGGGGGCGCTTCCTGTCAAGGTCGAACGGTCAAACTTGCATAGGGATGCACAGTGGATTGAGGCACCCTCAATCTCTCCATTGGTGACCGATACATCACCGTGGCCAATGACATCGTAACCCGACTGGAACCAATACAGGGGTGCGTCCGACGCATTGATTTCTTGAGCCATCAGCGTGTTGGTGTCCCCGCCACTGTGGATGGCTTTTGCCCAAAGGACATAGGTTGGCGTGAAGTAATACGAATCGAAGTTGATGACGATGTCCGTGCCGTTCAACGGGACGTTAAACTGGACGAGGTCCTCGCCGGAGGCATTGAACGTGGTGTTGTCGTACGTGACATTCATCTTTGACGAGGAATCAACCACATGGTCAAGTTTGAGTTGGAGCACACCATCATCTGCAAGGTCACCGAAATTTAGTGTCAGGGTTGCAAACATGCTGTTGACCATCAGGCCTGCATTGAGGTCATCGCTGTAGAGTCCACCGTTGGTGATGACGAGTTGACCGCCTTCTTCCACCGTGATGCTTGAACCGGTTTCCATCGTGATGTTGGCGTTCACGGTGAGCGTTGCGCCGTCGGCCACCGTCACATGGCCGTCCATAACGGCGTCTTCGGTCCACGTTTCGGAAGACGAAACGGTCGCTGAATCACCGCTTGAGGGGGGTGTGGCTTGTGCCAAGGGGCCTGCAATGAGGAGGAGGGTCAGCAGCATCGGGATCGTCAAGCGGCGGCTTCGCATGGTTGCCTCATTGAACAAAAGTGAATAAGCGTTCGTCTTGGATGATTGACAAGAAACGGCTCACGAAGGAATTATTCAATGCCGTGGTGCCCGAACGCACATGGCTCGTGCAACCGTTGTGGTCGTTGGAGGCGGAGGTCGGGAGCACGCACTCTGTTTGGCGCTTGGCGCGTCTTCACATGTGGGCTCGTTGCATTGTGTTCCAGGGAATGCGGGGACGGCTCATCTCGCTACCAATCACCACATCAGCGGTGGTTTAGATGAACTGGTTCGGTTGTGCATTGAGGTTGGTGCCGACTTGGTGGTCGTTGGTCCAGAAGCACCGTTGTGCGATGGACTTGCAGATGCGTGTGAGGCGCATGGCCTTCCTTGCTTTGGGCCTGTCGCCGCCCTTGCCCATCTCGAGGGGTCGAAATTGCACGCCAAGCAGACGATGGACCGTGCAGGTGTTCCAACCGCAGCCTACCAGCGCCTCGATGCTGACTCGGATATTGATGCCGCACTGGACGCTTTCGCAAATGCGCCATGGGTGGTCAAGCGGGACGTGTTGGCAGGAGGTAAAGGGGTCGTGGTTACCGAAGACCGAGCAGAGGCAAGCGCCTTCATTCAGTCTTCGATTGAATCCGATGGATTCGTCCTGCTCGAGGCATTCTTGCCCGGCGAAGAGGCCAGCATGTTGGTCGTGATGGATGGGACGGCGTTCCGAACCCTTCCAGCGAGTCAAGACCACAAGCGCGCATATGACGGTGACCTTGGCCCCAACACCGGCGGCATGGGTGCCTATTGTCCTGCACCTGTGGTGTCCGACGAGGTTCACGCGAAAATTCTTGAGCGCATCGTGGAGCCCATGCATGCCCATTTGAGCAGCCAAGCAACACCCTATCGCGGTGTTCTGTTCATCGGTTTGATGATCGATGAACACGGCGACCCTTACGTCGTTGAATTCAACGTGCGCTTTGGTGATCCCGAATGTCAGGTCACGCTTCCGCTGATCAAAACGGATGTGTTTTCACTCCTGCACGCTGCAGCAACCGATGGATTGCAAGAGGTGCAGCTCGAGGTCCATCCCGCAACGGCTGTGACGGTGGTCTTGGCTTCAGAAGGTTACCCTGCTTCGCCGGTGAAAGGACGGCCGATTGGTGGCCTCGATGAAGCAACAGAAGCCTCAACCTACGGCGAAACATGGGTGAACTTTGCAGGGGTTGGCTCGGATGAGAGCGGTTACCTCGCCACAGGTGGACGGGTGTTGTCCTGTACGGCGATGGGAGATGACCTCAAAACGACACAAGTCAAGGCCTATGCTTTGATGGAATCGCTAAAGCTCGAAGGCGGTCATTTCCGCTCCGATATTGCCTACCGCGCCATTCGATGAATCGCTATATACAGAAAACGGTGATTTTTGCACAAAATGGATGACTGAGCCGCCATGGCTCTATCGTGGAATCCATTATCTTCAAAAAGGGTTCACAACTCGCCAAAGTCGCCAGCCTTGAGGCTGTGCCATAAATGAGGGATTGAAATGGAAGAACACATGGAAACGAAGGCTGAACAGCCAAGTGCCACAATGGGGTTGCTGCTCGCACCCTTGGCCGTGCTGCTCGCTCTTGCCACCACACGAGTCGTGGGCATTGAATACGACTTGACAATGAACAACATGATGCCGATGCTCGTCATCGCCATCGCATGCATGCTGGCGATCGTGCCACGCATCGTTCAGGCAACTCGACCCGACCTGTCATCTTCCACCGTTTCCCTCGGCGTGTTGGTCGTTGCACTGGTCGGCGCTGAAGTGCTCCACACCTTCGCAGGTGTTGACGCCGTTGCTGCGTTGATGTTTGCCGTTGTCCTCGTACTCGGGTCAAACCTTGACAAGCGAGGTCGCCATGAGTGGATGACCATGTTGGCGTTCACCGCCATCGGGTTTTGGATTGCGCTGGCAGCCGCTGGCGACGCCATGGCTGCGCTCCCTACCACCTACACCTTGGAAAGCGAACAATTGGTTTCGACGATGAATTTGGAGCGACAGGCGACGGCTTACGTCTTCTTTGCTTACTTGACCATCTTCGCCATCGCCGGCCTGTTGGCCGGTGTCCTCGCACGGGGCACGCTCAACCCTGCCGCAGAGGAGGGCTGGTTTTCCTTCCTCGGTAAGAGCGATGGATTCAACCGGAACAGCATGCCGCTCGTCGTCGCACTCGTCGTCTGGATTTTGGCCTTCGTCGGCTCGCTGTACCACTTCAACAGCGTCGGTGTTGCCGACCAACTCGGGCTCACGATGGAAAACGGCTACCATGGCTACATCGGTTATTGGACCGCCTTCTTGACGGGTGTTGTCGCCCTCATCGTTGCGGGCATGACCGCAGAGCGTTGGTACACACGAGCCATGCTTGTCGGGTCCATGTGGGCTCTCTACCAAGTCGCTGCTTGGTTTGAAGCCGGCATTTGGTACAACGAGGACCTCGACGGCAGTTGGGGTGCTCTGATTTGGCTGGGCATCACCTTCTTCATGTGCGTCGGGATTTACACCATCGCGAATCATGAAAAGTACGGCGGATGGGCCAACCTCGGTGAGCACGAGCCATCGCAAGTTCGCCTCTTCCTTCGCGCTCACGGTGCAGGAATGATGGTTGCCGCCGCCTTTTTGGTTGGTCTTGCCATCCGTGTTCAATGGTACGCTGTGCCGTCGATGAACGCCTTTGGTACGGGTAACTGGGACATGACCGGTGGTTCTGACCCGTGGTACATGAAGCGGGTTGTCGACTACATCCTTGCGAACAACGCACATCTTGTTGTGGACGCAGATCGCTTCTATCCGATGGGCGGTATCAACCCACGTCCTCCGTTGTTCTCGTGGTCGATGGCTATTGGTGCCATGCTCTTGCAACCTTTCCTCAGCACCCCTGAGGAGGCGGTCTGGTGGAGCATGCTCGCTCTCCCTGCTCTTTACGGTGCGTTGACGATTTTCCCCATCGCCTCCATGGCCAAAGATCACTTTGGCAAAGGTGCTGGCGTCATTGCTGCTTGGCTCATCGCCTTCATGCCCGCACACGTGACACATTCCACCTGGGGACTGGCTGACCACGATTCGTTCGTGATGCTCTTCATCTCTATCGGATTCATGTACTGGTTGCGCTCGGTGAAGTATGCAGGCTCTGCCCGTATCACCAAGACCACCTCTGCTCATCCGGCATCGTTCATTCGGGCCTTCGGCGATGTTGCAAAGCACCGCCAAGCCGCCATGGCCAACGCCGTTTTGGCCGGTGTCGCCTTCGGTATCGTTGCTTTGGGTTGGAAAGGGTTCGTCGTTGGACCTTCTATCCTCTTCCTGGCATACGCCTTGCAAGTGGCGCTCAACATGTTCCGACGTCGCGATTCAACCACGCTCAGTGTGATGTTCCTGACGATGCTCGCCACCACCTTCATGATGGCACTGCCCTTCTACGCACATCCACAACTCAACCTGGTGCTCGACTCAACCGGCCTTCAGCCGTTCTTGTTCATTTCCGTCTTCACCCTCGCTATCGCGTTCGTGACCACTGGATTCCGTGACAAGCCTTGGCTGTTGGTTCTTGGAACGCTCGGTGCTCTTGCCACGGTCTTCTTCATCATCTTGTACATCTTGAAGACGCTTGATTGGTCCAACGCTTGGGATGTGTTGTTCACCGGTAGTGGCTACTTTGCCAAGACCAAGATTTTCGGAACGGTTGCTGAGGCAAATGCTCCAAACCGAGCCCAACTCTTTGCGTCCTTTGGACCGATCACCTTCCTGCTCGCCCTGATCATGGGCGGTGGCTTGTTGTGGCGTGGCCTGCGTCACCGCAACGGAACCGCACTCGTGTTCGGTGTGTGGGTCTTCGCTGCTACGTTCATGGCTTGGAACGCTGCTCGTTTCATGTTCAATGCCACGCCCGTCATGGCCATTCTTGGTGCTGCGGGTATCGTCGGCTTTTGGAAGTGGGCAAATTGGAGTGGATTGGTCCGTTCATGGAAGAAATTCGGCATCCGCACACCAGCGGATCGAATTGCTGGAGCCCGCAAAGCCGTATGGCGAACACCCCAATTCTCTGCCGTTTTCTTGGTCATGATCATGATTTTCGGACAGCAAGCAACCTACGGTTTGGATTCAGCCATTCCCGGTACGTCCACGCAAGAATCCGAAATTGACGAGCGCATCTACAACATCATGCCCGACATCCTCCGCTTTGACGGCCTTGGTTTCTCCATCCTCGACAGCAGCACCTACGATGGTCGCTGGTACTTGGGAAGTTTCGGTTCCTCGTTCAACGATAACGGATGGAACGCAGCCTACGAGTGGTTAGCGAATCAGGATACAGAAATGAAGTATTCACAGAAGCCTGCATTTGTCTCATGGTGGGACTATGGTTTCCAAGCCATGAGTACCGGTGAGCACCCCTCCGTCTCGGACAACTTCCAGTCGGGTATTCCTGCTACTGGAAACATGTTGCTGGCTCGAAACCAAGACGATTTGACGGCCATGTTCATCTGGCAGCTCGCTGAGGGTGACCGCGCCTACGCAAGCCAAGGCGGCGACGAATTCGTCCTCACGCCATCGTTCCGCAACACCGTTGACAAGTACCTTGACGACGAGCAAATGGACGATTTCATGACCATGCAAACCGTGTTTGACGACTCGATGGTCGACTTCATCTACGACCGCTCCTACAACGTCATCAAGACCAACCGCAACATCGCTATGGCCGAAGGTCATCCACACACGGCAGGTGTCTTTGATGCAGATACAACCCTGTATCGCATCTACAAAGACGGCGCCGCCATTCCGTGCACGGAGGAACTCTCAACCTCCTGTGTTGGTGACTCGTGGAGTTCAATGGATCAAGCCAACATCACCTTCACCAACAACATTCGAACCGGTGAAGAAACGGTCATGGGTCGTACCCACACCATCATCGGCGAATATTGGTACACCGCAGACATGATCGACGAGTTCAACTCCGTAGCGACCAACATCCACCGTCAAAACGCTCGTTTGGCCTTGATGACTCAGTTGTTGATCGCTGCCTTTGAGGCTCACCCAACAGCAAGCGTCCATGACCTCTACAACGACCTCATCAACCTCGAGGGCTTGTACAAGGTCCAAGACTACGAAGGGGCGCCAGGTGAGATGATCACGCGTGACCACGAAATCCGTTACTTTGCCATCGATGACCGTCTCTACCCACGTGCTGGCCGATACACGGCCGATTCGAACTACAACCGAGGTCAACCGATGGGTATCTTCGGTGCACCGACCATCCTCTCAGGCCAAGACATCACCACCTACATGGACGAAGTTTACGAAACGGTTCGTGGCGACTTCCAGGATGAGATGTCCCGTGAAGAGGTCGATGAGGCCATGCAGAAGGATTTCTTGAATCAGCAAGCAGGTGCCGACATTGACCCGTTGCAAATTGAAGATGTTCGCGTGGACCACAACCCCGCCTTCTTCGACACCATGGTCGCACGAACCTACGTCGGGTACGGCGCATCCACCCTCGGGATTGACTCCACCGTGAGCAATCCGCAGCCATCTCAACACTTTGGCCAGTCCGGAACACCCGGCAGCGTTCTCACCTCTGCGCTACCGCTGCCCGGCGCCATGATGAACCACTTTGTCATCTCCAACTGGTACGATGAGAACCCCGAGGCTCAAATCCAATCCACCAACACCCTGGTCAAGATTCTGAAGTACTACCCCGGTGCAGAATTGACCGGTCAAGTCACGATGAGTGACGATGGACAAGGCCTGCCTGGCGTCCGTCTCTTGGTGGAGCGCGATGCATTCTCCGGCACCGACGGCGAAGATCTGGATGAAGACACGTACTGGATTCCAATTGGCTTTGTTGATGCGGATGACGAAGGCCGCTACAGTTTCTTGGCTCCAGCAGGAAAGATCCGAGTTTCGGCCTTCGCTGGTGACTACGACCCCACCACCGCTCGGGACAACATCCGAGACGGTTCCTACGGTGAGCGTCAAAGCGACATCCTGACCGAGACGAACACGGATCGCGAGGTCAACGAAATCACAGCCGTCCTCGGCCAAGTGGCCAACATGACCTGGTTGGGTGAAGCGTTGCTCAACGTGACCGAAAGTGAAGCAGACCGTTCTGTCCCAATGACCAACACGCTCGATGTTTCCGTTGAGAGCAGCGGTGTGTCGGGTACGGTGGTTTGGAGCGGTGATGAAGAATTCAACGGCGACCCGATCTCCGAAACGACCTTCATCTTGCGTAACATTTGGTCGATGACCGACAACTACACGGTTGAAACGACCAGCGGTTCGTTTACCTCAGAAGAATCCCGTATTCTCCAAGGTACGGGAGAAGCCACGCTGGTCGAGAACGGTTCGTTCGACAGCGATGGCATTGCTCTTGTCAGCAACTTCATCGGAACCTTCACTCGAGACATTGGCGACGAGCGCAGTTTCTTCGCAAACGGCACCTGGACGGGTGCTGGAATGCTCGAAGCCTCATGGGTTGATGCCGACGACGTGGTCAACTGTGAAACCGACAACGATTCCAATGTCGTGATGCCAGTCAATGAAACGTTCTGTCTTGCGGACAGCACAACCACGCCGCCGACCTACCGCTTGGAAGGTACGGTCACGGCCTTTGGTACCTTCACCTCAGAGGGTGTCTCCACGTTGAGCCGTATGTACGGTGATGCAGAAGCAGGACAAGGCGAGACCATCGAAGGGGCTGGTATGTTCGAAGGAACGGGTACATTCAACGGAACAGGTTTGTTCATCGGTATCGGTTCGTTCTCTGGGCCAATGGTTGAGCCAGGTTCGTTCTACAAGACTGGTTTGTTGCCTGGAACCTACAACATGATCGCTCAACTGGCCAACGGTAAGGAAGTGCTCTTGCCTGACCCGGTTGAAATCGGTATTGAGCCCTCTTATGACCTCGCCATGAACATGCCAGGAGCCATCTTCAAGGATACCTTGCTGGACATGCACGGTGATGTTTTGGCCAACCAAACCATCGAATTGATCGATGTTGACCTCGGTGTAGATGCAGCGGTCACCATCGTGACCGATGAGAACGGAAATTTCTCCTACGGGCCGGTGCCGAAAGGAAACTACTACTACCGAGGAGACGTTGACAACGACGGATGGTACGACTTCAACGAGTCCACCTTCGTGAACGACGACACCACCAACATCACCCTTGCTCTGAACGTGCCTGATACCGTCGACGTCACCATGACCTTGGTGTCTCCGGTGGACCCGCAAACGCAAGAGCCGCTCTTCGATGTGTCCAATCGAACCATCACCTTCGAAAACACCGTGGGCATGCTTGACCCCATCAACGTCACATCGGATGAAAACGGTGACTTGTTTGTTGAATTGCTCTACGGCGTTTGGGACATTCGTGACGACGTGAACCCTGAGTTCGTGCTGTTCGACCAAATTGAATTGTCACCTGAAGAGGGCGATATCGTTCGTGATGTGACCTATGCTCAAGCGGCCTACATCAACGGTACCATGCGCAACTACCCAGGAATTACCATGGAAGAATACGATACATGGCTTGAAATGACGCCAGAAGCAGACAAGTTCCAAACGACTGAGGCCGCTTCCGCACTCACCGTTAACTTCGTCGCTGGCGCACTCGAATTTACCTCGGTCACCAACGTTACTGGGTTCTTCTCTGTGCGTGTGCCATCTGGTTTCACTTACCACATGACCACCGAGAGCGTCATCGTGAGCCGTGGTTACGGCGATTTGGTTGCCGTGAATTCCGGAGAAGACATGGACATGGGCAATCTCTACCTCGAGCCGACAAGCATCGTGAACGGTGTGCTCTACCTCTACGAGAACACCACTCGATGGGACAGCACCTTGCCAAACTGGGAAGCCCCCGAAGTTGTTGCAACGAACGAAGACGGTCTTGAGTGGTCCATGTTGACCAACGAGATGGGAGAATTTGCCTTCGACCTCATCGACGGTAGTTGGGACCTTTCCGTCTCGGACGAGCGCCTCAACACCACAGTGGTAAGCGACTTGGTCGTGAACCACTCGTTGACCACGCAATTGTCGAACATCGACCTCATTTCACACCCTGAGGCCATCGATGTTACGTTGCAAATCTACCTTGATGATGCAGAGGATGAATCCTTCGAAAACGCAACGAAGGCCTCGCCAGCGTTCCATCTACGGCCAGTTGATGAGGAGCGTGAACCGCTCTACTTCACGTCCGAAGATTACACTGAACCGGGGGTCATCACGGTTGGGCTAACACCCGGTGGCTACGATATCGTGTTCAATCGAACCACAGCTTCCGATGAAAATGCCACCGATTACGACTTGGTCGGTGTTCAGTTCTTCGATGCCATCATCATCGGTTTGGACGATGTGGAGGATGCCGTCGATGTTGCCCTCAAGAACACCTACCTCGTGAACGGAACCCTCACCAACAGCACGGATGACGGTATTGAAAACGACTTCTTGATGTACAACGAGGCTGAAGACCAGTGGTTTAACGTGGCTTCCGATGAGAACGGAACGTTTGCAGCGTATGTCCCTGCGGGAGAGTGGCTGGTGATTGTCGCACCGTTCTCGAACGGCGACCTGACCGAGACTCTTCGTTCTCCGGTTTCCGTCGGTGCAGACAGCAACGATCGCCTCAACTTGGCTCTCCAGACGGAGGTCAGCGTTGAAGTCACCATGCAGTTGATGGAGAATTTGACCAACAACACACTCGCCGACATGACGGTGACAGCCGTAAGCCATGATGGCTTTGGCAACATCACCTTTGAGCGAACCGATGCGAACGGGTCGTCCACGGAGATGATGATGCCAGGAACCTGGTCACTCTATCTGAACCGTACGATTGGAACCAAGTCGTGGTTCTTGGACACCAGTGATGATCCGTTTGTTGCGGCATCGGGTGGAACCAATGCGTTGGTGCTCGACCCAATCCACGCAGACCTTGAAGTTGAAATCGGTGGGAAAGTCTACTGGGACCTTGACAACGACAGCCTTCCTGGGGCCAACGAAGGGCTGCCAGGAATGAACGTCACTGTGGAAGGTGCCAACTACACCGACTTCAGCACGACGATCAGTACCGATGAAGACGGTGTTTGGCGAGCCTTTGTACCGATTCGTGATGTCTACAATGTCACGGTTGAGAAGGAAGGGTTTGACACCGTTTATTACGAAACGGAAAACGAATCAGGGTACGCCGTTTACGACAGTCCAGAATCGACCGATATCGAAATCACAGCAGGTTCGGTTGCTGTTTCGGGTACGGTTACAGACCAAGTTGATGCCTCGCGTTTGGATGGTGCCAACATCGTGCTCTACCCCGTTGCCGGTGTGGAGCGTGACAGCATCACCCTCAACGGTGTCCTCAACGGTGATACGCTCGAATGGGCCACAAGCATTCAACCGGGCGACTGGGTTGTTGTCGTTACCGAAGCCAACCCAGGTATCAACGGTGGCGGTGTCGCTATTGGCTTGCTTGAAGCCTCTGTTTCTGACGGTGGAAATGTCTCCATGGTCATGGCGCTTGGCGGTTATGTGGACTTGTCGACCTCATGGACGGACATCCAACAGAACAACCACCATGCAGGAGCTGACGCCGATGGAGCGAGCATGATTGCAGAAGATGTCGAATTGGAGGTCACCTACAACGAGATGTCATGGATGGTGGCTCTTCCAGCATCCGGTGTTCTCGAAGACCAACTCTTCCCTGAAGGAAGCGTTTCCTTTGACAGTGAGTTCATGACGGTTCAACACAGCATGGAATTGGATATGGAATACTACGGTGGACAAACCACGGCAGTCAATGCAGATTCAACCATCTCAGCGACCTTGCAATTCAACCGACGTGTCAACTCCAACGTGGACATGACCTTGAACGAAGCGAGTGTCAACGATGCAACGGTGCTGAACACGGCCGACCATGCGTTGGAAGCACAGGTCTCTTCAACCAACGAGTCCGTTTACTCCGTGATCACCTTTGATTACGATGTGACCTACAACGGTACGGAAATTCTTGATGTGTTTACCGTGACTGGGGAACTTGGTCTTGCCCAAGATTCAGAGCTTTGGGATGTCAAGATTTGGAACACATCGAGTGAAGCGTACGAAGATAGCGTTCAAGTGAGCCTGGGCATCGGTGATGAAACCAACAATTCACAACTCGCTGCGACCATTCGTGTTCAGGTGACATTGCCAGAGGTTGGAGTTGCTTGGAACCTTGAGAACGGACACCGCGTCACGTTGCGTATGGAAACAGACCTCGGTGAAGCAACGCAAGATGCCGTGAAGATTTTCGTGCCAAAGACCTTTGCGTTCTCCATCTCGGAGGCCACAGAGGAATTGGGTATGTCCGCACTTGTTGAGCGTCAATTCTCCTTTGACATCACCAACAACGGAAACGGCCAAGACACCTTTACGGTAGAATTGCTCGAGAGCGGTGTTCCAGAAGGTTGGTCCGTCACTCCAATGATGTCAACCTTGACCCTGAGCAAAGACGAAACGCGAACGCAACAGTTCACGGTCTTCGCACCGGAATCGTTCACCTCGGGACAGTTTGACCTTACCGTTTACGTCAACAGCCAAGACGAAGCGACCGCTGCAGAGGAAGTTTCGGTGACCATCACCAAGGCCACCATCAAGCTGACCGTGGACCAGGACGCCATCGACACGGAATCGGACCAAACGGCGAACGAGCCCGGCACCGTCCGCATTCCTGTGACGAACGAAGGCCTCCTCGATGCTCCATCGGTCATCGTGTACCTCACGCCACCCGGTATGGCTGAACAGTCCCGTACCATCTCGGTGCCTGCAGGTCAAACGGTCATGGCTGAATTTGGAAACTTGACCTTCCAGCAAGGTGACCAGCGATTTGACCTCCGCATGGAGGTTGCTGGTGCCGAGAAGGAAAGCGTTGAATCGCTCCCTGAAGACGGCGATTTCTCCATCCAGTACAACGTTGCAACGACGGCTGACGGAGAATCGATTTGGATGACGCTGCTGATTGTTGTGCTCGGTGTGTTGGTCGTCTACGGCGGTGTGAAGACCGCTCGTAGCCGTGGCGGAACCAAGTTCTGATGTTCATTTTTGGACTTCATTTCAAACAAGGGTTCTTGAGCAAAACACCGTGGTGCGTAAGCCATGGAAGGGCTACGTGATGTGGAGTACCTTCCTGAGCCAAGCGATCGGAGGATCGTTTCAGCGGTGGACCCAACGGTTGTTGGTTTCCAAGACGGTTGGCGCTCCGAAGTCATGGGATGGGCTCCAGTTCAGGTTCAACCCGTGGTACGTTCTCGTCGTCGACCGACCTCGTTGCTGGGTCTGGTAGCGTTTGCACTGTTTGTCTCGTTAAGCCTCATCATGTGGCAGAATCAATGGCTTGTGGTTGAGTTGCCTTTGCCAGATTCCGAATGGGCCTATGACTCAACGGGAATTCGTGCCCTGCAAGAGGAGGGTTACAGTGGCGAGGATGTTCGCCTTTGCATGGTTGACACCGGCATCGATACTTCACACGATGCCCTGGCAAGCCGTAAGGTGGTGTTCAAGGACCTCATCGGCACCTCAACCTCCCCTGTTGATTACGGAGCCGTTGCTCACGGCACCTTGATGGCAGGATTGCTGATTTCTGGTCAGCATCAACTCGGAGCTGCACCCAACGTCACGTTCGCCATGGTCGCTGCATTACAGGACAACGGCGAAGGTGAGAACAAAGGCTTTGATTCAGATGTCGCAGATGCCATCCGTTGGTGCCATTTTGAGTTCCTTGCCGACATCATCTCCCTATCGTTGGGAGGGACGACTGAGGGGGAAGGGGCAACCGAAGGAGATTCCTCCTCAGCCACTCGGCAAGCAACGGACGCTGGCGTATATGTTGTTGCTGCTGCAGGAAACGATGGTCTTGCAGATGACGGTGATGTGGCCTCACCCGGCAGTGTCTCGTTGGCCATCTCGGTTGGCGCCACGACGCAGAACGGTGAAATGTGGGAGAATTCGTCTATTGGAAAAGATTCAGACAGTAACGGTGACCTCCGTCAAGTGCCCCATCAGAAGCCAGAGGTGGTTGCCCCTGGCCAACGTATTGTCAGCACGGGTGGCGAGAACATGTGGTATTCGAGCAGCGGGACATCCGATTCAACCGTGTTTGTAGCGGCGTCACTTGCGCTCATTCTGGAAGCCAATCCGATCTTGAAACCCACTCCAGATGGTGGGTCTGGATGCCTCGAAATGGTCAAACAAGCGCTTGCAACATCGCTTGCAGGGAGCAGCATGGAGCATGACCCGCACATGGGATATGGCGTGTTGGATGCCGAGGCGTGGTTGAAGGAAACACGTACAATTTCGGCTTGCTGAAGCCGATTTCTTGCTGCTCGGCCAGGAAAATCAAACCTTTTTTCTACGATTTGCTGATAAATTATGTCAACAAATTGGGATTTTCTTTCCGTTTTCTGTAAAAATAGATGATATTCTTAACCATTATTGATACCTGCAACTTGGCAAATGAGGCGCAGTATTATATTCGTGGCGTCCATGGCGTAACGAGGTGCATCCGTTATGTCCCGAAAGAAGCAAACAAAATCGATCTCACTTGTCATGCTCTACATGCTCTCGCTCATGGTCGCCGTGGTCAGTGTACCAACCGTCATGGCTGTGAACGAAACAACCCAAGGCCAAGTGACTGGAGTGGAGACATGGACAGGCACGATGAACCTGCAAGGCGATGTTGAGGTGGCAGAAGGTGCCAAACTTATCGTGAACGCCGGTACCACCGTGAACATCCCCCACGGCACATACATCGATGTCAAGGGAGCTATCTGCATTGGTGACAGCGCATGCGGTGCAAGCGCAGGTTCCTCCTCATCACAAGCACGCTTTATGTGGTCACATCCCACTGACTACAGCAAAGTTGGGAAGTGTTTCGTCAACGGGTCAAACACATACACCAACACCGACGCAGCGTGCTTTTCAGGAATGATCATCCGTAGCACCATCGATCAATCCATCACGTCGCTCAATTATGTTCACTTTGAGAAGGCCTACGGAATTCCAATTTATGTTCCATCCAAGCAGGCTGTTCAATACGGTGCGCTTGTCTTTGATGGTTCGAGCACGACCGCCCGTGGTTTGTCGTTCAATGAAATCAACACTTCCAACGTCCTCGCTGTGAACTTCGCTTCGCCGACCTTGACCGAATCAACCTTTGAAAACGGCATTGACGGACGGGACTACAATGCTGCAGCCGTACGAGCCTACGATGCAGGTGCCGGTATTCTTTCCACCTTTGCCATCACCAATTCGGTCATCACCGGAGACGATGCGGATTGTGGAAACCAAGGCGGTGGCCTTCACGTCATGTTCATTGAAGACTCGTACATCGACATGGACGATTTAGAAATCAAGGATGCGTCGTATGGGATTTACATGAAATCAAGTTCGGGTACATTGACGAATTCTGACATCACCATCAAGTGCAACGCCGTGGACACGAACTCGCTCAAAACAACCGGAAACATCGAACACACCCTCGAAGTCAACAACAACATCATCACCACCGAAGAAGGTGCTGGATTGACCGCTTATGACGGAGCAAAGGTGTATGCTGAGCGAAACACCATCTCCGGAGCAAGCGACGGGTCTGGCGTGGGTATTCGCTCATCCATCGTTGAACTTCACGAGAACACGATCGGTCCCATCGGTGGCTGGAACGGATTGTGGATTTACGGCACCTCTGATGTGGTTGCTGAAAACAACACCATCACCGAAACGGGCAAAGAACCCGTGCTCATCGGCGAATATCACTACGAGGACCAAGGATGGAATGTTCCAGCACCTACGGCTGCTCGCATCTACCTCGCCAACAACGACATCTCAAACAACTCTGGCACCTGCAACTCGCAAATGTACGGTGGTGACTTCCCATGTCCCGCCATCCATGTGTTCCGCTCTTCTGCCACCGTAATGGGTAACACCATCTCGGGCAACGTCGGTGATATCATTCGTGCTAAGGGTGCGCTCATCAATGTCCAAGACAACACGGGTGACTCTCAAGGCGGCTTTGCAGGGAACGTCAGTGTGCACGACAACAATTACGGCACCAAATACGGCTCCGTCGGTTATTTCTCTGGCAACACATGGACCGGTGTTTCCCAAGTTTACAACGTCACCGAATCTCGAGTGACGGTGCAATCCGAGCAAATCCCTTCGCCTGGAGGAAACGAACTCTACCCCGTCAGCATCAGTTGGCTCGGTGCAGAATGTCCATTTGTTCAGGATGAATGCCTGCAACTCCCAGAAACCAAGGAACTCCCGCCAGCACAGATGCCACTTGCCATTGAACTGGTCAACAACGCAACCGTGTTCTCCTTTGCTGATTTGCAAAACTTTGACACCAGCATGATTCACGTGCAGAATCAAAACACCGCTTGGGGCTCGCAAGTGAGGGAAGGTGAACTTGTTCGTTACCAAGTGAAAGCAAAGAACTCCAATGTTGCGGGAGCCACCGTCGTGATCAAGGACGCGACTGGCCTGCCCCTTTACGAACTTGAGACGGACGCCTTTGGATTTACGCAGGAGGTCTCGTTGCCATCTGATTTCCTTTTGGACCGAAACTGGAACCACGTGGTTGGTGATAAGAATGCAGCCATTCCAGGAACCGACGACGGGACAGGCCAACCCATCGTGGTTGACGAAGATTCGTGTGCCGACGGCATCGATAACGATGGAGATACCTTGTTTGACGATGATGATCCAGATTGCCTTAGCGGCCGTGAAATGCCGTTTTACACCGTTGAAGCATACAAATTCGGAAGCGGTGAAAAGGACCTTTCCTTTGTTCTCAGTGGGCCGATTGACGATGTCATCAACCTTGACAACCTTCGCCCGAGCGTGAGTGTGAACGAACCAGATGGGTACTCCTTTGCAACCACGGTTCGTATCACCGGCCAGGCATGGGACGGCACAAAATGGCCGTATGCCAACGACAACACAGCCCAGCAATCGCAATTTGGTTTTGTTGAGCGTGTTGAAATTCAGCCTCCTGGTTCAACGGATTGGTACACAGCCTCCGATACTTCTGGCTCGAACGGTGAAATTACCATCGCCAACCACCCGTTCAAAGACTGGGCGTTTGATTGGGACATGTCGGCTCACCCAGAGGGTGAGGGTGACGTTACCTTCCGAGTTCGCTCCTACGATGGCCTCGATTACTCTCCTGTTCAAGTGCGACAATACAAGTTGAACCTCGTTGCGCCAACCATTTTGGTGGACGTTCCGAACACAGGAAGTGTTCACACCAACGGAAAGGTTCTGTTTGAAGGAACAGCATCTGACCCCTACCAAGGCACCTACGGCAGCGATGTGAAACAGATATGGTTCAACATCGTCGGCCCTGGCGGAACCGTGCAGCAATTTTTCCAACCCGGCTCTACAAGTTGGTCGTACGAGTGGATCGTAGGTGATTTGCCGAGCGGTGATTACACCGTCACCGTTTGGGCTGCTGACAGTGACTTCTGCATTGACAACATGACGGGATGTCAAATTGAGGTGCGAACGGTCTCCATCAACAACGAGAACATTCCACCCAACCTTCAACTCTCTTGGATTGGTTCTGCAGACCAACTCACGGGAGGTATTGACGGTGACACTGTTCGTGCATCGGAAGAAACCAAGATCATCGGTGTTGCGCGAGACATTGGTGGTTTCGTCACCCGTGTGGAAATCGAGATCACCGACTTGGCAAACGGCATTGTGTTGAACGACGGCCCGTTGCCCGTAACGAGCTTCAACAGCGATGGCTCATGGGTTGCAAACTGGGATACTTCTGACCTCATCCATGACCGAGTCTACTCCGTTGCTGTTCGGGCCTATGATGGAGATGATTACTCTGAGTGGTCAACTTGGCGGATGACCATCAACAATCCATTGGATGCTGAGAACATGGACCCCGTGTTCAACGAAACGGGTTGGGTGGGGACATGGACCATCTTCTGCGATGAAAATTCCAATTCCTTTGACCGATGTGGCGGTGGCGTCACATTTGACCTCTCGGACTTCTTCGAGGACCCCGACGGTACAGGGGATTCGGCAAACGATCTCGAATACTACGTCTTTGATGACGACTCGACCATTGAGGACGACTACTATGATGATTTCATCACCATCACGCCCCTTGGTGTGTTGACCTACGACCCCATGTCCTACATGTCACAAACGACAAGCAACATCCCTGATTGGTCGTTGAACAGTGTCGTCATCTATGCCCAAGACGACCAAGAGTCAAAGGCCTATTCGCTCAAGGTGAACTTCTTGGTCCGTGCGGTCTCGTTTACGGTGGAACGCATTGACGAAGGCGCCATCACCAGTGATGACCCTGCGACCTTCCAAGGAGAAGGTCTTCCTGGAAGTCTTGTCATCGTGCGATTTGCTGATGGAAATGCAAAACTGAATTCCACACGCGTGCTCTCTGATGGTTCATGGAGCATGGACCTCACCAGCGGACAACTTGGTATTGAAGGCTCATCTGCAGTCATCTTCGAAATGGACGGTCAAATCTACACGTTCGCTGGCCAAAGCGAAAACGGAGAATTCTCAATCGCTGTATCGAGTGGGGACGATGAGGGCTCTGGTGTGATCGGTATTGTGCTGATCGTCATTGCTGTGTTGGTGTTGCTTGGAGCAGGTGCGTTCTTCTTCATTGAATTTGAAGAGATCATCGATGAGGATGATCTCACCAGCGATGATTCGCAACCAGAAGAAGACCCGTACGCATGGGCAAAGGCAAAACAAACGCCAAGTCTACCTGCACAAGCGGCGGCCCAACCGGTTGAAGCTGCACAAGCCGCAGCACCTGCGGAATCCCAACACCCAGGATGGCTTTGGGATGCAACCACCAACCAGTGGGTGGCCGACCCGAATTACCAGCAACCTCCAAATCAGTGAATCATCCCTGAGGGTGTTCCATGGGTGTGAAAGCAAAGCCAGGCGTGCAGGAGCGTATCCTGTTGCATTTGCTGGATTATTCTGGCTTCAAAGACAGCATTGAGGTTCCGTTCGCTTTGTCACAAATGGGCATCGCAAACGCCGTTGCAATTGCACGCTCAAATGTGCCAAGAGCGATTGCAGGTCTCAAAGACCAGGGCATCCTTGTTGAGCGACAAGCCCACGTCAAGGGAGTTTCTCGCAAACGGAAAGCATATTTTTTGACGGACAGCGGAATCACGCTTGCTGGAGAGACTTGGGAACGCCTCGCAGAATACCCCATTCGTTGCATATTTGATGATCAAGCCCCGGTGGACACCACCTTGGGTGGCGCCAAATCCGTGGTGCCGTTTGAGTTGAGACCGGTTGATATCATTCGTTACATGGATGAACACAATTGCCTGGATCTTCGCTCGTTGACGGCGGACTTGGTGGAGCGTGACCTTTCGAAGCATGTTGAAAAGCAACTCGTGACTTCACTTGCCGACTTGCCAAGGCTGCGTCATTTCTACGGACGAACCACCGAATTGGACAACATGTGCAATCTGCTTGAAGCACGAGCAACGACGTTGCTGGTGCCCGGGATTGCGGGCATCGGAAAGACCACGGTTGCCTCCAAATTGATTGAGCGGTTCATGCATCGACGCAATTTGCTCTACCACCGATGCCAGGATTGGGAGGGGTCACGCTCCTTCTTTGAGTCGATGGCAGATTGGCTTTCGAGCATGGGAAATTCGGATTTTGCCACCTATCTCGCAGCAACCCCAGTGCCACAACCAGCGGATGCAGCGAACTTGCTCATCGAAGCCTTGGAAGGTGCACCTTCGCTTATCGTGATCGATGACTTCCACAAAGTTTCGGATTTGGTGTTGCACCAAACATTTCAGGCCATGTCACTCGCGTTGCTTGGCAGTGAAGAGAAGATTGGCCTTGTCATCTTTTCACGCTCCTTCAAACCCGTTGTTCCTACCAAAGATGCCGAGGGAAGAATTGCCAGTTTGGTGTTGCCACTCGATGGCCTTGATCCCGAATCCGGTCGTAAATTATTGACCAGTTTTGATGAACTTGAAGACGAGCAATGGCTCCATATTCACGGTCTTTCTCGTGGTCACCCACTGGTTCTTGAACTCATCAATCGTGGTGCCTCAGCAGGCGCGTTCCATGAAACGCTGGAAAATTATGTCACCGTAGAGATCTTTTCGAAATTAAGCGCGGAACAAAAGCGGGTGCTTTCAGCCCTCTCTGTGTTTCGGGAGCCCATGGTTCTGGATGCTTTGGCACAGCAGGGAATGAACACGGATGAATTGGACGACCTGGTTGAATCGGGGCTCGCTCGACAAGCAGATGCGAATACCTACGATGTCCACGATTTGATTCGAGAGTTTTTGCTACGCAGCCTAACACCTGCACTCAAATCGGAGTTTCACGCAAAATGTGCAACGTGGTACATGAAACAAGGGACTTCTCATGAGATGCTCATCGAACTCGTCTACCATCGGACACAATCCGGTCAACATGAAGAGGCTTCAGAGATCATCGTGCGTGAGGGCCGTCATCTCGTGTCACAGGGCCATATGGAACTCTTGGGGCTCATCGAGAAGATCGATGCGAAGGACCTCGACCCACTTGTTGTCGTCAAGATGTCTCAAATTCAGGGGGAAATATTGGCCCTGCTCGGCCGCTTGGACGATGCAGAAAGCCTGCTGAATTCGGCGCTCAGCCTCGCGGAGGAGCATGCTGAATTGATCATTCAAGCAGAGATTTTGTCTTCGTTGGCTGATGTGAGCCGAAAACAAGGGCACAGCGATGTGTCGTTGGAACGCCATAAAAATGCGCTCAAGCATTACATTTCGTTGGGTCACGCCCGTTGGGCAGCCAGGACATACAACAACATCGGTTATCTCCTTCGTCGAAAGAACGAACGAAACAAGGCCCTTGAGGCCTATGGAGAAGTTGAAGCCATCCTCAAGAGTTCAACCGATGAAGGTCTGGTGAGCAGCCAAATCACGCTTGCTCGTGCCCTGATCGACCTCGGCGAGGTGGACCGTGCACGCGAACACGCCATGGAATCTCACGAACGTACTGCTCAGATGGACGATACTGCGCTTCATGCACGTTCACAAGCGGTTCTCGGACGATACTATTCGAAGGCGGAGCAGTCGGAATTGGCGTTGTTCCATTACACGGAGGCTCTCGAGGCCATGAACGAGGCAGGAGATGTCCAAGCGCTGGTTGAAATCACCATGCTTCTCGGCGAAGTATTGCAAGACGCAGGTCGTTCGGATGAGGCCATGGAACATTATGCCCAAGCGCTCGTGCTTGCCGAGGCTAACGACCTCCGCATGCAAATTGGTGAATTACTGACACGATTGGGGGGTATGGCTCCCGACAAACAAGGGAGAATGGAGTATCTTCAGCGAGCGCTCGCAGTGTTCAGAGAGCTCGGTGCGAAGAACCGCATGCGAGAAGTTCAATCCATGGTTCACCGCGCGGTCATGGGCCGCTAGGTCATTGAACTGCCTGTGGGCGATCCAAGGACAAACTCGTCACACCGTTTTCGTGTACCACCCAAACTCGGTCAACCCCTGCGAGAGGGACACGACCTTCATGCCCTCCGTTTCCGGTCCCTGAGAGTGCAACTTCCATGTCCAGCGAGCCACCCTCATCGATGAGCATCAGCATGGTGTCATGAAGTTCGATCCAAAACAACGACTCGTCAGCTTCGGTTGGTCGCCAGGCGATTTCTTCTGCATAGGAGACGTTCCCACCCAGGCGACTTGCTTCATCGGCTCNCTCAACCGCTGCTGCAATATCGTCCATGTTGGCGAGGATAGCCTCTTCATTCCACCTGAGGCGAGTGTTNGTTTCAATGTCCCATGCCCAGACACTGAACATCGTCATCAGCAGGACGCCCAGCAAGAAGGTGAAGATGTAGCCCAACTCGGTTGCAGCAGCACGCATGTCCCTGGAGAGTTGAGTGAACCTCACATCATCACCTCGCGAGTGGTTACATCGAGAGCGGCCATTTGCAAGGTAAATTCAATGGCTTCTCCGTTGGTGTGCCAAACGGCCTCTGCTGTGCCATAACTCGGGTCGGGCACCCAACCAACATAATCGGTGAGTAAGTCGAGGCGCCCAGGATAAACAGTCCAGTCTTCACTGGCTTCCAANCCCACGCCCGCTTCATCGGCGATGGCTGTACCGTAGGGTTCGGACCAGCCTCTTCGTACTTCGAAGGCTGGAGCNGATGCAAGCGACATACGGTGGACGAGTTCAATATCAAGGTCCAATTCACCTGCCCCACTGTCACTNCCTGCGGTGGGGTGGAGCGAGGGNACGGTCGCTGCNAATCGAGGTCCAGGACCTCCACGGTCCGAGGGAGGAACAACGACATACGGTCTGAATTCTGGGTGGTTGGTAACCACAGCGCCTCCACTGTACGCCACTTCCATGCCGTCGATGGATGATGAAAACTGGTAAGCAAGTCTGGAGAGGTGGAACGCCCATACCGTTCCAATCGATGCATGGCTTGAGATGCCGTTGTCCCCAAGGACCTCGATGCTGACGCTTGCTGGATGGCGACCATCGATCCACGCATTCTGGATGTCGATTTCACCTCGGCCTCCCATGCCTTCCCACGGGAGGTCACTCGTGATCCACCCACTCGCTTGGGTATCAACGCTGGTGCAGCGCTCCATGCCGTCATGGGGGACCTGATGCAGTCCCATTGACCCCGAACTGCGGAACACACGAAGCGGGTGGCCGTCCTCAACGCTCACGGTGGTTATGCCTTCAGCGAGTACTTTCTGCACCATGTCGTTTGCCTCAAGGAAGGTACCCGTTGACGCTTCGTTGGTGCTGTGGGTGATGTTCCATGTGCTGGTGTAACCTTCCATGCGAACATGGATGCGTTCCTCGGTGGTGTTGTCTTCGTTGACAAGCGTGAACACGCCTCCAGAGGAGGCTCCAGTGTCATCAGCGGGAAGGAGCATGTTCCCTGCGACGCTGTCCATGGAAGAGATGTTGGTGGCAGGGGTCCAACGAACGAAGACATCACCGTCTGCATCAAGTGTGGCAGCACCCTCGTTTTGTGCCGGTGGCCAGGCGACGTGCTCGGTATCTCCTGCGGCGATCGAGATGCCTCCACCTCTCCATGTCACGGTCACGATTTCATCACCGGGGTTGGAAAATTGGAGTGTTCCGTTAAGGTTGGGTGGGACAAAGGCATGGCCGAGGTAGGCCCCCGTGATTGATGGCCATGCGGTCATCCCAGTGCTGGACGAGTCGTTGACATGAAGCAACAACCTCGAGGGTGCACTGGTGGTGAGGTGGAGGACGGTGGGCTCGGTCACATTGACGGATTGGGTGAAGGAAACGGCCGTTCTTGCCAGACCACTCGGTGTAGCGTAGTGGATGCTTGTGGTGTCATCAACCGTGAGGTGAAGTTGGTTGGCTTGCTCACTGAGTACGTGGATGGTGGACGTTCCCTCAGGCAGTGGCATGGACCATGCATGTCCCTTTTTGTCGGAGGGTTCAACCGCATTTGGCAACACGTATGTTACGCCGCTTTCACCTGTTTGGCCAAAGACATTGAGTGCATGGCTGGAAGAAAGCACGCTCTCTCCGATGGACGTGAGATCGAGCACTCGCATTTCATCGATACGCAATGTGGTTGTAAGGAGTGTCGTATCGCCTTGCTTCAATTCAAGGTCAACGGGGCCAAGTGGCATGGCGAGCCCTGGGGTGACGGTGATACGGACGCTGTCCAAGACATCTTCGAGGGTGTAGTAGTACGGGCGGTCTGGTCCTAGGCGTAGGTCGCTCACGCAAACGGCTTCAATGAAACTCTCGGGATGTCGAATTTCGAGACTGTCATCGAAATCCAACGCACCTCTGGCTCGAAGTGACATGTCCTCGGTCCATGTAGCGGAATACCACATGCCTCCGCGGAGGCTATCCCATACGAGGTTTCCATCAACCGGTATGAGCGTGGCGTGGGTTGAATCACCAGGCATTCCTCGCTCACTCAGTTCAGATGTTTCATGAGCGAGCAGCGTCATCTGGGATGCCATGTCATGACGTTCAACCGAACCTTCCATCTCCTCGATAACGGGCATCATGGAGACCATCATCAGGCCGATGATGGAAAGGACGCCTCCAAACAGCAGAACGGTTGCAACAGCAGCGGATACGGCATCATCGTCTCGACGCAAATGCCCCCTCATCGACTCACCTCAATGCGTTGTAAATCCACTTCAAAATACAGCGGGAGTTCATGAACGGATACACTGAATCCATCGGCTCCACTCGCACGTTGATAGGGCGCAAAACCGACATAGGTGTCGAGGGTGCCTGCCGAACGCTGGATGGTATAATCCGTGAGCCAGTTGTCGTGGTATTGCGGAGTGACGACATCATGGAGGGCATTCTGTACGCTGAATTGTACATTGTACGCTCGACCACTAAACAGTGTCATCGGGCCTTGTGAGACGAATTGCATGCCGATGTTGCTTCCCGTCCCAATGGAGCCGTTGGTTCGTACATCGGTGAGCAACATCGAAAGACGCACCTCATCGTTGGCCATCCTGTCAAACTCGACCAGTGGCATGCTCCCGATTTCCCAAGCACCGTTGGGGAATCGCTCTGCACGAGCGTTGTTCATCAACACAATTTGATGTTCTCCCTGCCCAAGAGAGGTGGTAATTTCCAATCCAGAGATGGAGATCATGAATTGGCGATGGAGCGGCTTACCATCGGCATCACTGACGGTGATGATCATCCAGTGGCTGGAACTGGCGTTGTGGGTGATAAACACTTCAAGATGACTTGGCGTAACAGGTTCGGTGAACGTGACACCTGGCGATTCAACCGTGATGCTCCGGGCCGTTTCGTTGGCTGCGAGGACACCGATGGTGGTTTCATTCACATGGCGTAAATCAATCCGTTCACGCTCGGTCAAATCCGCTGCAATGGTCCACTGCTCAACGTTTTGGACTGCTCTGATGGAGGTTGATTGAATGGCAAGCGTGTTTCGAAACCCGGTTCCCTCGGGTGCGTTTCCAGCGACTTCAATTCGGTCGTCGATTCGGTCGGCCAACCCGGTTGCAGAGTTCCAATTCGTGTTGTCCTCAAAATCAGACAGGTAGGGGTTGAGAAACACCCAGACGCCACCCATGATCGTGATCACCATCGCGAGGAGCATCACCACTCCCAACACCTCGCTTACAGCACGCTCCTCGTCGTGGAGACGGGAAGGTGTTTTTCGGCTTCGGCGTCGGTTCACAAAGTCGTCACGATGAGGTATCATTTAGGCATTGACCCCGAAACAGGCGAAAGGCCTCAGTTGGTTGAGATTTCATCGGCGGCCAACTCCTCGCCTGATTGGCCGATATAGTGGGAAAAATCGGGGCCTTGTTGTCCCGATATGGTCAGGTCTCCCGAAAAGAGTTCATCGATGTAAAACAAGACCGTTGACTCTGCAAGATGGGGCATGTTGTTTTTCTCACTCAGGTGGGTGAGCGTGATGCTTCGTGTTTTTTCAGTGCATACCTCGGCGAGAAATTGTCCCGTTTGGTCGTTGGAAAGATGACCACCTCTTCCTGAAATTCGGTCCTTAAGTGAATACGGATAAGGCCCGTACATCAAGCGCTTGTGGTCGTAATTGGCCTCGATGGAGATGTGTTCACATCCACGGACATGCGTCACCAATTCATCGGTCCAAGAGCCGAGGTCGGTGATGATCGCCGCTCGTTCTCCCCCATGACTTGCAACAAAGGCGACGTTGTCGGAACCCGCATGTGGGACAGGGACGGGTAGGACCGCCAAATCGTCGCCGATACGGACCAGGTCAAGCGCTTCAAAATACGTCGTTAGTTCTGGCTCGAGCCCCAATTCTTGAGCCGTGCGTTCATTTGCGAGGACCCTCAAGCCCCATTTCCGTTGACACACCAATGCGCCGCCTCCGTGGTCACCGTGATGATGAGATATGAAGACCGCATCGATGTCGTCGGGTTTGAGATTCAGCCTTGCCAACCTTTTCTGGAGTTGAACGCCGCTAAACCCCTGATCGACCAACACCTTTGCCGATGGCGTCTCCAGCAAGGTCGAGTTGCCCCGACTGCCAGTACCAAGGTGGGTGATGGTCATCGTCATGCGAACATCTCCATCCCGACGCGGGAGGGACTTGAACACACCGACGAAACCAATGAATTCATGTGCATTTTGGGTGCGAAAACATTTGTGCAGGAGAGGTTTGTATGAACAATGTTCCATCACCCTCATAAGCAATCTTTGCGAGGTGTGGGATGGAGCGAAGCGTATGCTTCGCAGAAGGTGAACTCATGCGTCGCAGCCAAACGACCCTCTTGACGACGGTTGCTGTGGTTGCAAGTTTGCTGTTCATGTCGCAGTTTCCGACCATTTCCAATGTGGCGAATGTTCACCCTGACGACACGACACAAACGCCACCGCCCAACACCGATACCGACGGCGACCTCATTCCCGATGTGCACGAAACCTTGTTTGAAGACTGGATGAACTGGACTGCTCCCGATGGCCGAAATGTATCGGTAAAGGGTCTTGACAAGAACAATGCTTCCGATGCCGATGATGACCCTGACAAGGACGGGTTGAATTCAACGGAGGAATTTTGCTGGCCTTACCCTGCCAATTGTACAGCACCCGGCTTTCCACGCGGCTTGACTGGCGAACTCGACGCCAACAACGACAGGATATACCTCGATCCGCGTATGTCCGATTCAGACGGCGACGGGATGCCGGATGGATTTGAGGCTTACATGTGTCAACGCATTGGCGGCTTTGATCAGGTCACTCAGCGGTACGTTTGCCCGTCCTATGACCCCCTGAATGCCAGTGATTTGACATTGGACGGTGACAACGATGGATTCGATGTTGACCGCGACGGCGTGCTGAGCGAATCTGAACGATACACTTCGCCAGAGGAATATGCGCACGGCATGCCTTCGAATTTCACCACCGAGTTGGACGGATTGTGGTGTCATGCTACACTCCCAGAAGGGTCGGTGCTGAAAAGTTGGCCCTACATACCCTCAGGGGCAAATGCAACGTTTCACAACCTTCTGACAGCCTGCACCACGAGGGAGAGTAACCCGGTCGGTGAAGATCTATGGTTGGGTACAGATCCCATCTTGGACGATTCAGACCGCTACCTTTGGGACGGCTTCGCCATCCGGCCGCTCTATCCGTCGTTTGGTGACGGTATTCCCGACGGCTGGGAGGTTCACTTTGGCCTCGATCCTCTGAATCGCTCGAATGCGCTTGATGACCCCGACTTGGACGGCTGGGATGCGAACCGTGATGGGGCGATCACCAGCGACCTTGCTCGAACGCAAACGGCTCTCAATCTGGGAGAGGCCTTGTCCACGCTCGAGGAGTATTTTGTCTACTTTGACGATGGAAACACCGTCTATCCTGGGCTCAAATCAACGCTGCTTGGCGAGAACGAAAGTTATGATGTGATGCCGTTGGTCTACGATGTTCCCGAAGATGTCCTATCCATCATGCACCATGATGTGCGAGCCATCGATGAACACGACGGGACGGTCTATGCCATGACTCGTTACGGTGTGAGCGTTTTCAATGAAGAGGACAACAACCAACAACACCAGTGGTTACCTCAAAGTGTAGAACTGCACGATGGGCTCTTGCTCCGTGCAGACACCACACCCTACGGTCTTGTGCTGGGGACCAGCATCGGTTTCGCTATCGCTCCATTGCTCGCCGATGGTACGATGGCTCCTCTGAGTTCTTGGTCATGGGCTCAAACCGAAGAGGTCCTTGCCTTGGCCCTTCTCGGTGGGTCAGACATCAACCAGCACGTCATTGGTTTGGGCCACGGTCGTGATGGAGGAATTGTTGAAATTGATGGTTCCGCAAACTTGGTTGCAACACATGCATTAGGCATTGGCTTGGCGTCGGGTCTTGAAGAAGCCAATGCGACCGTTTCCAGTATCGCCCACGGTATGGCAACAGGCTCAACATTGACCCTCTTTGTCGGGACCGACCGAGGTTTGTTCGTCGTTGAGACGGCATCGGCTCGCGATGAAACGGCCGGCGTTTGGCGCTTCTTTTTCACACCCGAAACCACCTCCATCCCCACCAACGTCGACGAATTGAGAAGCCTTCCACTTGGTGCTGCAGGCAACCCTGCAGAAGTTCGAGATGTCGTTTTGGACGGACCTACCTCGGCGAATGCTCAAGTGCTGTGGTTCGGAACAGATTCGGGTTTGCACAAACTGAACCTCAACGACGATTCCATTGACCACAGCGGTTTGCTGCTCCATCCAGGTGTCGATGGAAAGCAATCGAGGGAAACCAACAGCATTCAATCCATTCACCCCACTGGTGACGAACTCCTGGTAGGCTCCGATTGGGGTCTTTGGGCGGTCGCTGGTGATTACACGGCTGTTTACGGCCTCCAAGATCAAACTCGTCTTCCCGGCCAAATCGTGGCCATTGCCACTTCGGTTGGTGAGGGGAACATCACCGTTTACGGAGCAGCCTCTCCCGGGCGATATGCGAACATTCAGTTGATGGACCCTGGAGCGAACGATTCAGACGCAGACGGTATGCCCGATGGATGGGAAGTGGCGAACGGCCTCGACCCCACCGACCCTTGGGATGCGCTGTATGACATCGATGGTGATGGTTTGGACCTTGACCAATCCGGCGACCTCAGTCTTGAAAGACTGTGGACAAACTTGGATGAATTCCGCTACACAAGTACGACACCTGAAGGCTACGATTCCACCAACCCGCGTGTGGGAGACACCGACGGCGATGGATTGGGAGACGGTGCAGAATACTTCGGTTTCTTCTTCGAACAATCGAATCTTTGGTGCCATTACACGGTTCAGTTGGCGTATGTCTGCGACGATGCTACCGGCCAAGCTGCCAACGCTACCTACCTCAGCATGGCCAATGTTGATTCCGGTACCGATCCGACCAACCATGATTCAGACGGTGATGGTATGCCCGATGGTTGGGAAATCAAACACCGACGCTGGGTTGGTGCAAGTTTCTCAGGAGGCAACAATTGGAGTCTCGACCCACTTCGTGCTGATGACGCCAATTGGGATGCTGACGGCGACGGGTTGCCAAACTTGTGTGAATATCAATGGTCAATCGTGCGCTTGATGGGCATCAATGGAGACTTACTTGTCGATTATGGAGAATCTCCTGAGGCCGCCGCTACATGGGCAGAGGCAGACCCCAACCTCGTGGATTCCGATGGTGACTCGCTTCCAGATGGATGGGAGTCGAAAGGTCTCTGTTCCTGGGACCCAAGCAGGGTCGGTGTGAACCCCTTGAACGGTTCCGATGCCTTTGAAAATCCTGATGGTGATGGCTATGACATCAACAGAGACGGTATTCTCTCATCCGATGAGGCCTTTGTGAACTACTTGGAGTACCACGTTCGTTCGGATCTGTTTAACGGAAACCAGACGCTTGATGGCGAGGACTTGCCCGACGGATTCACAACGGGCCTGTTCGACAACATCGCAGCGCTTGGCGCCCCCGAAGCAAACTTCGGAGAGCGAGCCTCTGGTTCGGTGACGACGGGGCAATCCACCTACAGTGTGGGTGCTGCAGATCCGTTGAATGCTGACACTGATGATGATGGCATGCCCGATGGCTGGGAAGTATGGTTTGCACGATGGGATTTGTTAGGAGACGAATGGACACTCAACCCGTTGGATTCCACCGACCGTTGGGAAGATGCCGATGACGACGGGATGACCAACTGGGAAGAATACAACGCCATTTCACCGCTTCGTTCCCAAACGGATGTTAATCGTTCATCACCGCAATGGTTCGTGACGACCATCGGTCAAGCATTTGCCTTCCAACAATGGCCAGGCATCCCCACAACAGCATCCTTCGGCGACTTCTTGACACAAGAACAAATCAATCAAACAGGATGGACAGCAGACCCCAACAACATCGATACAGATGGAGACGGTATGCTCGATGGGTTGGAATTGTTGTTTACATCTTGGAATGCATCGGCTGGTGCGTGGACGCTCAACCCCTTGGTCGCAGGTGACGGTGACTTTGACGGTGATGAAGATGGCCTCATCGACCGTCAAGAGTTTGCGCTCGCCACCTCGCAACCGGATAACGGCATTGACCATCCGAGTGATGCGCCGCTTTTGCATATCGATGGTGACTTCCAACAACCCACAGAAAAAGCCCAGCGTGTCTTCAACATCCTTCTTTCCAAAGAGACGCGAGGAAAGCGGATGCTCAACGATTTCAATGCTTGGCAGCAAGGGGAACCTCCCAATGCTTTCATCGAAGTGTTGCTCGGCATAACCGACCCGACCATTCCCGACACGGACGGTGACGGGATGTACGACGGTTTCGAATATTGGTTTACATCCTGGGATTTGGAAAACAATCGTTGGGGCATCAATCCACTCATCGATGGGGACGTGAATCTGGATTCGGACGGCGACAGTTATGACTGCAACGAAGATGGAGAAATTGATGCCAATGAAACGTTCAGCAATCTCCGTGAGTGGGAATCTCGAACATGGGGGAAGTACCTCACCCGAAACACCGTTCCCGCCAATCTTGGCATCATTGATTTCGGTGAAGATGCGATGCTGGCCTATCAAGAAGAACTTGGATATTCGCTCATTCAGGCACAGAACGCCTTGTACCTTGACTTCATCTCCAAGGGCCAGGATTCCGTGGATCGGATGGCGAAAATCAACTCGCTTGACGCTGAGAATTTCAATCGCAGTCTTCGCGGGGTAACCGACCCGACGCACTCGGATTCCGACAGTGACGGCATCCCTGATGGCTGGGAATACTGCTATGCCATTTTTGCCATGGACGACCCGACCACTCAAAACCACTGGGCGGCCAATCCACTCAACCCATGGGATGTCAATTACGATGGTGACAGCGATGGTTGGTATGACCGCACCAGCTTCGATGACCCCGCACAGCAAGGGACATGGGATGACCGTGTCTTCACGCCTTCCGGAGTGGTCGTCCAAAACGGCGTGGGCGATTTACCTTTCACCAACTACATGGAGTACGACAACAACACCCGTCCTGACCTGAACGACAGCGACGAAGACAGCAGGACCTTCATCACAACGGTCGAAAACGGCGTGGTGGTCTCGCACGTTCGTGACTACAACTATTCCGATGGACGTGAAGTCTTCAAGTACGGGTCAAATCCCAGCGATAACGACACCGATGGTGACATGCTGCCCGATTGGTACGAGTACAAACTCGGATGGAATGAAAGCAACGACAACTTCAGTTCCTATCTCCAAATTCAGGTCGTGTGGATCGATGTCGCAACTGGTGGGGCGTGCGACACCGATACGAACTCTTGTTTGCCGTTGTCGCAAGACGGCTCAGGAGGGACGCTTGCTCGTCCAGACCTTGACTACACATGGTTCACGCTCGATCCTTCAGACCCCAACGATGCCAACTTTGACCCTGATCAAGATGGAAATTGGGATTGTTCAGGCGCCGGTTGTGTGTACGAGCCTTACACAAATTTCCAGGAGTTTTATGCCATCACGACCAGCGAATATTCCTCGCCCAATGCCGTTCGTTTCAGCGGCTTGACCCACGATGGTGCGCCGGTGACCGAGGGTTGGCAATTCCGTGCAGCGATCCTCGGTCTTGGCCAACCCAATGAATTGGTCCTCAACTATCTCAAACTGGACAAGTACGCTGGCATGGACCCACAATACGGATACATCGTAGATGACCGAGACACGGATTTCTTGAACGTGGATGCCAGTGACGACATCGTTCTCATGGCCGGAAATCGCACGGATCTGTGGGAGATCTACTATGCCGCATCACCAAACACCGCACCCGTTCGGGAGGTTGGTGAGCATGAATTCGGCTGGTATTTGTTGGATTTCGATGATGACCACCTTGCAGAGGGCAGCAGCCCTCTCAACTGGGACACGGATGGTGACTGGATGAACGATTGGTTTGAAGTCAGAGATGATGAAGAAAACGGCGTCCGCGGAGACTCCTCTCCGATTCGCTATGATTCACGCCAAACCGCTTGACGTTANCCAATTGGTACAGACCCTAAACCGCATGGTTCAAATTGTAGGTCGGCTGTGAGGCAAGTATGCAAGGTGGCGTACAGCAACGCGTTATGAGCGGCGGCGTTCTTCTCTTTCTCGTGGCGTTGATGGTGCTCACGCCCCTGAGCCCCATGGCCAGTCTTTTTTCCATGGAAGCAGATGCCGCCGCAGGGACGCGCCACGCGTACGAATTNAGCGATGGTTCCAACGAATACATTGCGCTCTATCAGGGGGCCAACCCCGACATCGGCGCCTCCGTTTCGCTGCCAAGAGGTGCCTTGGTCACGGATGTCACCATGACCTTGTCGGGGGCTTCGGCAACCGGGTGGTCACAGGTGGTCGCCGACGATCGTGTTCATTGGATACGAGGTGCGGAAAGCGACACGGACGACCGGAGCGGTGACTTAACCCTCGCTTTGGACAACGTCAGCGAGAACTTCCTTCCTCATGGGGACGACGCCTANATCCACCCTCACTCGACGGCGTGGCTCGACAACGGGTCCTACGCCCTGCGACAGCCGCACACTTCAAACGCAACCGAGTCGTTGTTCTCTCAGCAACTTACCAAAACCTCCTCCAGTTTCATGGCACAAAGCACAGGTGCCATTCTGAAGCATCACGATTGGTTGTTCCTCTCAACGTGGTCGTCCTCGACATTCCACAATGTTGTTGAGCGCCTTTATCCCAACAATGCGACGAAGGAATCCACCATCACCTTGGAACAAGCATCCTGCACACTCCCTCAGAAACATTCCTCCTCCTACTATGCCTACTACGGGTTCCGGGATTGGACCGTGACCGACGATGAGCGCCTGTTTGGGATCCTTTCTGGATACAGATACTCGTACGGTTCCACCGCACCTGTCAATTACCATCGTGTNCTTGAAATGGACATCTCTCGAGATGACACATGGACATGCATTGATTCCTACGATATTTCACCCTCCGTGGGCGAATACACGGGCATCGCTTACGACCGTGACACAGGAGAAGTTTGGGTTGCACACAATTCGATGAACCGACTTTATTCCTACGATTTCTCTGGTGACGGGACCTCAACCTACACGCGTAGTCAGGACTACTACACTTACACCTCTTCAAGCGGCTCGAGCTGGGAATGTGGCGGCTCATCAAGCAGCGGCCAAAAGCAAATGCTTCGTGGTTTGGAAGTGGATGGCTCGACCTTTTACATGCGCTGTCAAAAAGATCAGTACTACAATGACCGAGATCAACTCGAAGCATGGTCCGTCTCGGGAACTTCAGATGCCTTGATCCCTGAATCCACCACTCGTCAAATCTCTCGTCTCGGCTACGGTTTGCAATTTGACGGTGAGCGTTTTGTCACGGTGGATTGTGGGTATTCCTCATGGTCTGGAGCCACCCTCCTCTACCGTGAATTTGGGACGGGTTGGATGTACGAAACCACCCCTGCACCAGGAACAACCACCTGGTTCGGTGAAGTCGTTCAATCCGGTGACGATATTCATGCGGCCAACGTCCAAACATATTGGTCGGCGGCGTCCATCGGGGATCGCGTGGATTACTGGGTTTCTGCCGACAACGGAACGCATTGGGAGGAAGTCAAATCAAATGAAACGATTCATTTTGACCACCCCGGAAAAGAACTCGTGTGGAAGGCTCAACTCATCGGTTCAACCGCTGTTTCATGGTGGGTTGACATCGAATACGCTACAGCCTACACCGCATCAGGAGATTGGACTTCGCCGCATTTCAACACTGGCACAAAGGTCGGTAAAGTTCGACCGCAATGGACAGCGGATGTGCCAAGCGGTACGAGCATGCAAGTGGTGGTCTCAAACGACAACGGAAGCACATGGCTCGATGCCTCCAACGGTGGCGAGACGAGTTTCCCAACAGAAGCAGCCGGAAACACCCTTCGTTATGCCGTGTTCATGACAAGCAACGATGTCAGTAAAACTCCCAAACTGGACCGATTTGTTCTGGAGTATGAAGAAGGCTATCCCGACAGACCGATGCTGGATATTGGTGCGGACGGCACCTATGACTGGGAGGCCGACATCTTCCTCAATGAATCGTCCGTGGTTGCTTCCGACGATTCTCCCGTAGGCGACATCGTGAAACGAGCGCCGACCCTTGTCGACGCGTTCAACGATCACATACCCGAAAACGGNGACGGNATGGTNTCGATCCCAATCGNCGTGAAGGCAGCCAGCGCAGGNCGAATCAAGATNTCGAACATTGACGTNACCTATGCAATGCAAACTCGTGCAGTTGACGCTTCNTTCGAGGGTGGCTTGGCTGCNCCTGATGGATTGTATCGTAATTTCATCACTCGCGTCGCTCCTGGCGATGATGTGGATCGGGTGACCAAAGCCGTCATTNCCATCAATCATTCACATGGCNACAACCCAACCTTCACNTGGGAACGTGGTGATGTGTGTTCNGTGAACTCCNATGCNGACGGCATCGTTTCCTTTGATGCTGCGAACTGCACCTCGACCGTTGATGCAAACGATGTGGTGTCCATTTGGATGCCCACCAAGGTCAACTGGAGTTGGGACGATGAACGCAATGCGGAAGCCATCATTTCGGTTGAAGACGATTTGGGCGTTTCTGTTGACCGTTGGCAAACGAGCGGCATGGACCTCGTTGTTGAAAACGACATCCAACTCGATGGGCTGCGCGTATGGGAAGAGACGGGGCGTGAACTCTACCCAATGGATTGGGTACGAGGAGGGTTCAACCTGAGTTTTGCGGGCACCATGCACTTCCAAGATTCGCAACTTATGCCGCCTGCAGGCAGTTTCACCATTCGCGTCATCGGTCAAAACGTAACCTACGATGGAGATCCCATCGGTGAGCCAATCGTGCTCGCAGAAGAAGTGAATCCTGCGTTCGGCGAATACAACCTGACCTTCTCTTCACCGATTGAATCCGCACCGGGAGGCATGATCTTCTATGTACAGGCCGTGGATTTGGAGAACGGTTCGACTTTCACCAATCCATCCTACAACAACATGCGCTTGATCCTCGACGGGAATTCTCCGCTCGTCCTCAGCGCGACACCGCTCGATGGAGAGGAACGTCATGCAGGGGCCTCTGGCGTGGGGCAATCCGTGACCATCGTCGTTCAGGATTCGGTTGACCCGCCACGGCAAATGAACCTTCATTATTGGGTTGGTTGCAAAGCCGGCGATGCCATTGGTTGTACGGACATCAACTGGGACGGCTTGCCCAATGAGGACGAATATGAACTGGTGAGCTTATCTTCACCCGAGACGCGTGCGGGCGGCNTGAANATCTTTGAGGGTCTGATCGATGATTCAATGTTGCTTCACAAGCAACGCGTTTCGTTCTATGTCAGCGGTGAAGATGAACAGAACAACCAAATCGCGATGGGTGGAGGCCCCGTATGTCCACAATCGTCAGTTACTTGTGGTGACCGCCCCGGCGAAGTCCTCCCGAACTGGGACAACGACTTGGTCACCTACCACATTCGACAGGAATTCGAGCCAGTCGTTGACCTCGGAAATTCCTCCATCGTTGGTCACGACGATTACGCTCCTCTCCATCCCGGCGTGCCTTACACCGCTCAAATCAAACTGAGTGACGTCAACGGATGGCAGGATATNCAATACGTCCAACTNGCANTGGGNGGAAATTTTGANGATGANGATTCATCGTTGTTTATCTCTCTCGCTGCAGGTGAAGACGGGCTGCCANAAGCACTCATGACATCGGGGTCAGACAACATTGCGGTGTCCAATCTCTACTCCACGGTGGAACTCGATGAAGAAGATGAAGGTGATGAACCAGGGGTCATCATTCAGGCTCGGTTCCAACTCACTTGGACGTTCCCTGAAGCCTACGACACCGATGGGGAATCTCACTTCCTTCCTCGGATTCGGGTTACCGATATGCCGTGCAACGACAACGAGGTCACCCCCTGTTTCACGGTCGAAGAAGGTCTTGGTGACGATTGGTGGAGCCTCGACAATGATTTCAGATTTGACACTGAATCTGGAAAAATACGGGCGGTTGAACTGCGTAACAGCGAAAACCACTACAATCCCGAGAATTTTGAGACCATCATTGGGGCCGGGCAAGCCCTCCGAGTCTCAGGTCGCGTGTTGTTTGCCGAAGACGAAACACCCGCACCCCCCGGGACCTTCGATGTGGTGTTCGGCGACTTTGAAAACAATTGGCGCACCTCCACTCGGGAAGATGGAGAATTCAGTTTGGACCTGCTGGTCCCCTCCGTTCGCTCGGGTCGCCTTGACTTGCGTCTAAGCATGGACGACTTGCCTGGNTTGGCATTTGACGAAACNCCNTTCTCTCCAAGGGTTCGCCTTGCAGTTGACAGCACCCGACCCANCATCGACAGCATCTCTCTTGGTGGTGTNCCCGAGGGCTCACCGATCTCAATTGGTCAGGCCAATGCCCTCGAAGTGATTCTCATCACCAACGATGAAAACGGTTTCAACGTCAACGAAGCGGCTGTGCTTCATTACAGAGTAAAGGCCGGTGAAGCGGAGATTTCTCGAGGNAGTGTNTTGTTGCCNGANATCACGCCGTTTGGNCAACAATATTTCTGGAGTGGTATGCTCGACCTTACCGACTCAGGCGCAACCACGTTGTTGCCGTCTTACACGGTTGATGTTTGGNTTTCTGGGTCTGATGAAGCCGGCAACCCTTACGACACGGTTNGNAATTCAATGAACGACGCTTTTGCCTCTTGGCAGCTGTCTCTTGTTGGTCCACGCATCGACCTCCAAGACGAGAGCACCTCCTTGCAATGGGATGTTCCAAGCCCCTATGTCGGCGAGACCGCAGTGATGGTTGTGAATGCAAAGAACTTGGGCGGTAATGGAAACGTCGAGTTCGCCCTTCAACAATTGGTTGATGGCGGTTTCTGGGCTTCNGTATCCACTGTCAGTGTCGATGTCACGGCCGANAGTGCTGTCACGGCCGCTCTCCCCGTTGTCGCCAATGCGGTGGCNGGTTCAACCGTCGAATACCGAGTTCTTGTCCTNGTGGACGGTGTTGAAATGGACCGGCATACGGTNGATTCCTTNCTCATCAAAGAAGAAACGGTTCGAGANGGTGNAGCGTTGTCACAACAGCTCTCCGCCGATGTNTTCAGCGTAACGTTGTTTGTCATTGCATTGGTTTCCGTTTCTTTCGGCATGTATGCACTCGTTTTGCGCCGACGCATGTTGGCGCCCGAATCCGAAGAAGAGATGGCGGACCAAACGGATGTTGTGGCTGAGGAAATGGCAGCAAAAGCCGTCCCCGCACTTGCTGCGGTTCAGCCTCCTGCGCCCCCCTCACCGGCAACCTCTGCCCCTGCACCTGCTGCAACGCCACCTCCTCCTCAGAACATACCTGGCATCGACCGATCGCAACCCCCGCCCCTTCCTCCAACGGGCCTTCCTGATGGCTGGACCGTGGAGCAATGGTCGTCGTATGGCTGGCAATACATTGACGCACTTTCCAAGAAGTGAGGGATGGCGGCTTGGCGGAAAATCCGGTCGATGGTTTGGTCACGTTGCAGGAGCGAACCGTGAACCTCGTGAACCAATTGAACATGCCACTGGTGGAAGTTTCCCTCGTTTTGCAAAAGCACATCAACCAACTCATGGCGACCCTCAAGCAACATCTGGATGCCACCGGCCAACAGGTCCCAGCCACCGTGCATACCCCTTGGCCCATCGATTCCGATTTGTCAGAAAACGGTGGCTCCTTCGCATTGGAAAAAGTGCTCGACATCATTGACCACCAACGGATGGACATTCTTGATACGCTTCTTCGTGTAACGTTGGTTGAAATTGACGCTTCGGTGATCGATGCATTGCTGGCGCTTCGTCAATGGGAGCATCTTGCTCGTACTCAACTTGCAGCTGCCAGCGGCCCTGGACAATTGTTTTCACCGCTGGACATCCCTGAGGACTGGTAGTGAAGGCATTGAAAAACATCCAACGTGAGGCTTGTTCATGGCCCGGCGGCTTTTGCTTGCTCATCTCATGGTCTTGATGATGGCTTCGACCTCACTATCCGGCTGTTTTGGCGACGATGGCTTTGACATCATCCCCGAGAAGAAAGGTGTTCCTGGCGGGCTCACTCTGGCTTGCTTGAGGAGTACGGTGTACACCTCAATGGTCATTGAGGTTGATTATGAACCGGGTTACAAACCCTACAGCAGCAGCTTGGACATGTTGGTCGAACGGCTCAACAGCGTGTGTGACAAACCTTCAGGGATCTCTGTTGAGTACGATGAAGTCGACTTTTCACACAACGGTGCGTGGACAGCAAATGACGTCAGAG
>PBUZ01000038.1 GCA_002728035.1 Methanobacteriota archaeon
AAGGATACGCCCGCTTGGTGGCCAGTGCCGGCGGCGATGCCAAGGCCGCTGCTACGCTGCTGATGGTCGAGAAGATCGAAGAACTGGTCGCAAGACAAACCGAAGCCATTGCCAACCTCAAGATCGACAAGATCACCGTTTGGGATTCCGGCAACAACGGCGGCGAAGGTGGAGCCACCTCCAACTTCGTCTCCTCGCTCATCCAAAGCCTTCCACCGGTCCATGATGTGGCCAAGATGGCTGGCGTCGACCTGCCCGACTACTTGGGCACGATGAAGGAAGAGTGACCTCCGACGGTTGTTTTGGGTCGGGAAACCGACCTCATAACGGTGCCCTGAAGCGAGGGTTTCAAAGACTCAACGAGCCGCAAAGGGGCCATGGCCTCGGACCTTGAAATCGCACGTGCTGCAAAAATGGAGCCTGTGGAGGCCGTGGCATGGAAACTTGGCATCTCATCCCACGAACTCATGCCAATGGGAAACGGGGTCGCAAAAATTCGTTGGCCTGCGCTCAAAGAACGCTTTAGCAAACCGTCGGGTAGCCTGGTGTTGGTCACCTCTGTGAATCCAACCCCCTTTGGTGAAGGAAAAACGGTCACAACCATCGGGCTCACCCAAGCCTTGTGCGCCATCGGCCAATCTGCAACCTGCGTCATCCGTGAACCCTCCATGGGGCCTGTGTTTGGCATCAAAGGCGGTGCTGCGGGTGGCGGCCATGCTCAAGTTCTGCCCATGGAAGACATCAACCTGCATTTGACCGGTGATCTGCACGCCGTGACCTCTGCACACAACCTCCTCTCCGCGCTGATCGACAACCACCTCAAGCACGGCAACACCACGAAACTTGACCCCTCCCGAATCGCTTGGCCACGGGTGATCGACATGAATGACCGAGCATTGCGCAACATCACCGTGGGCAAAGGNGGACCTGCGAACGGTTTGGTGCGTGAGGACCGTTTTGACATCACGGCGGCCAGCGAGGTCATGGCCATCCTCGTGTTGGCCAGCGATTACGCAGACTTGCGCAAGCGCCTGGGCCAAATTGTGGTTGGAACGTCAACCGACGGGAATCCTGTCAAGGCGGAGGACATCGGTGCGGCAGGCGCCNTGGCCCTGTTGCTACGACAGGCCTTCTTACCCAACATTACACAGACGCTTGAAGGAAATCCTGCCTTCATTCATGGCGGACCCTTTGCCAACATCGCTCACGGAAATTCGAGCATCATCGCCGACCGTATGGCCTTGGCTTCAGCCGACATCGTCGTCACAGAGGCGGGCTTTGGCTCGGACATGGGCGCTGAGAAATTCATGCACATCAAAGCCGCAACCTCGGGTAAAGCACCCGATTGCGTGGTCATGAACGTGACCGTGCGTTCGATGAAACTCCACGGTGGCGCCTTTGGAGACCGAGGAGGGATTCGGCCCGACAAAGCGACGTTGGAAGCCGAGAATGTTGAGGCTACGGCCATGGGCGCCCGAACCAACCTCGACCGCCACATCAGGAACATGGCCTCTTTTGGCGTTCCCGTGGTCGTGTCCATCAACAAGTTCACCTCAGACACCGACGCTGAAATCGCAGCCATCACCAATGCTGCCCACGAAAGCGGTGCCAATGCCGTCTGCATCACCGAAGTCCACGCCAATGGGGGCGAGGGTGGAAAGGCCCTTGCCGAGTCCGTGGTCAAAGCCGTTCAGAACCACGTTGCCGCAGGACGACCGTTCGTGCCGCTCTTCACGCCTGAAGCCGATGTGCTGGACAAAGCCAACGCCATCGCAACCCGCCTNTACAANGCCGAAGGCCTCGAAATGACCGCCAAGGCAAAGCGTGAATTGGACCGAATACGTTCCTGGGGTTATGGGCACCTCCCCGTTTGCATGGCCAAGACACAATACTCCTTTTCGCACGACGCCTCGTTGTTGGGGGCTCCATCAGGGTTTACCGTTCCCATTCGNGAATTCCGACTCAACGCTGGTGCNGGTTTCGTCGTCGCCGTCCTCGGCGACATGATGACGATGCCTGGTTTGCCGAAGCGACCAGCAGCCCTCGACATGGACATGGATGAAGACGGGAACCTCCTCGGCGTGTTTGGGTGAGGGAATGNACGTCGTTTTTCGGGACCACCAGCAGTGGCGGCTACGCACCGAGAGCGTGGACGACTTGTGGGTCCTTCAGCGGNTGCTNAGNCCCGGNCTTTCCATGGCCATGCTCGGTGAACGTCGTGACCAGACGACGGGGGGCGATGAAGGCGGACGCTCAAAGCAGGCTGAGCGAAAGAAAATGTGGATNCAACTNGTGGTGGAAAAAGCCGAACATCAAACCTTCACCGATGTCCTCCGTGTTCATGGCATCATCGAAGAAGCACCNATCGATATTGGCATGCACCACACGCATGTGGTCGCCCTTCGAGACGAGGTCTTGATCACGTCTCCAAAGGGGTTCAATTCCATCGACGAAGCCNTGCTGGATGAAAGCATCAAGTCGTCACAACAACATCAGGTCGCCTTGCTCGTCGTGGAGGGAGACGAAATGATCCTCTTCTTCGTCACCTCGAGAGGTCTCCGTGAGAGTGCGACATGGACGATGCGGGGCGGTGGAAAGCGTGGTGACCTTCGCCAATCCGACAGCATTTCATCGCAGTTCCGCCGAACCGTTGTGGACGGCTTGACACAACAACTCGACGAGGAGATGCCCATGGTCCTGTGTGGGCCTGGAAAAAACCGTGACAGAATGCTCAACGATTTGAAGCAGGCCGGTCACGAGCGCCCGATGATGTCCGTCGCCACCACCATGGGAGGTCGGGGGGCAGCCAACGAGGTCTTGAGAGAAGGACTTGCAGGGGCTCTCCTCGCCGAACACCGCATGGTCAAGGAAATCAACCTGCTCGAGGAGGCATGGCAGCGGATCTCGAACAACGGTGCGATCGCTTACGGTGAACACATCCTGCACAAGGCCATCAACGAAGGTGCCGTGGAGACGCTTCTGATCGCAGCCGATCTCCTCCGAGACGAGGAGGCGACATGCAACGGAACGTCGTGGGATACCTTGGTCGAGGTGGTCGCGCAATACGCTGGTACGATCGTTCAATGCTCAACCGACCACGATGATGGAGAACAATTGCTTGGCTTTGGCGGGGCTGTTGCACTTCTGCGATACACGATGTGATGGCATGGAAGTGTTGTATTTTCACCAACTTGCTGGAGACATTCGTGCATCGATGCAAGGGAAGCGGTGGTTGGTGCTGACTGCGGCAGATCTTCCCCATGCTACAGCAGCGCTCGCCTTCAGCGAACTGGAGGATGTGTTGGTCGCCGTTGACCATCGAAATGCTTCCGTCGAAGACGGGCTTTGGATGCGAGCGGTTCACCTTCTTGTGGTCTCTCGAGGCGAAGATTGCGAAACCATCCAAGCTCGTTCTGGCATCACAAAGGTCGTGGCAACAAACGAGGACATCGAAGAGCAATTATGGTAGTGGGTCTGGAGGGACTCGAACCCTCGATCAACTCCGTGTAAGGGAGGTGTCATAGCCGCTAGACCACAGACCCGTCCNCGCCTGTGAGGCCACCTTTTTCAAGAATCCGCCCGATGCGACAACCTCAAAACGGGGAGCCATGAGAGCAGGTCAATGGATACCACTATCCAGGCCGCAGCCGCTCGACTCGTGCGGCGTCTCAAAGAGGGAAACCACACCTTGACGCTCGCGGAATCGTGCACTGGAGGCTTGTTGGCAAGCACCCTTACGGACATCGCAGGGGCCAGTTCATGGTTCAAAAAATCCTACATCACCTACGCCAATGANGCAAAAATACAGGAATTGGGTGTTGAATCAGAGGCCCTCGAAAGCAGAGGTGCGGTGTCCGCAAAGGTCGCGATTCAGATGGCAAAGGGAGCGCTCGAAAAGGCCGATGCTGACTTTGCGATCTCCGTCACAGGCATCGCTGGACCGACCAACGAAGGGAGCAGTAAACCCGTTGGAACGGTGTATGTCGGCATTGCATCGCGGCAGTGGGCCAACGCTATTCGAACCCAAATCGGTGGCACGCGTGCAGAAAACAAATCCGGTTTCGTGTATTTCGCCTTGCTCACCGCCATGCGATGTTGGGATGAGGCGATGGAACGTGTGGAGGAGCGCCAAAAAGAGGCCCTCTCTGCCATTGAAGAGGCCCGCCGCATGGAGGCGGAACGCGAGGCGGAACGGGAACGCCGTGACCAAGAAGCCCGCGAACACGCGCCCTGGCAGGATGAAGCATGGTCCGAAGACGATGATGCTGCGGAAATTGGCAATGAAGTTGAATGGGTTGATGGGGAAGAGTGACCCCCACGCTTCATCTTCACCAAGGCACATACTTTTGAATCGTCGTGATTCTTTCTGTCTATGGGTGAGCCATGGTCAGACATCGCTGCCCTGTTGAGGCAGCAGAAACTGTTGGCGCCGCAATCCCTTCGCCAACGCTTACTCGCGCTTGAGGACCCACGTGAAGTGCTTCAATCCGCACCCGCTCTGAACTACACCGGTGGCATGCTCACCGCTGAAATGCTCGATGCACTGATCGCTCACGCCAGCGGAAGCGATGTGCAAGCACCCGTGGACAAACCGGCGAGCGTCATCGCCAAACCTGCCGAAGATTTGGCACGCACCATTGCGCCGCTCACGGAACCGGAACCCATCGACATCCATCTTCGAAACAACCTCCCCGATTGGAGTCATACCGATTTTTCCATGCTCGCCAGCGATGCTGGAACGGACATCACCGTGCATTACGACATCACGGGCAATTCGACCACAGAAGGCAAAATGACGGACATCACGGCGTGCTTTAACGACCGATTGCAGAGTATTCGAAGCCTCATCATCCAGAACTCCAACCTGCCAAAGAAGCATCAAGAGATTTCACGCCTCCAAGCAGAATACACTCGGTATCAAGGCTATGAAAACAAGGCGGTAGCGATCGGTCTGGTCAACGAGCCCCGCTACACCAAAAACGGGCATTTGATGTGGGGCTTGGAAGACGAAACGGGTGAAATCACCTGCCTGCTCACCAAACGTTCGGGCGATGACCGTGACCGAGCGCATGAGCAAATCCTCGAAGCAGGGTTGATGCCCGACGACGTGATGGGCGTCTCGGGCACCTTCAGTCAAACGGGCGATGTGTTCTATGTNGATGACCTCCACTTTCCTTTGGAGAACAAACACCAGAAAGTCAGTGCAGAACACGGCGTCAGTGTGGCGTTCCTCTCGGACATCCACGTCGGGTCCAAGACCTTCCTCGAGGCACAGTGGCACAAAATGGTACGCTGGTTTCACACCGACCCCTTGGCGAAGACCATCAAGTACCTCATCCTGTCTGGCGATTGTGTTGACGGTGTTGGCATCTATCCNGGCCAAGACAAGGAATTGTCCATCCCCGATCTGTTTGCCCAATACTCGGAGTTTGCGAGGCTGCTGGAACTTCTGCCCGAGTGGGTAGAATGCATCATGTTGCCTGGAAACCACGATGCTGTTCGTCCAGCAGAACCCCAACCCACCTTCGAGAAAGACATTCAGCAGGATTACAACACCACGACATTCGTTGGTAACCCGTGTGACTTCTCNTTGCACGGTGTTCGCTTGTTGTCCTACCACGGCAAGTCCATTGACGACTTTGTTGCCGGCTTGCGAACCGTCACCTATGCCGACCCTGTCGAAGCCATGCGGGAGATGTTGCGCCGTCGTCACCTCGCACCTCAATGGGGAGGGAAGACGCCGTTGTCACCCGAACCTGAAGACGGTTTGGTGATCCGTGAAGTGCCCGATATTTTCGTGACAGGTCACGTCCACGGTCATGAGTGTGTGGACTTCCGTGGAACGACCCTGGTCTGTTCAAGCACATGGCAGGACCAAACNTCCTACCAGCGAATGCTGGGGTTCCAGCCAAAGCCCTGTATGCTGACCATCATCAACCTGAAGAGTCACAAGTCGATTTCAATTCCGTTTGCTTGAGTTGGCTCAGTCCCACGGGTCATCGTCGGAGGGGCCAAGGCCACGTACGCGAAGGAAGGCCAGCAACACAAGCGCCACCACCACCAAGGCAAGGAGCTGCAACGTATCACCAGAGACACCCGCTGCGTCATCTGTCGCTTCTTCCTCGTCGTCGTTGTTCTCCAAACTCGGCTGCGTCTCACCGTCCCCTCCAAGAGCAACACTGAAGGTCAAAGTGCTGGAATTGCTGTTACCGGAGGCGTCCATGCTCACGACCAGCAGTTCATACGTCCCGTCCGCAAGAATTGCCGTCGTGAATGCGTGGTTCTTCTTGGTCGCAAAGGCGTCACTGTGAATGACCTCTCCGTTCAACGAAATGGATTCAGTCGCACTTTCTGAAGTGTACCATGCAATGGTTACTCGGCCGTCCTCAAGCACTTCTGCATCGAGGTTGAGCACATCCGGGGGTGTCTCGTCAACCACTGAACTGGTGGTGAAGTTCAGCACAACATCATCGGTGCCGTTCGCTGAGATGTAGGCAGAATAGGAGGTATTCACCGCCAATCCTGTGAGCGTGATGGCATGGTCCGTACCGGGCTCGGTCCACCAGCGCTCGGCTGAATCGCTCAATGCTTCCCCTGTCAGAACATACTGAACAGATGTCGAATTGGCCACGGTCGTGGACCACGTCAAGACCGCAGAGGACGACGTCACGGTGTCCACCGAAGCACCGAAGATTTGCTGCGGTACTTCCGGCATTTCGAATCCGGTCAGTTGCGCATAGGTGTGGCCCGCCACATCATAACTCGAGAGCATGGCCGTTTGACCATCGCCANCCAAGATGATGTCGATGATGTTCGGGTCGTAATCGATACCGTCGTCCGGAGCAGGGTTGGCGCCTCCGCCAAGCGTCCATGTGGCTGGGTCCTCCATCACATCGCGCCACTTCCCGGTGCCAAATCCATCCTGGCTGCCGATNACGATGATGTAGCGATAGTTCGGAATGTCCGAGCCAATGACGTCCTTGCTAACGGTGAACGTGATCGTCTTGGCGTCGATGTCACCGCTGACCTCGACCCCTCTGGCAGAAGCACTGCCCGTTTCTGCTTGCACCGCTTGCACCGCGCCCGGTTCGCCTGTACCACTGATGGCCACTTCCCAAGCCCAATCGGGATGCACCTCAGCGTTGGCNCNGGTGAGCATGGATGTACGGCCGTAGGATGTTTCACCTTGGTCAACATAAATCTGAACGATTTGGTGACTAAATCCGTTGGCGAGTCCCCAAATATCGGTCATCTCGCTCATCGTGAGGATGAACTGAGCGTTCCAAGCACTCTGGCGCACGGTGAGGTGGGTCGCATCCCAAAGCCCTCCACCGTTGGGGGTGTTGAAATCACTCGCCAATGGATAGACATAATCGCCATCGCCCGTTTCATCCCCTACTGTATCCTCCAACTCAAGCAAGGTCACCCATTCCTCAAGGTCTGGTAGAACCATCTCTGCTGGAGCAGGCGGGGCCATTTCGGCATCGATGCCGTCGCCGTAGGACAGGGAATCTCGCCATGAAGTAACGACCTTCACGCGAGTGGAGTAACGAGGTGCGAGACCGATATCAGCCCATGGAATAGCAAATTCATAGACATCTTCGACCGCACAGCCCCCGAGGTTGGAACTGCCGGAGAGCACCCATCGCTCTTGGTCACCCACCTTCCCTTGGGCACTGAACAAGTTCCACTTCGCACGGCCGTCCTCTCGCACGGTATCAAAGTCGAAGGCCACCATGTACTTCGAAGGGAAACCAAGAATCTGGTTGCCGTAATAGGTGCGGAAATTCGTCTCGGCCTCGTTGAAATTCACCGCGTTTGGCTGCATGAAATAGATCGCCAGGTCAGGCGAAGCGTAGGCAGCATCTGCATCAACATCGGCCAAACCATCGAGTGTCGTGGCATCCACACGGAAGAAAACATTCGAAGCGTCGTAACCAAAGTAGAAGGAATCAATGTCAAAATCACCGCCCGAGACGGGAGCGTCGTACTTGGCGGCACCGTCCCATTCACCCGGGAGAGCAATTCCATCGATCATGGGCTCGACAATGCCTGTGGCGGCAGGGTCGGCGATGGCCGGATTGGTCCACAAATCCTGCAAATACGGTGGAAGATCCAAATTGACCGCCCGATAAATGTTGGAGAGGTGCACCTTGAACAACACATCCCAGTTTTCATCATAGCCGCTGTCTTGGTCGAGGCCATACCACCAGTACCAATCGCTTCCTTCGGCAATGTAGAGGGATTCCCAAGCCGCAGGAAGGCCGGGGTCGTTGGGATGGCTCTCCTCAAAGGCCACCAGGGCCTGTCGCGCCTCGACCAATCGTTGCCAAGCGAGGCTTTCTTCTTCTTCACCAGCCCATGTTCGAAGCGTTCCATCGATCCAAGAACCAGTGCCGATGGTGTCGATTTCAGGCAACACCGTTCCCTTCGTCAAGAATTCAGAAGGCGTGGTGGTAACGATGGTGGGGTGTTCTGCCAAACGACCGTACCATTCTTCCATGAACGGGCGGGCGTTGTCCTGGTGTTGGAATTCGGACATGAACATCCAATTCTCACCGTCAAGCGCCACCGTGAGAAGGTGGTCAGAGGGGTCTTCCCCCGCATCCAAGAGTTGTTGACGAACGTTGTCAAGGTAGGCGATGAAATCTGAGACGGCAGCCTCGGGTGTCATCGTCCCGTATTGGAAGGCAATGCGGTCGGAAATCACTCGGTCGCGGAACACCACTGCAACTTCGCCGCCTTCGGCTCCGGTCACGGTCCACGGTGTGGCGAGGTTGGCGGCGTCTTCCACATCGATGAGTTGTCCATTCGCATCGGTGGATTGTTTCAAGATCTCTTCATCGGTGACCATCCATTCAATGCCAACATCGGTCACGGGTTCAACCATGGCAGGAGAAACCGCTTCTTCGCTGGGCCACATGCCTACCGGTCGGAAGCCGAGTTCGGTTTCAAACAAGTCCATGCCGGTCACGAGGTGGTTCTGCACATCTTCTGGCCATGCTTCTTTATTGACGCGAATGCCGTCTTCCATGGTCCACCCGTCCATCATCAACAGCGGCATGATCGGATGGTAATACGGCGTTGTGGTGAGTTCGACCTGACCGTTTGCGGCCAATTCGCTGTACATTGGCAACACGTTGCCCATGTGCTGGTGTTGTGCGTCCAGCACGTAGTTCAAGTCACTGAGATCGTAATTCCCACCTTGTTCAAACAACGAAATCAAGCCTTCATCGCGATGGCTACTGTTGTAATCGCCTTGTACGTAGTCGGGGGAAAACTGGTAGAGGTACCAGAGCACCTGAAGGTCAAGGAAATCCTGGGGAGCGAGAAGTTCATCGTCCATGATGGTGTCTGGCTTCAAGTTGTGGAGCGTCATGTCATAGAGTTCTTTGTAACGAGCGCTGGAAGGGTAGAGCCATCCCAATTTCTCATCCGTTTGCGAGACGTTGTAAATCCACCCACTGTTCCAAAAGGACTGGAACTGCATGGTATGAAGTTCAAGATCGGTCGCATTGGGATATCCTCCCTGCGTCCACGATCGTTTGGCGATGTCGGTGTGCACATCCAACGTTTCGTTCAGGTTGTAATCCACCAATTGCTCAATGAAGGAAGGAACCAGATTGTACGTTACCTTGGTGTCGGTGTCAGCCAGAATTCCCGGCGAATCAACGTACTCTGTCATGGCGTGAACCCGAACCCATGGCATTTCGTACATGCCGGTGAGTTTGTTCTTGTAATACGGTTGGTGTTGATGGAAAATGATGGCAAGATTGAGCGCATCGTCCACCTTTTCAACGCCCAATGTTTCAACGATGGGCAGCGATTGGGGAGCGGTTTCGTTGCTGATGTTTTCAGCGTGCCAGGCGTGCGTGAAAGTTTCTGCTCCATTGCTCGATGCTGGATTCTGCTGCGGGAACGAGGCCCACACGTTGCCCTCATCTTGCCACTGAGCGTAGACGATGATGTCAAACGACTGAGGTGAGCCCATGGCGGCCCAAGGAATGCCGAGTTCGGTCACCTTGTTGTCCGACCAACCCGCATAGAGGTCGACGCTGGTCGATTGGTCAAGCCACGAACTCCCATCGTATGCGATGTGCTGGTAATAGGTGTCATCTTCCAACACAAATCCGTGATCTGCGGCGAACGGAAGTGTGTGTGCAAAACCCCAATCACGGGCGAGAACAGAGCCCCCTTCGGAGGTGTTGAGGTAAACGAAGAGGTCCGCACCTTCGTCGGTTGACTTCCAATCCGTGCCATCCCAACCCACGAAGAGCATGGATTCGTTCCACGTCAATCGCAAGTCAATCCCGTTGCCGTCCGTACCCATGAGCGTGTCCGAATCCCAATCGCTGAAATCACCGTCGACTTCAATGGATTCAGGTGTCGTACCTTGCACGGCAGCAACAAAAAGTGAAGAGAAAAATAACAACACGATGAAGATGGCCTTCAGCCGCATGAATGGGGGCTTGCATGATACATTGAAAGGCTTTCTTGCCCCACACAATGCATGGGCGAGAAAGGTGTGCTTTGCCACCTCACATCACTCCCTGATGTTTCGCTTGAAAGTGCAAAACAATTCATCACGTGGCTGTCCGACCAAGGCTTTGATGCTTGGCAAGTCCTCCCCCTCACGGCACCAGACGAACACGGTTCACCCTATGCATCGCCCTCCGCCTTTGCTGCATGGCCGGAATTGCTGGCGCACGAAGCACAAGCCAGCATGGAAGAAGACGCTTACTGGTTAGAGGATTGGGGATTGTACGCCGCCATCAAAGAAGACCATGGCCATCGACCATGGTTTGAGTGGCCTGCGCCGTTACGCGACCGCCACCCTGATGCTCTTGAAGCCTACAAAACAAAAGCATTGCATCACATCAACCAACAGCGTCACTTCCAAGCTGCTTGGCGAGCATTGTGCGAGACCGCAGCGCAAGCCAACATCAAACTCATCGGCGATTTGCCCATCTTCATCGCCCATGATTCGGCAGATGTCTGGGCACACCGTTCGTTGTTCCAATTGAACAGCGAAGGGATGCCAACGCATGTCGCCGGTGTGCCCCCGGATTATTTCAGCGAGGGGGGACAGAAATGGGGGACAGTGCTCTATGCATGGGATGCTCATCAACAGGAGTCATGGCGCTGGTGGAAGGAGCGAATGGGGCGGATGTTACGACTCTTTGACATCGTGCGAATCGACCATTTCAGAGGCATGCATTCCAATTGGGCCGTCCCGGTGCAGGATGAAGATGCTCGAAACGGCTCATGGCAAGAGGGCCCAAAGGATGAGCTGCTGCAAACGCTGGTCGAACTCGCACGTTCACCCGACCGTATTCTAGCCGAAGATCTTGGCATCATTCCGCCCGAGGTCGTCACGTTGCGCCAACGTCACGGTTTGCCAGGGATGGCCGTCCTCCAATTCGGCTTTCACGGCGATGGAAGCACAAACCCCCATCATCCACAAAACATCCAAGACGACCAAGTGGTCTACACCGGAACCCACGACAACGACACCACCATGGGCTGGTGGAACACGCTGGACGATGAGGCAAAGCAGCGAGTCAACGCTGAATTGCACGAAGGTGAGGACCCCGTTGGTGGACTGATACGCTCGGCGTTTGAATCAAAGGCACGGATGTCCATCATTCCCCTTCAGGACTTGCTGCGTTTGGACAGCCATGCGCGAATGAACACACCAGGAACCTCTGAGAACAATTGGAAATGGTCATTTTCTTGGCCGCAACTTAACATCATCCAAATGGAACAACCGTGAACATGATAACCCATTTTGCGTTCACATATCTTGATGACCGAAATTGGTTATTTTACGGCGGAAATTGGACTCTGGTCTGAACTGCACACCTACTCGGGTGGTTTGGGAGTTCTTGCTGGGGACCACGTCAAATCCGCAGCAGATGCTGGCATTCCGTTGGTGTGCATGAGTTTGCTCTATCGAGAAGGCTACGGGCGTCAACACCTTGACGCGCAGGGTGAGCAAACGGAATCCTATGCACCCATTGACCCGAAGGACCACCTTACGGACACGGGAACATCCATTCAGTTGGAATTGGACGGAGAAACGCTGTATGCGAAAATCTGGAAAACGAACGTGGTTGGTGTGACCGGACACAGCGTCCCCGTGTACTTCCTGGACACAAGTCACCCGAACAACACTTCATCGTTCATCGGGCTTGGAGCACGGTTGTATGGAGGTGACGACAACACCCGTATTCGCCAAGAATTCTTGCTCGGCGTTGGAGGTGTCCGTGCACTGCAGGCGCTCGGCCATGATATCAAGGGCATGCACCTCAACGAAGGCCACTGCACGTTCGCCATGCTCGAGATGCTGAGACAGGGGTGGTCGCGAAGTTTGCTCGCTGAGCGAACCCTCTTCACCACACACACGCCCGTACCCGCGGGTCACGATCGCTTTGATTGGGGATTGGTAAGAGAGGTCATCGGTGATTTGCTTCCCGAGGATGCCGAGGAACTCGTCAGGGCTGCTGGCGACCCCGAAGGTGGACGGCGATGTTCCATGTCACACCTCGCCGTTGCCCTCTCAACCGCCATCAATGCTGTTTCAAACCTCAATGCCCAAGTTGCATCCACCATGTTTGGTGATGCCCACATCGCACCCATCACCAACGGTGTGCATCATATCACGTGGACGTCGCCAACGATGACAGCACTGTTTGACGCTCAACTTCCAGGCTGGAAAGAAGACCCTGGACAACTTGGTTATGCAGGCAGCATCCCCGATGACGCTCTCTTGAAAGCGCGACAAACCAACCGGCAAATTTTGCGGGAATTGGTTCGAGCATCGACGGGGGTAGAACTTGAGAGCGACCGCTTGACCATCGGATTCGCACGTCGGTTTGCGACCTACAAGCGTGCAAACCTGGTCTTCAGCGATCTTGAACGGCTCAAGGCCATTGGCGGCGGTCGCATTCAGTTCGTCTTCAGCGGCAAAGCCCATCCGAAAGATGAGGGCGGTAAGCAGTTGATTCGCGACATTTTCGCATCTGCGAAGGAAGTACAGGATGACATTCCTGTGGCCTTTATCGAAAATTACGACATGGCCACAGGTCTTGCCATGACCAGCGGTGTGGACATTTGGCTCAACAACCCGATTCGCCCGTTGGAAGCCTCTGGAACATCGGGCATGAAAGCCGCCATGAACGGCGTTCCGAACTGTTCCATCCTCGACGGTTGGTGGCCGGAAGGATGTGAGCACGGCGTCAATGGATGGGCCATTGGCCAAGCCGATGACGAACGGGATGACCAACGGGATGCAGAGAACATCTACAACGTGCTCGAGAACGAAGTCTTGCCGTTGTGGGACGAGGGCCCGGAGCGCTGGGCAAAACTGATGCGGGCGAGCATTGCGACATCAGCGAGATTCACCGGAACGCGCATGATTGCCGATTACCTGCACTTCTACGACAAATTCTCGTGATCCACATCGATTTCTTCACCGTCTTCGGCATTGCTAGGCGGTGGACGGCGGGTGCTCAAACCAAGGAGAAGCAACAACACGATCACGACACCGATCACCACGGTCCGAGCGTTGTCTACTGCTGCTGACGCTGTTGAATCATCCTCGTCACACGGGGCGCACGCAACCAGCGGACAGTCTTCTGAGGCGGGGACCTCGAAACGCTCACCGCAGCAGCCTTCGCAGGTGTTGGTCTGGGTTTGATTGGAGGTGGCGTTCCCACCAGACATGTTCGATTCGTTCTGGGTTGTTGAGGCGTTGGTTGCTGAAGGGTCGTCCGAGGTGGTGTTTCCTGTCTCGTTCCCCGTGGTGTTGGTCTCGGCCTCATCGTACGTGCAGCTGCCGTCATCCACGGTGGCCAGCGGGTTGTGGTTGTTTGCCGTTGAATCCGTACAACCCTGAACCGCATCCACAGGATATGTGCAACTGCCGTCATCTTCGTTGGCCGACGCATCATAATTCTCTGCCGCAGGATCGGTACAGCCTAAGACGGGTGGGAAAACGCAACTGCCGTCGTCTTCAGTCGCTGACGAATCGTAATTTGATGCTGCAGAGTCGGTGCAGCCAGGCACCGATGTATTGGTCTGTTCACCCGAGGAATGGTTGGAGGCCTGAACATTGAGTTCGACCACCGTCACTGAATGTGCGGGGATGGTAAGGGTGCCGTCCGTGAACGAACCTGCACCGAAACGAAGCGTGTCGTTGGCCATGAAACCGCCCATTTGGGTTGGACCACCACGGTTCAACACGACGGTCATAGTTTGATTATCGTGCGTCATGTTGTACGATAGGAGATTGGCCATTGCGAGGCGGGTGCTGTATGCGCCCTGTCGTAGGGCAATGGACTCAAGGCGAAGTTGGCCGAGTTGTGAGATGTTCTCGTACAGTGCCGATTCGTGGTCGCTCCACGAGGATTGATTTCGATACATGTGGCGGTTGTCAGGGTCTGCGCCGCCGTACTCCCCGTATTCATCACCGTAGTAGAGCAACGGGGCACCCGGCGTGGTCAATAACCAACCGTAGGCTTGG
>PBUZ01000039.1 GCA_002728035.1 Methanobacteriota archaeon
GATGAAAATAATCAACAAACATTGAATACCGAAAAGCCCACTGGAAGAGGGATGGACAAAATCATTCATGGCATTTCGGTGTTGTTAGGGTACTGGGTTGTTCTTTTGTTAATCGCCTCAATTTTTGGTCTATCAGCCTTTGTGGAACTCAAAGATGATGTTGATGAACCTGATACAGTTGATTTAGAGAATTTTGAACAAGATCAAGATAATTCTGAAGGTTTAGGTTCAAAGATATCATGGCTTTTACTGTGGATTCATGCTCCTTTGATACACGTATATTGCCTCAGCAAAATACTTGATGGGGTTAAATCACTTTCGAAATAAAGGTTGTATTCATGGGTGTTATTGCATAGCCCTCAGATTCATTTCAACTATACACATGGTCTTGCTATGGGTCATATTGAAGGCTACCCATGTACACAGCCGCAAGCACCTCATTGGACGCACACGCACACTCCACCCAGTGTCCCGCAGACTCAGCGTCGCTTGAGCGCACGGCTGACCAGTTCAATGATGGACATAGTAGCAGCATAGTGCCAAACAACCAAAGAAAGAATCAGTGGCGGTCCGAAACAGAACATCATGATGAGGGCTTCACCAAGCCCGCCAATTGCATCGTTGCTTGGCTCGACATACATTCTGTAAACGTAATGAAGAAAGGGTGGAATCATGAACACGATCGTGGCGATGGTTGCATACGCCAGCGTCAAGAATGGACTTCGTTTTGGCTTCTTGACAACCTCAGGCGTGTCCATAACATGTTGTAACGGTGCCTTACGTGGCTTGACAGGGTTTGGTGGTGGCGGATTCTTTCGCGCTTCCATACGCTGCCTGAGCAACTTGGACTTGGACAGAAGGTCGTCCGATGCCGAGCCAGGCATGACGGCTTGTCAGTATCTCGTTAACATCAAGTTTTACCCGTCGGCTTTGGATTCAGGCGTCGAGAACAGCCCCGATCGCAGCACGTGCATGCGGCTCAAGTCTGGGTTCGATATGCTTGGGTTTCGCACCCGGACCTATGATGCCCAAACCAATGGGCTTGTCGTGCTTGAGTTGAAGTTCGAGAATGGTTTTGATGACCGCTTGACCCATCGCCAACCCGTGTTGCGTTTCGCCCTTTTCGATGATGCCCAAACAGGCGGCACTGTCGTGGTTGGCGAGCAGGCGGTCCAGGGCCAACGGCACTTCCATTGAGCCCGGGACCCAAACCACATCTCCGATGGTCAAACCGTGTTGTTCGGCCTCATCGGTGGCAAAGGCCAGCATCTGCTCAACTTCATCCCGGTGAAACGAGCCACAGACGATCCCGATTCGCTTGCCCATGTTCTTCCACCTCAGCTCTCCTGTTTCATTCTTCGCTCCACCGTCGCAACAATGGTTTGCGTCATGGCGTCAATTTCGATGTTGATGGCATCGCCAACTTGCATGGACGCAAACGTCGTCAGGCGAAGCGTTTCGGGAATCAGGTGAATGTTGAATTGGTCGCCAACGACTTCACCAATGGTCAACGACGCCCCGTTTAGGCCGATGTAACCCTTTTCATGGATGAATTTCATCATGGATGACGGTGCTGAAACGGTCATGTCAACTCCCTCGCCAACCTCGGTGCGGACGGTGATTTCACCCATCCCCATGATGTGGCCAGAGAGCAGATGGCCGCCCAACTCATCACCAAATTTGAGCGAGCGCTCAACGTTGACTTCATCGCCCTTGGAAAGACGAGCGAGGTTGGTTCGCTCAAGGGTCTCCTCAATGACATCAAAGAGCACTCGGTCATCGTCCATCTCGGTCGCCGTCAAACAAACGCCGTTGATGGCGACGCTGGCGCCGCGCTGCAATCCTTCGGTGTTCGGCAGGTCAATAGCAAAGGTCCACACCGCTTCTCCTTTTTCTATAGAAAGAACCCTTCCAAGGCCGTTGACGATGCCCGTAAACATCTTCAAGCCCCCTTCTTTTCCGCGCGTTCAAGAATGCGGGCTATGATTTTCCTGGTGCCGTCAAGGTCGTCGCTCAGCCCTTCAACACGAACCACTTGGATGTCTTCGTGACCTCGTTCCTGCAGCGCCTTGCGAATGTTTTCTTCTGCGTGCTCTTGGTCGTAGCCCAATGCGATGACGTCGGGTTGAATGACGGGGAGAATGTCGAAAATGGGGACATCGGGTGAGTTTCCGACCACCACCTCATCGACGGGTTTGAGGCCTGCGACCATGCGTCGGCGGAGATCCTGATTGGTGACGGGCTCGTGTTTTCGTTTTCGCACCGTATCGTCGTGAGCGACCACCACGGTCAAGTGGTCGCCGAGTGCTTTGGCCTGCTCCAAATAATGAAGATGACCAGCGTGCAGCAAGTCAAAAACACCTACTGCCATGATACGTTTCATCGGACCACCTCTTGACGGGTTGGGTTGTTGCTTCATGAGGATGACGGTGATGGGTCAACGCCCAAAGCGGCGACGACATCCGCACCTTCGAGGAAGGGGATGTTGTTGACTTCGGCCCATGCACGGGCGTCGGCGACCGACAGCGCATGGTCGCCGTCGGGCTGGAGCATCTCTGCACCGATGACCACGGGGGTGGTACCTGAGAGGCGTGCGAGGCCGACAGCCAATTCTGTGTGACCCTGTCGCGTACGGAGCCCGCCTTTTGCCTCCCTGCAGACGGGGATATGACCGGGCGTTCGAAACTCTTCTCCGAGTCGCTTCATGGCCGGCTCACCTGTTATGCCGTCGGCCAGACAAGTGGTTGCTAACTCAGCAAATCGACGGGTGGTGAGGGCGCGATCATGATCGGTGATGCCCGTGTAGGTCTCGCGGTGGTTCAAGGAGAGTGTGAAGGCAGAGCGAGCGTCGTAACGAAGGTCGTTGGTGATGAGATGATTCAGCACTGGGTTTCGGTCAACGGCATCCCGGGTGGTGTGAAGGTCTTGGAGGAACGGGAGTCCAAAGCACTCACCGACTTCATCCCCGATGGCGAGGAAGAGCAAACCCCCGCAGTCTTGTCGCAATTGACGCATGGTGGCCGGTTGAGCCGTGGCTGCTGGGAACAAGAGGTCGGTTTCACCCTCTCGCTTTTCGGAATCAAACAAACAAACGGGCTGCCCTTGTTTGAACGCATCAACGGCGCGTTGCACATGGGGCTCCATGGTTNGCGCTGCAGGCACACCTTCATGAAGAGTCGTATGCCTTCACTCCTGAAACGAACACGCTGGCGTCTTCAAAGGGGACAGCCAGCAGAAAGGGATTATCATGGGTTGCTCCTTGGGTTGGTTTCGGGGGAGGGGAAAGAATGCCAGTGAAACTCGGACCAGCAGGCGTTCCACTCTCCTGTAAGGGTCGAACCATCGTCGAAGGAATGGACGACATCATCTCTCTTGGCTTGGAGACCATGGAAGTTCAAACCGTCCGCATGGTGGCCCCTCAGCACTTCGAACAATACTGGCAGGCTGGGGTCTTGGCCAACAAAACCGACTTCGAAATGAACATCCATGGCCCCTATTACGCGGAATTGCTCGGCGACAAGGTTGAGCGCGGGCGCTCGCTTGCCAAAATCGAAGCGACGCTTCAGGCAGCCCGTACCATCAACGCTCGCCACGTGACGCTTCACACCGGACATTACGGTGAGTTCGGACGAGGGCAGGCCGCCAATGAACAGGTCGCCAACGTCTTCTCAGGAATCGTCGACCGTGTTCATGAAATCTGGAACGATGATGAAGACGAATTCCCTGTGTTCCCTTGGATCAAAGAAGGCACGCCCTCAAAGATCGGCATCGAAACATCCGGNCGCCAAGAATTGTGGGGAAGCCTCGAAGAAGTCTTGGANGTCGTGAATCACGTTGAAGGCACCATTCCCGTGCTCAATGTNGCGCACATCCATGCCCGAGGTCACGGACGAATGCGAACNTCNGAAGATTATGGCGAACTCTTTGATATGGTGCGAGAAACCATCGGCACCAANGAGTTCTACTGCCACTTCTCAGGGGTNGAGCACCGTACCGGAAACGCCATGCATTACACGCAAATCAAAAAATCCGANCTCAACTTTGAGCCGCTTGCGGAGTTTATCGTCGANGACGGAGGGTGGCTGGACATCACGCTCATCTCGGACTCGCCGCTGCTCGAACACGATGCCATGTACATGATGCAGAACATCGAGAAGTCACGTCACAAGCAACTGGAGCGCAAAGCCCGAGAAGACCGAAGACGGGCACTGGCGCTTCAAACGGGCAAGAGCGAAGAAGAATTGCGGAACAAAGAGACGCAATTGGCGAAGGAGCGAACGACGGATCAAACCAAAGAACCCGTCGCTGAAGCAACCCCAGAACCAAAGCCAACGAAGAAGAAGGCGNNAAAGAAGNAGGAGACAAAAGCGGAAAAGGAAGCCGCAGATGATGTCTTTGATTTCGAAGAAGAAGACGACGACCTGTTTTGATTGGCACGGTTCAACCCGTGTTGAAATCCTTCTTTCAGCGACCAAGGTTGCCCGAAACCGTATAAACCAACGAAGGTGCGAAACAACCGATTGACATGGCGCACATCGCAGTGTTGGGATTGGGAAATTGGGGTACAGCCATCGCTCGGTTGTGGCTCTTGGAAGGCCACAAGGTCAAGGGTTGGACCATTGAGCAAGAAGTGTATGAATCCATCACCATGAACGAGGTGAACAAGAAGTACCTGCCCAACCATCCAGTCCCAGGACTTGACGCTACCATGCATCTCTCGGAAGCGTTGGAGGGAAGTGAAATCGTTGTCTTGGCTGTACCCTCATCCGTGATTTTGGATGTCGTAGAGGATGTGTTGCCTCACCTCCAACCTGNNCATGTNCTGCTTGANNTGGCCAAGGGATTGGCTCCCGGAAAGNGTTTGATTTCCGAAGCCATTGAAGCGCGATTGAAGGAAGAAGGAATGACCAACCCACTGGCCGTGCTGACAGGACCAACCATCGCACCCGANGCNGCTGGAGGCGTGATGACCACGGCGCTGGTCGCCAGCGAAGACCAGGCCATCGCTCAACGNCTCGCTCAAACATTGAGTACGCCCAGTTTCATCTTGCACCCTGCCAGCGATCCCGTAGGCGCTGAATTGTGGGGGGCGTACAAGAACGTCGTTGCACTCGCCTGTGGCTTGGTGGACGGACTCAAGCAAGTCGGTGATTTGGGTGGAGATAACCTGAAGGCGGCGATTTTCATGTCTGGATTCAAGGAAGGTTGCTTGTTGCTGGCGGAGCTTGGCGCTCGTGCTGAAGTCGCCTTCGGCCCTGCTGGTTTGGGTGATATGTACGTCACCGCAACATCTCCTCACGGTCGAAACCGTACCATGGGTGAAAAATTGGGAACGGGCCTTAGCCTTGACCAAGCCCTTGACGAAATGCACATGGTTGCAGAAGGCGTTCGGGCAACCCGCATGTTCACCGAGCGTGCAGAAGATGCGAACCTCACCATTCCGTTCACGAAAGCCCTCAACACATTGCTGAATGGCGACATTGATGCTGAGGAATGTTGCCGCCGTATGGTCGCCCTTGGATGAGAAGTACATCGGTGCTATTTTGAGGGCGGACCTTCTGTCCGTTTCATGGCCGACGAGTTGACCGAGTTTGAGGCAAAATTGCTGAAGTGGTTGGTAAAGAGTGACTTCCACATCCAACCGTGGTCGACCAAAGATGCAGCAAAGGCGTTCAAGGTCAAGGAAGACGAGATTTACGAAGCCGTAGCGGCCCTTTCAAAGAAGGCCGCTGACCAAATCCAAATCTTCTACAAAGAAGGTAACCTTCACATCGCTGCGGACTGATTTATTGCTCCTCAGAAGCTTTCCAGCTTTGGAACAGTTTCAGCATTGCCTTCAACCAAGTTGGACGTCGCACATCACCTTCATCCGTGACGAACGATCGTACAAGCAAAGATAACAAATCAATGATGACGACCACCACGAAAATAATGAGGAGGAGAGCCAAAACTTTGTCGTATTGCAAGAATTTCAAGTAAGTGTTGATGTAATACCCAATTCCACCCGCGCCAACGATACCGATCACAGTTCCATGCCTTACGTTGTACTCAAACATGAACATCAATTGACTCAATAGATGGTTGCCGGTTTCCGGAATAACAACCGATGTAAAGGTCGTGGGGTGAGATAGNCCCATTGCTTTGCTTACTTCTAAGGCATCGCTCGGCAGNCCTTCGAAGGTTTCGTATTGCAATTTGCCTAGATAACCAACTGTGTAAAACGTCATGGCAAGCACTCCTGCCAAAGGCCCGAAACCAATCACGATAACAAAAATAATNGCCCAAATAAGAGAGGGTAGGCTTCGAGTTGCTGAAAGNATGAGACGAAACGGGATAGCGACGTACATTGGCATGAGATTACGTGCNGCNAATGAAGATAAACANAGAGCACCGATAAANCCAAGNATTGTAGAAACAAAAGCNATTTTGAGTGTNTCAACCATCCCAAGGTAGCCAACGGAACAAAAAAATTCAATCTCCTTTTCACACACTGGATAGGATTGTGCTTCAATCACGGACCAATTTGGGGGCCACATGCTTTCAGAGACAAACAACATAAGATTCTGCCAGCCCCCTTCAAGGCGACCCCAATCATCAACCAGACTGTTCAGGGTGAACCATGCGAGAACCAAAAGAGAGACGATGACAATAACGAATGACTTTCTCATTCTTCNNCACTCNCCCTTGACCTCCATTCTTCGATTGAATAATCAAAGAGNGTCTCATTCTCAATCAACCAAACTCGTGTTGCNAGCAGCTCGACGTTTTCCTCATGATGCTCGACCATGACAATCGAAGTCCCTGAATCAAGCAATTCCTTGACAGCATCGATGACAATATCAACGGTGTTGTGATCCAGTTCACTCAAGAATTCATCAGCAAGAAGTAACTTCGGCCTCTGGGCGAGTGCTCGAGCGGTTGCAACTCTTCGAAGTTGGCCTCCTGAAAGGCGGCGGACAGGTTCGGTAGTTTTTTCCTCAATCCCAAGCGCAACTAGAGCTGAATGAACACGTTTTTTTCGCTCATCTGAATGTCCTTTGAAGACGGGGAGGCTCGCCCGGGCGCCCAAATTGACGTTGTGATAGACACTTGCATGACGTACCAAGCCGAGCTTTTGTGGGATATATCCCAAGCCCCCCCGTTTTTCCACGTTCAGTTGAACTTCTCCACCGATCGGCTCAACCAATCCAGCAATTGTTCTCACGAGGGTTGTCTTCCCAATCCCAGAAGGACCAAGGATTGCGATGACTTCGCCNGAATAGATTTCAGCNGTTATTCTCGAGACAAGAGCAACATTGTACCCAATGCTGAGATTNTCCAAAACCAAGAGNGGCGNATCNTCGTNCATNCATCCACCCTCANCCTTGCCGAGATGGTNCCATTTTTCAATTGCGNGGNAGCCAACCTATTCCTGAATCTCATACTTTGTGTCAAAGTATGTCGTGATTCCNGGAATNGAACCAATGAGATNTCCATAGANTCCCATNTGTTCCTGNGTGTTAACNTCAACGATACCNGGGGTATTGAGAATGTTCGANAGGATTTGATCTCCACACTCGTTCTTTGGCTGCTCCGAATCAACCATATNTGTCTTGACATCATAACATCCAGTGTATGTTTGTCCTGCCATCTGGTAATCCTCAACNTACATNTCATCGTTNANGGCGAGCAAGGCATTCAAAATCGCNGTTCGNGTTTGGATATCAACNCGNGCAGGNTTGTACATAACAGGNTGAGATGGGGCTGAGCCGTANGACGGNAGNAGGATGTATTCCTCCTCATCCAAACACCAATCCTCATTCTCCGCAGTATCTTCGTTACCACAATAACTCGAGATGGTNGAATCCTTCACAAATGCGACATCACCAACGCCTTCNGAAAGACANCGAACTGCACCTGAGTATGATGCATAGGGAGTTCCAGAGTCGGGGATACTTGCGTTCTCGTTGAAGTAAGCATAGATCGTTGAGCGGAGAGANTCGATATCGTCTGTTGAACCGACGACNGGAGCATAACCCTCNGAGATAAGATGGCCCATCGGAAGAAGCATTCCNGCAGATTTCAACCANCCTGTGTGGCAGGAGGTCTTTCCTTCGAGAAGTGCGAATGGATCGGTTGAATCATCGCCATCAAGGTAAGCATTNGCCATATCCGAACCGTTNNGGACAACCGCATGAGCATCGTAGTAGGTTCGTCCATCGGATTTCATATCTGCNGCCATGGCTGCGAGGCCATANTCNTTCCANCCCATCCATGCTGCNCCACCATCCATGAAGGCGATGTCTGCATGGCCAAAACGAAGCGCCTCNATGATGGCACCCTCAGAGGATACTGGGTAGAGNGTGACTTCGACACCNGTTTCCGCAGCAACATAATCCGCTAAGAGTTGTGGATTTAGNTCNACNTCTGTGTAATCATCTTTCACTTCGAANGCGATTCNAATGTTCGAGACTGTCGGCGACACNGTATCTGAAATACCGNACTTNGTACCAAAGTANGATTGGATNCCGGGTATNTCTTGCACGAGTGCNCCATACGANGAAAGGTGTTCTTGAGCTGTNGTTTTGACAATTGANGGCGTGTTGAGAACATTTGTNAGAACTGATTGTCCTTCCNCNGAATCACTCATTCCAACNAGCGCGTCTTGAACAGATGCNACAAGTTCCGCATNAANCAGTTCAGGGTTGTACATTACAGGATGCGAAGGNGCGGANCCATAGGATGGGAGAAGAACATAATCGTCTTCTGGCAAGCACCATGCTTCGTTTTCTGNANCGTCGGTGTTTCCACAGTAGGATGCTATGGTGGAATCCTTCGCAAACGCAACATCACCGACACCTTCCGAGAGGCACTTCACTGCTCCCGAGTACGAGTAATACGGAGTTCCTGAGTCGGGGATGCTCGAATTTTCGTTGAAAAAGTTCAACACCGTGCTCCTCAATGATTCAATGTCGTTAGGGTCACCAATGACATTCGCATACCCATTTCCAAGTAGGAAGCCCATTGGCAGAAGCATGCCTGCAGATTTTAACCAACCTGTGTGACAGGAGGTTTTCCCCGCGAGAAGAGCGAAGGGGTCGGTGGTGTCGTCATCATCGAGATAGGCGGTGGCCATCTCAGAATCCTTTAGCACCACTGCATGTGCGTTGTAGAATGTGCGCCCATCGGACTTCTGGTCTGCAGCAAGTGCATCAAGGCCGTACTGTTGCCAACCGACCCAAGCCGCTGCTCCATCCATAAAGGCAATGTCAGCATTACCAAATCGTAGGGCCTCAAGTATGGCGCCCTCCGAATCGATTGGATAGAGATTTACGTTCATGTTGAGTTCGTTTGCGAGGTAATCAGCGAATTTCTGAGGATTTTCATCCACATTGGTGTAGTCATCCTTTACCTCAAAAGCGACGGTTAACGTCTCGAGTTCAGTTTGTTCTTCATCATTCCCTAAGCATCCAGCGATGGATCCAAGAATGATCAGCAGGCTCAGCAGTATCGGTTTTTTTGTGTGATTTAACATCATATCTCCTCCGGTTTAGGGTGCCCTAAAAGTCTGTAGTATATAATTTTAGGGCGCCCTAAAAATTGGAGTAGAAGGCACTCAAAACAACCACAATCGTTGCGGTTGGTAGTCCCTCCCGGATTCGAACCGAGGTCGGAGGAACCAGAATCCTCCATGATGGACCGCTACACTAAGGGACTGTGGTCGTGCGAAAGCCGTCGCC
>PBUZ01000040.1 GCA_002728035.1 Methanobacteriota archaeon
CATCGCCACCTTCCTCTTGGGTTCGATGTTTATCGTGTTGAAGCTCATTGAGTGGAGCCACCTCGTCGCTGAAGGCTTCACCATCGGCACCCAAGCAGGTTCCATCTTCTACATCTCAACCGGTGCTCACGGTTTGCACGTCTTCATCGGTCTGCTTGTGATGCTCTATCTGATCTTCAAGGCCGACACCGTTGGCTACGACGAAAAGAACGGGCAGGGCATTGAGTACTTCGGCTTGTACTGGCACTTTGTCGACTTGGCTTGGGTGGTCATCTTCCCAGCCTTCTATCTGTATTGAGGTGAGACTATGGGAGAACACGAAACATCTGGAATCTTTGAATCAATCGTTGAGAAACTACCTGGTAACTACGACATCTACTTTTGGAACTTCGTCATATTGATGTTCTTCACACTGTTTGAAGTGGCTGCTGTCTTTTTTGAAACCGTTCCTGGAACCGACATCGAAATCACCCTTTACGCGGTATGGGCCATTCTCATTGGTGTTGGCATCATCAAGGGCTACGGTATTGCTGCCTATTTCATGCACTTGAAGGGCGACCCTCGTATCTACACCCGCACAGCGCTCTTCCCCGTGTTGTTCGTCTTGTTGATGCTCTGGGGTATCGGCCTTTCCAACCCGGGTTCGGTTCAAAACTTGCCAAGTTGGTGCATGCCGAACTGGGAATATGCAAGCCAACGCTGAGGCCTTCACATGGTATCATCAAAGCATTGGGTTCTGTCTGTTCTCGTCGTGCTTCTCTTGCTGACACCTGCTTCAGCCTACAAAGGGAGTCAACTCTCACGAGGTCCCGTCGAGAGCTTTTCACTCATCGACCAAAACGGTGAGAACTATTCCTTTGACACTGATAGCGAAGGCGTGATCGTCATTTCGTTCATGTTCACGCGTTGCCCTGACGTTTGCCCCGTCATCACCCAGCAACTCAAGAGTGTGGAACTGGAACTCTCACAACGAGAACGAGAGGATGTGACGTTCCTTTCCATCAGCGTTGACCCAGCTTACGACAGCCCAGAAGTGCTGCTCGAATACACCCAACTGCATGGGGTGTCCTGGCCCCACCTCACAGGTACATCGGAAGAATTGGAACCGGTATGGGAAGCCTTTGCGCTCGTTGTTCAAGCCAATGTCATCGAAGCCCACGTGATGGATTACCAACCCGGTGAAGCATCGGTCACGCTGGTGAACACGAACAACACCAGCAGCCAGCACATGTTTGTGTACGACGGTTGGACCGCAACCTCTCTCGCCGCTGAACAGGCAGGCTGGAGTTTGAATGCCTCCGACGGGATGCTCATCGGCATCAACGGAACGGATTCTCCCGCAGACTGGTCATGGTATTGGGAACTGAACCTGTGGAATGCCACGTCCGATGCATGGGAAGCATCCATGGTGGGCATGAACGATGTGGATGTGTTGGAAACACCGCACATCGCTTGGATGAACTCCAACACCAATCGTTCGCTTCTTCCCGAACCCGACATGGACTTGGCCTCCAGCGTGACCGTGCAGTGGTCGAACAACTCTTCTGAAGTGGTCGGTCTTGACCACTTTACAGCTTACCACATCACCGAAGGTGCGTTCATGAGCGCTGGAATCAACACCACAAATGAACCAGGCAGCTACGGACATTACATGACCGATATCAACAATCAAACGGCTCCGGATGATTTCAGTTGGTGGTGGAACCTCTATGCTTGGAACGAGACCAACGAAACATGGGAGAGCTCCAATGTTGGTCAAGACGACTTTGCCGAGCCAACGCACATTGCTTGGGCACCCTCTACCGTTGACGAGGCAGCCATTCCTTCGCCAATGAAAGACGACAGCGAAAACGTTTGCAACGGACATGGCTGGGTGATGGGATCTGGTTCGAACGCCCACTGCATGTGCGATGCTGGATACGGCTGGGACGATGGAGATAGACTGACGTGCGTCCCAGAAACGACAGAAGACTACACTGTAGGCCATTCAACCATCACCTACATCTTGAACGCAAAGCGAGAACCCGTCGTCGCATGGACTGGCGATTCATGGAAAGTAAGCGATTTCGCCGCAGATATCCGTGAGCTCCTCGAAAATGAACAACTTGGAGGATACGAGACTGAAATTACACCGTCGTTGTCCTTCTTGCTCACCGGAATGGGGCTGATGGCGGCGGTTGCCTTTGGCCGTCGAGAATCTTCCGAGCATGATGATGAGGCGAAAGCCGCAAAAACGGAAGCCCCTCCGTTGACATAAAGCAGTCGTCGCATAGCCTGGTATTGCGCCGGATTTGAAATCCGGTGTCCCCGTGACTCGGGAGTTCAAATCTCTCCGACTGCGCCATCATCCGTTCACGAATAGGGAAGACTTCTCAAACTCGGCCCTCTCTCATTTGTCCATGCGCCGGGGTCTGCTCGCCTTCTGTCTGGTTGCCAGCATGCTGCTTGCAGGTTGTACAGGGCCGTCAACAGCCACCTGGGGCAGCGGTTCGAACGCTGTCGATGTCAACTTCTCAATGGACAACACCTCTGTGAAGAGCGGTCTGTCTGGTGAGACCACCACCACGAATGTCATTCCCGTTGGATGTACACCAGGTACAGAAGGCGGCGAACTGAACGAAGGCAGCGGATCTTCCATTTCTTTCACGGGCTATTTGGCGGCGAGTCATTTCTACGATGCCCACAACAAACTGATGGGGGCGCAGGGACTCGACTTTGGCGTCACGACAGCCGTTGCGATTCAATCCATGCGCTTCGATGAAGCCACCGCTGTCACGAACGGTGATGGCCCGCGTATTGATGTGAAAGAATGGAACATGCCTCTTTCTCCCAAAACGGGCGCAGGTTCGGTCAATCTGGAAAACCCAAGCAAGCAAGAGGCGACAAAATGGTATGTACTCGGTTTAATTCCGACATCGGAAGAAGTGCTCAAGGGGATGACATCGCTTGACGAATGGCACCAAGGTGTGTCCATTCACGGCTACTTGGTGGACGATGCTGGCGACGGAAACAATCCAGCCGGTTATGCAAGAGGCCAACATGCTGAACGCTTGGGCAACGATTGTTCATTCCTACGACCCACCGATTTCCGAGAAGATGTCTACGTGCTGGTGACGGGAATTACGCTTGAAGACGCTTCTGTTTCAGCAACGGGCGATGCCGACGATGAGTGGGTCCAGGGCGATGTTCCCTTCCTCGGCCGTGGTGGCTTCATCTTCTTCTTCCTCGTAGCCGGCCTCGGAGGTGCTGTTGGACTGTTCATTGTATCAACGGGCATGGTCAAGCGCTCAGCAAGCAAGGCGATGGCGACCTTGATTGGGAGCGAGGGTATGAAGAAGGCTGCCAGCGTCAAGGACGATGCAAAAGCGGCCAAAAAGGCAGGCATGGAATCGCCTACGGAGCGAAAATCTCGAGTTGACAAAGCGCGGGAAATGGAGGCACCGAAGAAAGAGCGTGCACCGCCAAAGGAATCGAAGAAAAAGGACGAGAACCCGATGGGCGGCTTTGACCTTGACAGTGTTCTCGCCTCAACCTCAACATCGTCTGGCCCTGGCGGAAATGCACCTGCAGGACGCAAGAGTTCGGTGGTTGTCACGGAGGCTGCCCAAAACATGGATCGCATGAACGATGTTGAGATGAACGAAGGGTCTTCTCTTCCTTCTTCCTTCTCGCAACGACGCTCCTCGACACCTCCATCGTCGAATGTTGGCGGTGGGACGACGGCAAAAGACTCGCCGAAATCCAAACCACCTGTGCGACGAAGGAAGGCCGTCAAGAAAACCAAGTCTGAGGAGCCCGAGCCCTCCTACGAATCCCCTGCCCCTGCACGTCAGTACGAAGAAGAAGACGAGGATTTCTCCGACTTCTCATTGTGATGGTGGAACCACGATGTTCACGGCGTGCTTGAGCACGCTCATCGTTAACGGCGTTGACCCAATGTTCTCGCCATCGATGTTGATGGCCGTCGGCTGCTCGGTCTGAATGGTCAACGAAGAGAAACGATGGTAGTCAACCCTTGGGTGAAACACGTGTCGACCTTCTGCTTTCAGCATGCCGAAGGCTTTGAGCACAGCTCTACGGCTCATGTTCTTCAGGATACCAATGTCCATCAGACCGTCGTCCATGGAGGCGCCGGGTGCAAGCGGAAGCATGGAGCCACCGGTCTGGCTGTTTTGAACCAAAAAGAGCGTGAAGTCATCGGTGATGGAGCGGTCGTCCAAGGTGAGCGTGGCCGTTCGACGACGTTTTGCGAGAATGGCAAGGAGGATGCCCACATCGTAACGGATCGGCCCCATCCACCGCATCTTCTCCGCCTGAATTGTTGAATCCACACCCAGCCCCCAGGTCACAAGGTTGTGACTGTAGCGAACCATCGACTCACCTGTGTTTCCAGGCAATCCTTCCGTAAGTTCTACCCGGGCGAGGTCCAAAGCCTGCATGTGGCCCGAGAGGATGGCATTGACGGCATCATCAACATCCGAGAGACCCAGATCGTGCGCTTGAGAGTTGCCTGTGCCTGCCGGTACGATGGCGAAGGTTTCCTTCGTACCCTTCTTCAACAACATGCGTCCCGTGATGACCTCTGAAAGGGTCCCGTCACCGCCAACAACAGCAATGATGTCACCTTTCTTGACGACCAAAGCGGAAGCGAGCGTGACCAAATGGCCGCTGTAAGCCGAATAACTCGTGTTCACCTCGATATCGTGTTCCTGAAGACGTGAAATGACCTCTTTTGCAACGGCACGACCTTTGCGCTTGCCTGAATACGGATTCACGAGCAAATGGACGCAAGACGGTTTCTCGAAGGATGCCCCCGGCTCACCGAACACCTTGGCAAACACGGGTTTGTGAGTGCCCTTCTTACGACGTGTGGCTGTGTCTGCTTCAAAAATGAGCGGCGAAGGCAACCCATCCGATGCCTTCGGCGTCATGTTCCGAACACCTTCCACAGGTGCTTGAATCCTTCCCCTCAGCCCTTCGACTGCAATTATTCACCTTGCATAATTAATCAACAATAATGCATATTCTCATCGTTTCGCCCCTCGCTCTCGGTGAGATGATGCAAGAGGTCTTGAACTCAAGGCGATTGGCGCAACCGTGGAGGAACCGTGGACGGAGGAAGACCGTGCGTTCATGGAACGCGCCTTGCTGGTTGCCGAACGTGGGCGTGGCAAGGTCAGCCCGAACCCTTTGGTGGGATGTGTACTTGTCAAAGACGGACACGTCATCGCTGAGGGATGGCACGATCACCTCGGTGGACTCCATGCTGAACAAATGGCCATCCACGATGCAGAAGAGAAGGGGCATTCACCCAACGGTTCAACCGCCTATGTGACGCTGGAGCCCTGCAACCACTTTGGACGGACTCCTCCGTGCACCGAAGCGCTGATGTGGGCCGGTGTCAAGGAAGTCGTGGTCGCCCATAGTGATCCAAATCCAACCGTACGAGGCAACGGGTGCAGCGTCCTCGAAGATGCTGGTATCCCCACGAGAACAGGACTGCTGAACGCAGAAGCACACGAACAAATGCAGGCATTCATGCATTGGTGCAAACATCGCAGGCCTCTGATCACAGTAAAAATGGCCGTTGACCGCAACGGTTCGGTTGACGATAGAGAGGCTGCAGCCAAACGGTTTACTTCGCCCGGGTGCCTCGAAAAAGTGCATGAATTACGAAGGGACTGCGATGCGGTCTTGGTTGGCGTTGAAACGGTCAACAGAGACAATCCTCAACTCACCGTTCGCCTGGTTCCAAGCACGCGGCAGCCCTTGCGAATCGTCCTCGACCCAAACAGCCGTGTCGATCCGAAGGCCGATCTTTTCCATGACGGAGGTGAAACGATGCTGATTCAGAAGGAATTCACGGGATTGTCGTCACTGCTCAATCAACTTGGCGACCAACACATCCAACGCGTGTTGGTCGAGGGGGGGCCCACCACCGTGCATCATTTTCTTGAACAACACTTGGTTGACGAAGTGTTTCTTGTTCATGCAGATACCGTACACAAGCACCCCGTCCCCTCCAACATCGATGAAGCGACGTTGGCTCAATCCAACCTCAGCAAAGTGAGCGAATTGGTTTGGGGAGATGAGCGCGTGGAACACTACGTCAAATCGATCAACGCGTCGTAAGGATCTGGTCCCAGCGGAAGGACGAACCCCGCCTAAACAAGTTGTCGTGGAACGGCCGTTGTTGAATGTGGGCGCATCGTGCAAGACGTCCTCGATTGTTGTAGCATCCCTGACGGGTATGAACCATGNCGATCAAATCGCTTTGGGAGATGGCGGGTCCCGTCGGTGATGGCATGGTCGTAGCCACGTGCTCCTTTGTTCCGTCCCATTCAACATCGTGGGCCTGCGGAGGTTCAAGCGAGGTGTCGTGCTCAAAACGCACACAACCCTCACCAAGCCGAACCGCTTTCCATGTCGAGGAAACGCCGTTATCTAGCCAATCTCGAACCGCTCGTAATTGAGCCGTGGTCACAAGGCCGAGATGCGTGGGCTCCCACCATCCACTTGTCCGCGCGAGAGTAACATGATGAACACCAGGATAGGTGTCACGCGAATCCAAACCATCCGACCATGTTCGGCAAAGGCCTTCCAACCGTACTGGCAAAATGGGCAAGACGCCGAAACCCATCTCCTGAAGGCGATAGGGGTTCGCCAGTTCGCCCTGCAACAGAAGCGGGCGTCGCTCGCTCAATGGTTCAGCACCTGCCGAGGCCAGCATGGCGTCAAGGGATTGACCGTTTGAAGCAAAACCGGATGTGTAGGTTGTCAAAGCTTCACCCGACAATTCATCCAGCCGTTCTTCACCGTGAAACTCGTTCAATTCAATCACACGATCGGGGGTAAAGAGGACCCCTTGTACCGGCAACGGAAGAGGGGAATTGTTTGGTGAATAGGGCCATACCTTCGGTGACTTCCCTTCCATGTACGCGCCTCAGCGAAGGCTGTTCATCAACCTCGCCCTCAATGCGTGTACGTGGTCTCGAACATGCAGGACGGGCATGTGACCTTGATGGGGCGTACATCAGGAATGCCCAAAGCAACACCGCAACCCGAACACAAAATCGCCTGACTCACCTGCTCTCTTCTCGCCGTCGCTTCCCTGGTGGGGTCGTATTCAAACCGAAACTGATTCTTGTCAACCATGGTCGGTGCAGATGGAGAAGCCGCTTGATTCAATTGCGGGACATCCTTGTGTGAAGTGTCCCAATCGGCCGTCGGAGCGCTCGTTTGTTCATTTGTTGTCGCAACGTTCGAAGATTGTTCAAGGGCCGCCCGTATCGATGCTTCATCGGTGCTGTAAACGCGACACAAACGGTCGATCTCAAGCATTTGCTCGTAGCCTGATAGACTGCGCAACGCAGCAAGTTCGTGTGCAGGTATGCTGGTCATGGATTGTGCACCATGCTCGTTGATTTATCCTTTGAGGAATGCAGCATCGTCAATCAGCACGTTCGTTTTCCGGATTCCAGAAACTTGGTTGGTGAAAACGGAAGGGTTCAAGAATGGTGGGCAGACGGCCACCTCTGAACACACCATGGCCTTTCGTCCAAAATCCAAGAAATCCTCGAAGCGAGCGAAGGAAGCTCGCGCCGTCCGTACCGTGAGATGTGCGGACGTGATGCAACACCCAAATGCACTCTTGGCAGTGGATTCCATGGCCACGGTTGTGGACATGCTCACAAAACACGATTGGGACCACGTGTTCATCGTTGACGATGAGGGTGCGCCCTTGGGAAGAATTCATGCCGTTGATTTGCTCAAGATGATCGCTCGGAAAACGGTGAACCGAGACATCGCATGGATGCATTCAATCCCCGCACAACAACTCCTCACGCATCCTCCTCTCACGGTGAACACCTCAACGCCGTTGCTCAAAGCGGGAGCATTGATGCTCACACACGATTTGAATCAACTCGGTGTGGTTGATGATGAAGGTTCGCTGGTGGGCGTTGTTGGTCACAACACCGTTGCGAGGGTGTTGCCAAGATTCATCCTTTGATCAAATGCCCCAGTAGCGGTCTGCTTGAGCCTGCTTGGCCTGCAATGAGCGAACCACCGTCGTCACCATCCACAAGACAACGACCCAAATGAGGGGGGTCGTCAAATCATTGAGGATCATTTCTACGCTGAATTCGTAGGAAGTGCCGTTGAGCACTCGGATGGCAATGTCAAGTGCAGCGTTGAGGAAGGAGTAAACGACCATGCCAAAGACGCTGAGAACGATGAGGCTTCCTGAAAAAGAACCCCGCTTGAGCCTCAACAACATGAAGCCTGCCGTTGAGGTCAAGAAGGCGATGATGGTCCAAGCAAGTGAAGAGTGGATGACGCTGAGCCACAACACGGATTGTGTCGATGCTGTGGTTTCCACAACGCCAAATTCGCGCCAGCCCTCCGCAACGGCAAAGATGGCACTGAACAGCGTCGCCGTCCACAACAGCGATGAAAACATTGCAGCGTCTGCGTTTTCTCGCATTTCNTGTATCACGCGATTCACCGTTGATTCGATACCGGCTCCTTTGCTGAAAATGTAGAGCCCAAGGACCAATGGAAGCGCCCCAATCACCACGCCGCCGATTTCATTTGGCAACATGATACCGAGGCCAAAAATGGCCAATACGGCCCCGAACGGCACCATGATTCGTGAGCGCCACCTCGGGTCTTCGAGCGCTTTGACAATGTAGTAGTAGGTCCCTTCAATGCCCTTGGATTGCCTAACGATGATTTTCTCAACATGGTCGATGCGAACTTGTGAGGTGATGATGGGCAGCACGCTCTCGTCCTCAACACCGTCGGTCACAAGAATGGCTTGGTCGGGCTGAAACGCAGAGACGACCTCTTCGAGTTGAGCGGCGATGGCGCGGTCGGAGCGTACACCAACACGTTCATCCCCCGTCAAAATCGCGATTTCAACTTCATCTTCCTCGGTTTTTGCCTCCACGATGTTGTCGTGTTGGCGAAGCGCTCCAAGGACGGCGTTGGTGTCGCTTTCCTCCGGGTCGGTGATGCCGAGTTTCAACGCAGCGGTGAGGACTTGTCGTCGCCCAACCACCGGTCCGCGGATGGACGTCTTGATGCCAAGATCGTTGTCTCGGTCAACCGTCAATACCAGCGTTCGAGTCGTGCGCTCACCTCCCCTCTTGACAAGGCCACCCACCTTCTTGCATTCAAATCCTTGTGAAGTTTACCCGGCTCTTGCNGCTCATAGGGTGGTCAAACGCTCTCGCTGACGAACCACCGTAACATCGTCTTGACCCGCTGGGGGGTCAACCCATTCCTCATCGCCTGGAAGGACGAGGTAGGTACCTCCATTGACCAACCTGGAAGCGAGGTCTCGTTGTGTGTTGACCAACGCTTCCCAATCGGTTGCTTCATCGTTCCACAGGCTCCAGCGTTTCAAGTCCCTTGAACTTCGCAAGAGGCGCGCATAAAGTTTCAGGTGAAGTTTCGCAGAGGCTGGCCACCAAACCATGAACAAAAGGAACACGCCCACGGCAGGGAGTTGGGTGATGTAGCCGGTCAACCAATGCATTCGAAGGAGTTCGTTGACAGGGCTGGAAGCATCGAGAAGCGACCATGTCATGAACGCCGAGGCCGCCATCCACCACAACGGAAAGAACACCACTGCTGAAAGCACTTTGATGGTCCCGATCACCGAGGCTTCGATCTTGATTCGTTTCATCAAGATGCTCAATGCTCCGTTGGCCTTGTACGGCACATAGTTACCAGCAATGGCGCTCCAAGTCACCAAACCGAACATCCATACCAACGCCCACAGCCATTTGGCAAAGGCCTGTGTATGACCCCATAGCGTGAGACGTTCGGGCTTGGCATCAACATCGTAGGGCGTGATGTTTCTTCGATCCAACGCATGGAAATGCTGCTCGCATTGTTGTGCAAATTGACGCGTGTCCTCAGGCTGGTGGATGGCGTAATATTCCCAGCCAGCGCGCAAACGACGGGCACCAAGAACCGATTCTGCATAACTGGGTCGCTGCAGTTTTCCGCCCGCAAGACGCTGTTTTTCAGCGTACGCAAGGCTGCGACCCTTCCAGATCATGGTGCGTTCCCGCCAGGATGTTTTGGAGAGGTTGGCCCGCTGAAGTTCCACCTCGATGGCTTGTGTAACCTCCGCCACCCATGCTCGGTCAAGGCGGTCCTGCTCTTCGACATCGTCAACCAATGACGGCACGGGTGGGACCTCCATGGCGCGTTCAACCACGACGGCTGCTCGTTCCCTGAAGGTTTGCGATTCAGAGTAATGAAGGCCGATTGGGACCAAATGCGGTTTGGGCAGACCCCGTTCTGCCGCTTTTCGGTGAGCGCCCAGCAACATGCGTGCCGCGCCCGAGCGAACCCGCCGAACGGCGGAATCCGTATGGCTAACACCTTCTGGAAAAATGAGGGCTCGTCCGCCGCTGGCCAACGTTTGCGATATGTTGTCCAACATCGTGGCGTTTCGTGCACGAGAAGCATCCGCGTCTTTGCTGTCTTGGGGTCGTTCGATAGGAACACATCCCGAAGCCTTGAGCATGCGGCCCAAAACGGGTATTTTGAAGAGGGTGTGTTTGGCAATCGTTGTCAAACGGCCAGGAAGGGTGGCCATCATCAACATCGGGTCAATGAGGCCGCTGGGATGCCAGGTGATGTACAGGATGCCTCCTTCGGGGGGCANGTTTTCATCGTCAACAACGTTGATCTCACGGAACCAAATATTGGTCAAAAATCGATAAAACCGCCGCATTATTCGATAGGAAAGCGGCTCAGAGCCCTTGGTTCCGGATGTGCTTCCATCGCCCCACGGCATGGCCAAAACACGCCCTAAGGTGTTTTTAGTTGCATTCCCTTCTACGCGCCGTCTTGGGCTGGCTGTTCGGTTGATGGCGCTGTTTCACCTTCATCGGAGGGGGTNGGAGAGGGAGTAGAGGTGAGTCGTTTCCAGCGTTGAGTGGCGCGAATGTACTTCAGCGGGTGGTCCATCCACGATTGGTCACACGTTCGATTGTCTCCTGGCAACACCGGGCAGTTGTGATTGACCTTGAGTTTCCCGCAGCCTGCGGGTGTGTATTCGTGCGTGTAGACGTGCTCGACTTGGTAGGTCGTGGTGGCTTCGCTGAAATCCGGAGCCCCTCGAAAGAAACTGACACAGGATTCCTGAGGCAGCGCCAACGTGGCCGACATGGATGCAAGGAACAAACGGCCGAAGTGATTGACGTTGACACCGCTCGACAGGTCGGCGATGATCTTTTGCATGCACGGGGGCCAATCGCTTTCTTCTGCACCAACCAAGGCGATGGCTTCGCTGGTTTTACTCGCCAATAATTTGCGCACCATGCCAACAGGTTCAGCCAATCGGACCGCTAAATCGGTGGTGATTTGTCCCCTCTTCTCGATGGCTTCAGTTTCGATGCCTGCTTTGATACGTTCTCGGAGCAACCGAGCAAGTTTTGCTGATGAGGCGTACTGCCGTTCGTTGTGCAATCTGACCCACCCTTTCTCAACATCGACGTTGGGCAAGCGCCAGCGGTGGCCGGTGATCTTGGGGCAGATTTCAATAAAATCGGCAAGGCCCACGCGCCACTCTGCCGATGGTTGTTGCCGCAATTGACGCATTGACATGCTCTGAGAAACGGCAGGCGAAGTGGCAGCGGTCAAGGATTCCACCTGGCCGATGTAGGTGTTGGCAATGGTTGGAAGGTTGGCCGTGTCTTGAATAAGCAATTGTTCAGCGCGTGCTGCTTCGGCTTGTGCCCATCGAGCAATCAACCGTTCATCCTCGCTTGCGCACATCACCAACCGTGCGTAATAGAAGGAAAACGCTTCGATAAGCCGTCCTTCTTCGGTGTGAATATCGCCGCCAACGACCTGAACGCCTTCCTTTGATTGGATGGAATCAATCAGCCGTATGCGAGCACGCTGGCGAGCCGGTTCCATCAGAGAGCCTTCCAAGAGTTCCTCCAAATCGATGCTGTGACGAATCGCCATGTCTTGTATCCAAGCCGTGGCTTGTGGGAGGAACGGATACCGTGCCAACGTGACCTCGTCCACAACGGTGGGGGGCGTGGTTGGAACCGGCATGATGCATCCTTGGTGCCCACGGATTATGAAGTTCAACGTCGGTTGGATTCTTGACCTCGATGCGCGAGGCATGTTCATGGCCCACGACCACCATGAGGCCGTGTTGGAGATACAACACGATGTCCGTGAATGGTTTGGTTGGTCTGTTGAGGAAGACATCCAGAGTGCTGAACAGATGCGCACCTTCGTCAATCAACTTGAGAATGCGGCCGAACTTCAATGGGATGCTGCTGGGCGAAGCGCTACGCTTGCAGAACTTCAATCTCGGTTAACGCATGCTGGAAAGGTGGTGATGATCGGGGCTGCGGTGAACGAAGAAGACTTGCAACGTTCATGGCCCGAAGGGACGGAGTTTGTCGTGGCTGACGGAGCCGTNGGCGCGTGCTTCAATCGCGTTGAGCCCGTGTGCGTGGTCACCGATTTGGACGGTGGCGTCCACCTTGAAGAAGCTGCGCGACGGCGCATCCCGTTGGTACTTCATGCGCATGGAGACAACCAAGACATTTGGCGTTCATACCTTCGTTCATGGTCGCAGACGATCGCTCCCCCATTGGTGCTCACTCACCAAACGCCCCAAGTGTTTGATGACATGCACAATCCCGGCGGATTCACCGATGGCGACCGAGCCGTTTGTTTCCTTGTATGGCTGGGCGTATGCGTGAGCAAGATGGAATTGATTGGGTATGCAAATGACCATCTCGGCCNTTGGTCGGGAACGACTGACCCTGAACGAAAACTCGCAAAACTTTCGTGGATGGTAAAGGTGCTTGACATCGTGATGCCGTTTTGGAAAACCCCCAAATATCCATCCGAGGATGCATGAGCAAGAACACATGCATAAGAAGAAAACATCGTTCGGATGAACATGAGCAGCAGCCGAAGATGGGTCAATCCTGCCTTGTGGGCCGTTGCTCTCGTCCTCATCAATGTGCTTTGGATGAATGTCGCAAAGCAAACCGCGCCAAATGAAATCAACACCGCCGACCAGTTTGAACGCTTCCGAGAAGTTGATGTCGCCCCAGTTTTTGGAACTCAAGACGCACTTCCTGCGGTGTTCTCGACAACCTTCTCGAGCCTCAGCCTTGACCAAGCAAACGTGAGTTACACCGTCCGACTCAACAACGAATCCATCGTGTTTTCTTGGTCAGGCGTCCTGACCGATGAGGTCCCAGATTGGGAGGGTGATTTGACGCCCGGAACATATGTTGTTGAAACGGTGGTGGAAGAGGGCATCCAGGTCGAACAAGTGCTGCTGTTGCAACCGTTTAAGACGGTCCAAATGACGGGTCATGTCGTCTTGAGTTTCCTGCTTGTAGCCATAGCAGGCCTTGAGCAGGGTGTACGAGCCTTCGTCGCAAAGAACACCAAGACCGCGGCTGCGCCCACCACGACCTCAACAGCGCCGTTCAAGCCGTCCGAATACAACGAACAGGAAACGTTGGCGTGGGATGACACGGACTCACCGTGGCGGGAACCCGTTCGTTGATCAAAGGAAATCGGAGAGCGAGAGTTGTTTTGCTCGGTCGTTGTTGAACAAAGAATCAACGCTCTGCGCTAACCAATCGGCGTTTTGTCGGGTGTACAAATCCACGCCGTAACGATCCATCACGAATCGCATGACTTCAATGTACTTTCGAACGGCGCCCTCCGAGACGGTCAGCGCTAGATTTCCACCGCAAAGACCGCCCTCGGATTTCGCCACACCCATGCTCGCAAGGCCACGCCCCGTCTCCTTCTTGGGCTGAATACAGCTTCCCGAAAGCGGCATGCGGCGATACGAATGAGCACACTTGAGGCAGCGCACTTTTTGTCGTCCATAGGCGTTGAGGTTTCCTCTCAAATCGGGCAAGAAGTGTGAACGTACCACGCTCGAAGCCACCTGACGAACATTCACACCTCGCAAGCGATGACCGAGGGCCAATTGTCCGTTCATTTTGTCGATCATGGTCTCCAAGGTCTTGTAGGCAGAAAGCGCAGGGCCTTGGTCGAGTGCATGGCAATCGTGCGTGAAGCCATACCCTCGTACTGCTGCAACCGAACCCAATCTTCGCTCAACAAAGTCCATGCGATGNTGNATNTCTTTGGGNTGCGGTTGTTTCAACGTGGCTTCATAGAAATCCCGCTCGTAAAACCAACCNGCATCGACGTTCAACGCTTCTTTGTCGACCTCGGTCGGATTTAGGCGAGTGGTCAAGACCAACGGTGCGTCCATTTGACCGCCGCGATTGGCGGGGAGAATGTCGCGACTAAAATTCAACAACCCATCCATCAACAACATGATTGCATCCTCATCGCCATCGCAATTTCGTCGCTTGGCAGCGTGGAACAGAGGATGGGCATACCCTCCCGAACAATCGGCCCATCCGATGATGCGGGACAAGACGCCGCCACTGGTGTGGGGAGCAAGGGCACAGATGAGGTGGCCGATGAGGTCGTCGGGTGTGTTGACATTGTAATAGGGCTCCATGCCGTAATAGCGGGTCAGCAGTTCATCGACATATTTCGCCGTTCGGAGAAGGAAATCTGCAGCACCTTTGGCAACGATGAAGTCCTGTGGGAACAATTCCAGCACCTGCTCGTCGTCCGTGAGCGGTTGGCCCCTGTAATCGTGTGTGTAACCCAACCCGAGCAAGGTCTTCCACGGTACGCCGATTTCACGAGGCCTGAAATGCGTGACGGGAACATCGCTCATGTCGTAGCGAACGGTTCCGTCGCGGAAGACAGGAAGGCCATGACGTGCTCGAAGAATGCCTTTCTCAATGGCCTCGGGCGTTTGATTGCGGCTGTTCAATTTCTTCATGCACTTGACCTGAGCAGGGAGACGGTCAATGCCCAAGCGGATTCGGGCATCTTCCACCATGTCGTTGACGTTGACGGATTGCACTTCGCCGCGCCGACGCGCCGTGGAGGTTGATGCATTGGCTTCTGTTCGTCCTCCACAGGCCTCACCGGCTCTGCTCTCACCGTATTCGTCGACCGTTCGATGATGGCAGCGCAAATAGGGAGATTCTTTTCCACACACGCTGCATGTCCGCTTTCCAAGCTGAACGCGAATGGTCTGCTTATCCAGCGCATTGTTCAGAAGTCGTTGATTGCCCCCGTTCAATTCGATCGGGAACAAAGAATGCGTCATTGGATTCATGATGCGAGGGGCCGCTTTCTCTGGGCGGCCCATGCGGCACCCAACGCGTACAGGAGCACTGTGCTCCCAACGCAAATCCGAGAGTTGGCGAATCAAAACCATGATGCCTTCGATGGCATGTTCGTCTTCCAAGCGCTGAGCAGCCAGATAGGCAGCAGGGTCACTTGGACCTTCATCGGGGACAGATGCCGCCGCTTCTCGACCGACCTTATCGGTTTCAGCAATGCCTAACCCGCGTTGACGGGCGCCGGTTTCAGCGGCAATTCGGATGGTTGCCCGCTCTTTGGCAAGTTCTGCAAGCCGATGTCGTTCCTCGTCGAGAATGGTTTTTGCACGCCGCAATTTTTGGGTTCGCTCTACGACCATCTTGGAAGCATCCTTCACCCGAACCGGTGCATCGCCTTCAAAGGAAAAACCGAAACCTTCGAGCATGCTTTCCCATCCAGCCAAGACCACCAAATCATCGCCGTCGTGAACATGGGGCAAGCCCAACAGCATCATGGCTGCCTTCGGAAGCCCGTGTTGGTGCAACGCCCAACCTTCGGGAAGGGTCGAAGTGAAGATGGGGGCGTCAGTGTCAAGGTGCGGACCCACGCGTTGCGTGCTCTCAAGAGGAGGCAACGATTCTGGTTCGAGTTCGTTCATGACCTTAGAAGACCAATTGCTGACCGCTCCTTCAAACCGAAGTTGACGTTGGGCATTGGCAGGTTGGGCCCCTTCAATCTCGGTGAAAGCAACCTGCCGAAATGTTTCCTGAGGCTCAATTCGTGCGTGCTTGATGACCGACAACAGCGCACCCATCCACTCGATGGGGAGGTCCTTGAACCACGGATTGTGAGGGGGAGGCAGCGAGGTGGCCCAACGGCGTGAGAACGNCGANGCCGTTGTCCAATCCATGGATTGGCGACGAAGTTGTTCATGCCAGTTGCACCGCACCCAAAACTGCGCGTTTTGATCGGCTGCTTCTTCCGGTGGCGTCCCTGGCGCACCTTCTGGCCACTGTGAGCGTTCATGGCCGATGGTGGCCAAAAAATGAGCCACATCGTCCTCCGACACCAGGTTATCGAGCATGTCGCTGGCCCACCAATCCATCGTGTAGCCTGCGGGAACCAATTTCTTGTTGTTCTCCATGAACTCTCCATACCCGATGACCAGCTCACCGTTGTCCCANACCTGTTTGACGCGCTTTCGAATGGCGGCGTACGATGAAGGATCATCAACCCTCAAGAAACGGCCGTCATCGAGCACCACCCAAGGCCCCTCGGCTTCATCGCANGGCGTGATAGCACAGGCTTTTCCTGGGCGTTCAATCTTCATTTGCGTACCGATGGTGATGAAGTCATCCAGTGCCAACATGGACGTGGTGTTTGTTGAAGCAGCGGCCAATCCCGACGGTCTTGCTCGTCCGTAGCGAAGACGAAAACCTCCGGGTTGAAGTGGGCCCCCAAAGACGGGGCGGCCGGCGATGATGTCGTTCATGAATTTCGTGATCGGAGGGATCTGTTGACTCTTGAAACGCTCTCCTGAAGCATCGTCCTTCTCCTTACCACGCGACGCAAATTTAGCAATGAATTCCCAGCCGGGAACACTCAATCGCTCGGTGTGCTTCTGGATTTTCGGGGCCTTCAAACACATCCCTTCGCCGATGACCAGCAACACACCACCTCGAATTCTTGCTTCATCGATGTTGCGAACATTTCCGTACCCTGCACACTCAATTCGTTCGGTAGATTCACCGTTGATCATCACTGGACACGCTCGAACGATCTCGTCGATTTCCTCTGGCGAGGGACGGTATTGCAGATTACCACGGTACAATCCAAATTCTTCCTTCACCCGCTCAACCTCGGGNTCGGTCGGCTGATAGTGGCCGATGTTGAGTTCTCTTCGNATCATGTCGGCGATGAGGACGNCCAGTGCCTGCGCTGTTCCGCCCGCTGCNCGAATGGGTCCAGCAAAATGAACCGACACGAATTGCGACCCGTCAATGTTGTTGAGCAAACGCACTTCGCTGATGCCTTCAAGCGGTGCGACAAGCACCGCTTCCGTCAACACCGCAAGACCAACACGTAGACCGACATCAATGGATTTCTCAAGGTCATAACCCTGCTCCCTGAACCCTCTGGAAACGGATTGAGCAATGATGATGGAGGTTGTCTCACGGTCGTGCTGGTCGAGCAAGGCACGAATGTCGTCCGCGACTTCATAGCCATCGAGATGCTCGATGAGGAGTTTTTCCGTTCGTCCTGCTAAATCCGATGCACGAGGGATTTCAACACGCTTCTTGTGGTCAAGTCCGAGTTCACGTGCCTGTTCAGCGATTCGATAGGCATCGTCCGCTCGTTCGTCAAGCCATTGGTGATAGACCTGCATTTCGCGTTCCAGCCGTTCCAAATCAAGTCCAATGAGCGGGTTATGCTCACCCTTGATGGACCGGCCCTTTGCATCGCTCATGGTCGTTCATCTCGCCTTGGNGGCGACCCTTTATCATCCGAGCGGTGTGATTTTTCGGAGAGCAACCGCGATGAGGGAGAGAAAGGAAAGTTCATGACTTGCGCCGANAGGTCGTAAGCATGGCCGTCCACCCTTCGGTTCGCTCCCATGCTCAATGGCCAAGGCTGGCCGAATTGGTTCACGAATTGGCCTTCTTGGACGGGGGCAGCGATGACGCCTTTACGCTGGCGAGTGGCCGCCATTCTCGCTGGTTTTTTGATACAAAACCGGTGATGATGCACCCTGAAGCAGGGCGTATTCTCGGCGAGTTGCTCAACTTGCGAATCAACGAAATGGGAGCCCGCTTCGTTGGTGGATTGGAACTTGGAGCAGTTCCACTCACGGCACTGGTGGTGGCCACGGCGAACGACGATCTTCGCGGGTTCATGGTTCGAAAATCTCCAAAGGGCCGCGGCGGTCGCAAAACCAACAACCCTGCTGGCATCGAAGGTTCGTCGCTGGCAGGAGGAGGAGAGGTGGTGATCGTCGAGGATGTCACCACAACAGGAGGGTCGTCCATCGTAGCGGTGGAACGAATCCACGCCGACACCGATTGTCGAGTGATCGGTGTCATCAGCATCCTTGACCGAGAGGAAGGTGCAGAAGAGGCTTTTTCCGAGGCTGGAATTCATTTTGAATCCCTCCTCACCCGTTCGGACATCACCGCGCGCTGAGGGTTGTTGATGCATCGTTTGTTTCGACCCGAAACCACGTCCGACAAAGGCTTGGTGGAACAAGCACAGGATCGAACTGCCCCCAAGGGCATGCTCTTCCATCATGCCACAGAGGGCAAACCCCTCGCNACGCCATGGCAAGTTGCAAGCCTTCGTGCGGGTCTGCTCGCGGCATATTCGTTGCCCGACGGTTACATCGTGGATTGTGCCTGTGGGAGCGGTGTCCAATTGGCCGCGTATGCAACGACATTGCGGCGTGCCGTGTTGGGCGTTGAATTGGACGAAGGTCGGGCTCGAGCAAGTGCTGTGAACCTCAAAACGGTGGTTGATCACCACCGAGCAAGTGCATCGGATTGGTACCGCTCAAGCATCATTCTCTCAGGTGATGGAACAGACCCCGAAGGCGTGTTCAGCACATTGGAAGAGGAGGCTTCCATCGCCTTTCTCCATCTCGACCCCGCTCGCCCACGCAACAGCCGAACGCATGACCTGAGCGAGATGCAACCTCCCCTCAGCGCCGTTTTGAGCGCCTGGGCTCCGTTTTTTACAACCGATGCCCTCCCGAGCATCCTGCTCGACCTCTCGCCCCGTCTGACAACCGCTCAACAACAGGAAGTTGAAGCAAAAGTGGACGAGATTTGGCCCGGCTTGCCCCGAACATGGGAGTGGACTTCACGAGGTCGCGGTCGGGTTGACCGATTGGCACTTTGGCTGGGTGGCGTGGCCGACATCAAGGCATCCAAACGCTTTGTTCGTGTCCCGCCTTCGCTTGGACAGAAGGCTCGAACCCTCAGCACATCAGCGGTGAGCGAAGCGCCCGTGCCGTTGCGTCACCCTCCAAAACGTGGCGAGTATGTCAGCATCCTCGATGCTGCCTTGATGGAAAGTGGGCTGATAGATGCATGGCTGGACGATGTCTTGCCCAATGTGTCGTATCGCTGGGGTGTTGTGTCCGGACGGCGCCCCCAACTTCACCACGACCAAGCACTGCGTTTGAGCCCAGAAGATACCTTGTTGGTTCAAGCCAGTGGACGGGTGGTCGGCCTGGTACGGATGAGGCTCGATGAGACGACGGTGGATGAGTTGGTGGCAGCGGCGATTGAACACAACTTTTCATCGCTCACCTTACGCCTCGACCTCCCCCCCGAAAGCCAGCCCCGACTCCAAGGTTCCTTGGACCGGCAATTGCGAAGGAGAGGTGGTGAGCGCGAGGGTTTTGTGGCTCTCCATCCCGATGGAGAAGTGCTCCTGCTCTGTGTTTCTCAAACAGATGTCGTCTAAACCATCACAAATTCATGCCGTTTTGAGGCTCAGTGGCGCGAATGTCATCATCGCGGTCTTGATATATGGGAGGTTGGTCGGAGGGATGCTTGACACTGTAGGTGTTAACGTAAAGGTGAACACGATGGCACGACCGAAGGATGAGGACCTTGGTGACGATTTTTCATACATTTTGCGTATGGCCGATACAGACATGGACGGTTTGAAGCCGCTCGCTACNGCTCTCACATCGGTCAAAGGCATCGGTGCTCGCACCGCCATTCAAATTTGCAAAAACACGGGGTTTGATGCACACAGGCTCGCCGGTTTCCTCGACGCCGAGCAGCAAGAACAACTCCGCCTTGCGATTGAATCCTATGCTGAACATGTGCCTCTCTGGATGCTCAACCGCCAACGCGACCTTGAGACTGGGAACGAAATCCACCTCACGGGCCAACAAGTTCGATTCACACTGCAAGACGACATCGATCGTCTGCGCACGATGAAGTGCTACCGTGGTGTTCGCCACGCATCCGGCAACAAAGTCCGTGGACAGCGCGGTCGTTCCAACGGCCGTGGCGGCNTGACCTTGGGTGTCAGCCGCAANAAGTGATGAGGGGGATTGAAGATGGGAGAGCCAAAGTTTTCACGACCAAAGTACGACACGCCGTCCCACCCATGGAAGGCTGCCCGAATTGAGGAAGAGCACGCCATTCAGGCAAACCACGGCCTCAAGAACATGAAGGAAATTTGGAAGGCCAAGTCCCAACTCCGCCGACACCGACGTCAAGCCATGCGCTTGATCGGTATGTCCGACACCAGTGAAGGGCATGGCAAGCGAGAGATGGAAGACTTGCTCCGCTCGTTGAACCACAAAGGCCTCATCGAATCCGACGCCGAACTCGGTGACATTCTCTCGCTCAACACCGAGGATGTGCTGAATCGCCGACTTCAGGCCCAAGTTTACTACAAGGGACTCGCCTGCACCATGAAGCAAGCACGTCAATTGGTGACCCATGGCCAGATTTGCATTGGCGACCAAAAAATCACCATTCCATCCTACGCCGTTAGCCGTGACGAGGAATCTGAACTCCGCTACCACCCGAACTCCCCACTCAACGATCCAAACCACCCGATTCGCAAGGCCATTGAGGGTGTGCGAGACCGTGCAGAATACAACGACGAAGAAGTTGACCCCGAAGCAACGCCCGAATTTGCGGAAGAAGTCCGCGAGGCTGGCGAAGCATCCACTGCCGAGCTTGAAGGAGGTGCTGAGTGATGTCCCGCAAAGCCATCGTGAACATCTTCAGTTCCTACAACAACATCCTGATGACAGCAACCGACCTCACNGGTGCTGAAACCATCACCACCTGCAACGGCGGNGAAGTCGTCAAGGCAGGAAAGGACAAAGGCGGCCAATTTGCCGCAACCCGAGCAGCCGAGCGCATGGCTGATGCACTCAAGGACAAGGAGTTCAACGAACTCATCGTCAAGTATCGCGCCCCTGGCGGCAACCTCTCCAACAACACGGGCCCTGGTGCACAGGCTGCCATTCGTGCCCTCACCCGTGCCGGAATGACNATCACTCGAATTGAGGACGTCACCCCCATCGCCCACGACGGCACCAAGAAGAAAGGCGGTCGACGTGGTCGCCGAGTTTGAGCACAGGTGATACAAGATGAAGACAGAAATCGTGGAAGGCTGGCCACAAGGCCATGAAATTCGAATCCTCATCAGCGAGACCGATGCGTCTCAAGTCAATGCCATTCGCCGCGCCCTCATCGCCGATGTTCCCAAGTTGGCCATCACCCGAGTGGATTTCTCTCAAGGCGTTACGCAAGACAACAAAGGCGAGGTTGTGGAATCCGTGAACGTGCTTCCCGACGAAGTGCTGGCTCACCGACTTGCCATGATCCCCATTCCAACCAGTCAGGACGAGGGATTGGTGTTCCCCGACCAATGCAAGAACTGCATGGATGTTGTCGAGAAGGACAAGGGTTGCCCCATGTGTCAAGTGCTCTACACGCTTTCTGCTCGTGGACCATCCACAGATGCTGAAGAAGACTTCAAGACCGTGTACGCCGGTGACATCACCACCATCTCCGACCCAGTCTTTGATATTCGAGATGAACACAAGCAAATTCCCCTCACGGTTCTTGCCAAAGGACAATTCCTTGAATTCTATGCCTTTGCCGTTCTCGGCCGAGGACGTGACCATGCCAAGTGGTCCCCTGCTGCAGCCGTCGGATTCCGACCTCACCGCGTGGCTGTGCTCAACAAGCCAAAGAAGGCCGCTGCCCTCTTTGACCTCGGCTTGACCACCACCGATGGCACACCCATTGACGCCAAGTTGTTTGGAAAGGACAAGAAAATCACCAATGTAAACCACGTGCTCGATCTTGAGAAAGCCCTTCACCAAGTTGGCGAAGGCACCGGCCGAGAGAACGATTTCGATGATGCCATCACCATGGAAGCGGTTGAGGGTGCTTACGTGTTCTCCTTTGAAACCGACGGCAGTCTTGACCCAGTCACCGCCTTCAATCTGGCATTGAACGAGTTGAGCTCCCGCTTCAACAACCTCGGTGAAGAGGTCGCATCTGCACTTGCTTGAACTCGGCGTGCAGTTCATCAGCCGCAGGCACATCCCTCTGTTTGATGCCGACAAAGGTACGTTGTGGTGGCCATGTCACCCTCTTGTTCACCGTTGACAAGTCCACTCGCCTCAAGCGGAGCCAAGGGAGCACGGGTGCAGGCTTTTCGATTCAGCACGGCGTCCAAATTGAAGGGATGTTGCATCGACGAGATGACCATGCGCTCCCAACATCAGCGGGAATGACACCCGCGGTGCACCCCAAACCTCCACCCCCCACCGAATCCATCGTTCATGTTGTCGACATGGACGGGGAGGCCGTAGAAGATACAACCCTGTACATGGATTTCATCGAGGCGTGTCGCCATGCAACGTTAGTGAGATCACACGAATGGTTTGAATTGGAGATTATGCTTGAATGCCCCACAAGTCAGGGATTTGGTATGTCTGCCGCCGGGCTTTTGGCCTTGGGTATGTTTCTTCACGAAACAACCAACCGGGGAACACCGGTTCAATACCAAAAAATTGCTCATCGCATCGAACGTGAACACGGTGCAGGCCTTGGTGATGTCCTGGGAATGTCGGTCGGCGGCGTGGAATTGCGACTCAGCCCTGGGGCCCCTGGATGGCCAGGACACGCGCTGAGTTTCAGCGCAGAAAGCCCACTGCTCCTTATTTGGGACAATGTTGAACAGCGACACACGGCGACATACATCGATGATCCCGATTGGCAGCGCTCGATCACCCAAGCCGGAGAACAGGCCGTAGGGGTGCTTTCATCGTACCCATGGACTATCGAACAATGGCCAGAACTGTTGAAGCAATCGCATCGATTTGCGAATGCATCCGGTATGCTCGATGAACCCGAACGTGCACGGGTCTTCTCGGCCGTTGAAGAGGCGGTGACCCATGCGGAATTGCAGGATTCCTGCGCCGTTCGCCTTTGCATGCTTGGAAGTTCGGTTGCTGTCCTTCCACGCCACTTGAACGAACCATGCGATGAATCGATGCTCATGGACCTTGCCAAACGGGTGGAGATGCACGGCTTTTCCAGTCTCTTGACGAAGTTTTCACCGCTCAATCATCTGGACTGAGGCGTTGCAGGTCGATGGGGCCTGAATCCAGCATCAAGACGCCGGGCATGTACAAGTTCTCACAGAAACCGTGACGGAACATGATGGCTCCACTGCCCCATTCATCGATGTAGCGATTCATCTGTTTCTTCATCTTTTTTCGTTGAAAATCAACGTCGGCCCCGTAGAAATGCTTGGCATCGATCCATGCAACCGGTTGACCGTTGATGAAAACATGATCCAAGAACAGCAAGTCGGGTGTTCGTACCGGACGGCCCAACAACTCGGATTGCTCCTTCACCATCTCGGGCTGTCGGCGAAGACGAACACCTTGTTGCTCAAACCAGTCGGCCAAAATATCTTCAAACAGATCAGCCTTGACTTGTGTCTCCGATTGATCGACATTGGCGACGCGATCAGCGGCTTCTGCGGCCTCGAATTCGTCCCGCTCACGCTGCTTCATTGACGAAGGATTGCGAAGGCTTTCCTTGATTTTGCTCTTTGACCACCCCATGGCCTCAAGCACCACGCGGAACAAGTTCATCGGTGCGAAATCGTGTTCTTTTGAAAGTTTCAAAATGGATGTACCCGCTTTGTATTTTCGCGCCAATTCCTTGCCTTTTGATTTCAATCGGTGGTGGGAATACACCGTTTTTTGTTGCAGCAAGGCCGAACGCAACGAAAGGGCTTGGTCAAGCGTCATCGCTTCATCCTCGACATTGGCGCGGATTTCTTCAACACGCGCATCCCCTAACCATCCAAACTCTCCGCGCTTGACTACCAGGTTGGCCACACGCTCTTCCGAATCAAGCGGTACAGGGGAAAGGTTCCATTCAAACCTGTGCGTGGTCGGGGCATCCATATCCGCTGGGAACGCCATCGGTCGCGGACGTTGGTCAAACCTCGATGTGGCCCTGTTGTCCATTTGTTCGACTTCTTTTGCCGACTGTTCGATGAGGTTCGCACGCTTTGGCCCACCGTAGCGCCTTTTTGATGAAGAACGCCTCCCGCGATCCGAACGACGGCGATTGGAGCCACTCATGAAATCGCTCCAGTGACGACGCTCAATGAAGCCTCCCCTTCATTCATTCACCAAAGTACGGGGGGTTCTTATGGAAGACATCCATCCATGACCCATGCGCTTGGTGCCGATGTACGCAGTTCTCTTCGCAGTCATGCTCTGCATGGCCTTCGTTCCACAGGGCCATCAAGCGTTCTCACAACCTCCAACGCTTGAGCAAAGCGCCTTTGTCCAGCACACGGATGCGAACAACACCACGGGTTGGTTAGCGGGTGCAAGTGGAGCAAATTACGAACGAATTACAGGGGCAATACCGCTCGAAAATGGGAGCATGATCGTTGCCGGAACCTTTGAGCAATCCATCGAATTCTACGGGGATGTCGTGGGCTACTCAAGCAGCGATTCAAATTTCGGCATTGATTTCTTCATCGCATGGATCGATGAAAACGGAACATGGACCAATACGCTTTCTGGGAGCAGTGAGTACCTTGACGGTATCTCAGCGATGGATGTGTTGAACGATGGAACAATCATCGTGGCTGGGACCTTCTGCGACATGTCGTTTTCAACAACCTGCAACCTCACGCTCGGTTCACTCGACCCATTGAACAAAACTTCGGATGAAGACGAGAACGCCGTGTTCGTCGCTGCCTTGACGGAAGACGGCGATTGGTTGTGGGCCAAATCGTTCTCAAACGCGTACCAAATGTCCGTCGTGGACTTGATGGTCACACCCTCCAACGAGATTCACCTTGGATTGCTGCACAGGGGCGAATTTATTGTCGAAAACAACACGTCGCCTGGAACGGATTCAGAGGAGTCAATGGTCTTGCTGGGGTTGAATGGAAATGGAGAATATCTCTTCCTCCATACCGTGTTTTCGACGACCGCCCTTGACGACAATGGACATCTTTGCCACGATGCAAGCGGACAAACTTACTTCGCTCTCAACATCTTTGAAACAACACTCTTTGGTGATATTGAATTGACCTCGGTAGGGGGCTCGAACATTGCCGTCGGCCATTACAACCCCGACGGATGGGTGTGGGCAAGCGCTGCTGGCGGCTCAGGCGACAGCACCGTGAAGGCCTGCGCACCTCATCCAAACGGCGGAATAGGTCTTGTCGGAGATTATCTGCAAAACATGACCGTTGGCGAGTGGGAACTGCCCAATTCCGTTTGGGTTGACCTCTTCGAAGCCCATGTCTCCTCAACGGGAGCATGGATGCACGCAGCTGCCCATGGAGGCAACGGTGCTGACCATGCGGCGGGCGTGTTGATCTCTGACCAAGGTGACTGGATCATCGCCGGACATACCACCGGTTCAATGACGCTTGGTGAATTCACCCTCACCGACCGGGACGGTATCAACGACGGAAACCATCACGACATCTTCCTCGCCCAACACCAAAGCGATGGGACATGGGATTGGGCGCTTTCAGCAGGTGGCAACGGCAACGAAATGGCCAACGGTTTGATGATGAGCACGTCTGGTTCTCCGGTGGTGTCCTTCATCGCCAACGCTGATGGCACCTATGGCATGCATACCTTTGACCAACGTCAACAATACGATATGGGGCTTTGGTTGTACGAAACAGATGTTGACATGGACGGCGTGTTGGACGGCGTCGACAATTGCCCAAAAATCGCTAACGGAGACCAGTCCAATCTCGATGGAGATGCCTACGGCGATGCATGCGATGACGACACCGATGGTGATGGTGTCAGCAACGAGGTCGATGATTGTCCGACGGGAGAGGTCGGATGGGCCGCCAATGCCAACAGCGACCACGACAGCGATGGTTGTCGCGACCTCAACGAAGACTTGGACGATGATGAAGACGGCATATTCGATTCCAGCGACCTTTGCCCGAAGGGTCCAATCGGCTGGATTTCCACCGAAGAAAACGACATCGAACGAGACGGGTGTTCAGACCAAGACAACGACGGGGACGGGTTTGTTGACCAAGCAGACAATTGCCCTTCAGAGGCGAACCCAACCCAAGCAGACCTCGACAACGACGGCGTGGGCGATGCGTGCGATGCTGACAAAGATGGGGACGGCATTTCTGTACCTGATGACAATTGTCCGAACGATATCGACGCTTGGGTTTCCTTTTCTTGGAACGACTACGACGGGGACGGATGCCAAGACGAAACGAGCGATGACGATGACGATGATGACGGCGTGCTCGATGTCAACGACGATTGTTTGCTCGGCGAGAAAAACTGGATCGACCAAGACCCCGCCGCGGTTGACCACGATAGCGACGGTTGCCTTGATGCGACCGAAGACGATGACGACGACAACGATGACAAGAAAGACCCCCTCGACCGCTGCCCGAGAGGACTTGTCGGTGTTGCACAACCCGGTCAAGACCTCGACGGTGACGGGTGCATCGATGCCGTTGAAGACGATGATGANGACCAAGACGGNGTTCTTGACCCGCTGGACGATTGCCCGAACAGCGACCCCGNCGACCAAATTTCGGCCAANGGGTGCAGCCAATTCCAACTCGACGATGATAAGGACGGCGTCTTCAATGCCTTTGATTTCTGCTTGAACACGCCCCTTGGGGGTTCGGTGGACGAACAGGGCTGTGCTGCAGAAACCAACACCCAATCAGGTGAAACCGACTCGGATGGTTTCGGTCTTGCTGGGTGGTTGTTCCTCTTGGCAGGTGGTGTCATTGCATGGGCCGTCTATACCAACAACCAACGACCAGGCCCCCCACTGCCTCCGGTGAACCCGATGAAGGCCTCGCCTACGATTCCAGAGCGCAGTGAAGAATGATCAGGCGTACACCACGGCTGGCGACAACGGCATGGCGGCGTTGGCTCGGCCCGTGGTATCGTCTTCACTTTCACCGAGAACAACCGTTACATCCTCGAGGTTCAGTTCTGCAGCGATGAAGGCCTTTGCGTCCTCCAATACGGTGCCTTCGTCCAAGGGTGAGAGCACCATCGCTCGAGAGGCATCGTCCCATTTGAAGACTTGAGGCAACATCTTTTTGCCCCAAAAGCCCATGATTTCTCCCTTACGCTCACCTTGCGCGATGGGCATGGTTTGCAACACAGGCATGAATTGCTTGGGATGGCCACCTTCGTTGACGTGATCCAAAGCAGCCCTTGCGAGCGATCGCTTCCATTGGGGTGAAATGACAAAGGTTGCCGACGTGGCAGGTGCACCCAAATGGCGTTCAGCGACCACGTGAACCTTGCGTGCTTGCTCAAGCACATCGCGGATATACTGCTCACCAGAAAGCACCAACAACTCAACCTCGCTCAACGGTTCGGGAAGGTGCATCTGACTTCCTGAAACGAAGCCTTCGGTGGATGAAAGACCGTCCCACCAAACTTCAGCAAGATGTGGGGTTGAGACCGAAATCAATTGTGTCCATACGGGAAGCATGTGGTGGGCGACGCCGCTGAAACCACCGCCTCGACGTACGTACCAGTTGATGTCCTTGATGACGTCATAGTGCGAAATTTCAACCGCTCTTCGCAGGTCAAATCGGTCCATGGCTTCTTGGAATTCAAGAACGCGTTGATTGAACCGAGCCATCATCCACCCGTCCATGGCGGTGGGTTGGTCACCCCACGCTGCAAGTTGACTCGGCATGCCCTGTAACTGAAGCATGACGCGATGGTTGGCTTCAAGCGCAGCATCCGACCAATCCATCCCCGCTGTTGGGTTGGCAGCGAACAAAATGAACAGACGCACCGTATCTGCACCAAACCGTTCAATCATCTCCTCGGGAGAGACCGTATTGCCCAATGATTTGCTCATCTTTGCAGAACGCGAACCGAGTTCGCTGCTGCAATGCGGGCAGGGTTGGCCTTCGTATTGGGTCGAAAGGGTAACGCCACAACTTGCGCAAAACGGTGCTGATTTGTTGACCATGCCTTGGCAAAGAAGCTCATCAAACGGCTCATCCACCGATGTGAGGCCCAAATCACGCAACGCCTTCGTCATGAAGCGAGCGTAGATCAAATGCATTTGTGCATGTTCAATGCCACCGCAGTAGAAGTCGACCTGCATCCAATGGTCTGCCACCGCCTTTTCGAACGGCATGTCGTCGTTCATGGCGTCGGTGTAACGAAGGAAATACCAGGATGAGTCGACAAATGTATCCATGGTGTCGGTTTCCCGACGAGCATCTTTGCCGCATGAGGGGCAAGGTGCATGGAGGAAGGAAACGGACGTTTCCAACGGATTGCCGTGTCCAAACACAACGTCGCGAGGAAGTTCAACGGGAAGGTCTTCTTCGGGAACGGGGACGGCACCACAATCTTCGCAATGGATCACGGGAATGGGGGTCCCCCAATATCGCTGACGAGAAATGAGCCACGGGCGAATCTTCCAGTTTACGGTGCGGTTGCCGTGTTTGGCTGCTTCGAGCGCATCGCAAACGGCGTCCTTGGCTTCTTGTCCATACAATCCATCAAACCCTTCGAGAGGGCTGTTGACCATCCAACCGAGTTCAACCTCGGCCTTGGTGAGCTCAGCATCTCCATCGCCATCTTCGGTCATAACGAGGGCGCGACGCACCGGGATATCGTACACTCGAGCAAAGTCGTAATCGCGCTCGTCATGAGCAGGAACAGCCATGACCGCCCCCGTCCCGTATGTTGCGATCACAAAATTGCCAAACCAAATAGGTACATGGTCACCGGTCAACGGATGAACGGCATAACGACCGGAAAACACACCTTCCTTCTTGTTGTTGTTCTTGATACGGTCAAACTCCGTCATAACTGCTGTGCGGTCACGCAAGTCTGCCCATGCGGCTTCATGCTCGCTTCCTGCAACCAGCGATGCTGCAAGAGGATGTTCGGGTGCCAGCGTAACGAAGGTTGCTCCAAACAGGGTGTCTGGGCGAGTGGTGTACACTTCAATGGTGTCTTCTGTACCGACGATATCGAAGATGATGTTGGCACCTTCTGAACGACCCAGCCAGTCCCGTTGCAGGGCCTTGACATGCTCAGGGAATTTGATGGTGTCCAAACCGTCGTGAAGTTCTTGGCAGTAAGAGGGTAAGTCAAGGAACCACTGGCTCATCTCTTTTTGCGAGACAGGGCCGTTGCAACGCCAGCAACGTCCCGCTTTGACCTGCTCGTTGGCGAGCACCGTCGTGCACGAAGTGCACCAATTCACCGGAGCATGTTCTCTGGTCGCAAGGCCTTTTTCCATGAACTTCGTAAAGAACCACTGGTTCCACTTGTAGTACTTCGGATCGTGGCTTTTGAGCGTGCGACGCCAGTCGTAAGAGAAGCCCATCCGTTTGATTTGCTCCGTGATGGACGCCATGTTTCGCTCCGTGATATCGTGTGGATGGCCGCCTTCTGAAATGGCGGCGTTTTCAGCGGGCATACCAAACGAATCAAAGCCCATTGGGTAGAGCACATCGTAACCCATCAATCGCTTGAATCGGGCGACTGCATCGCCAATGGAATAATTTCGAACGTGCCCCATGTGCATTTTTCCCGAAGGATATGGATACATTTCGAGGCAATAGAACGATGGTCGGTCCTCGTGAATGTCGGCGTTAAACAGGCCTGCTTCCGCCCATTTTTCCTGCCATGCAACCTCGTCAACTTGGGTATGCTCCGTCGACATGGGTCCTCACCGTCCACTGGACAACCTTGCCCACTCGCCTTCACGCTATGAAATCCACGCTTCCCTCAGGCCGCTGATGGATTCTTTTTCATCGTCAGCGATGAGCGAAATCTTCGCTTGTCTCGAGCAAGAACACGGCCTCTCGTGTCAACTTGTAACGGTTCTTCACACCCATCTTCCGTCGCTCAACGAGGCCGTATTTTTGCAATGTTCGCAGGTGGTGCGAGATGAGTTGCTGACTTTTCTCAAGGCGCTTGGCAAGTTCAGCCTGGGTGGGGAACTGCCCGAGGTCGCCGTCTTGGTCAAGCAGATTCAAGATTTTGCCTTGGAGGCTGTTGGGGTCTGGTGAGAGCGGTGGCACAGGGAGGTCATCTGGGTCGGTGGAGGGGTTGAGTTGGTTCGTGAGAGGGTAGTACCGAACCAAGCGTCCGTCGTTCTTTCGCCAAACATTCTCTTCGGATTCCAAGATACGAAGGTGGTGCGTGATCTGTCCGTTGCTCATGTCCAACGCGCTCATCAGGGCACGGAAATGGCAACCCGGATTCGCCGTCAAGTACCCCATCAATCGGCCTCGTTGGTACCGACCATCGGTGGTTTCGTGCGTTTTTCCAATCAAGCCCAAGAACCACAACCCGGCCATGGTGGCAGGCAATCGCAACCCTTCGTTGGTCACCGTAACCATCACGAGGATGGAAAGAAGTGAAGCCGTGACCACCACCGTGACTGCGCTCACGACCGCAGTGGCCTGCGCGTTTTCCTCTTGCAATTCTTCTACCTGCAAGGGTGCTTCGTCAACGGTTTCAACCTCAAGGGAGCGCTCAAGAACCACGTTCACAACTTCGACGGACGGTGCAGAAAAGACGCTGCATTCTGGGGCAGGTTCTGCGGCTTGAACCTCGTAAATCCCCTCGACGGTGGAAAGGGGTTGCCACGACGAAAGCGTACGAGCGTTGGAGAGCAGGTAGGAAGTTTCCCCGACGTTCAAGACGTGGCAGGTGCCTTCTTCGGTCCCCAATGGAGTCCATGTTCCAGTGATCTCAAACCGCTCAGGCATCACCGTTTCTTGTTCATTCACGGGCTCTTCAAGGGTGAAATCCGCAGGCCATGCCATCTCAACGGTGGTTGTTGCAGGTGTTGAAGAGAGCAAACGGATGTTCAGGCTGTACATGCCCTCCGGGAGAACATCGACGCCGTTTTGGACCATGTCAACATCGAAGGTGTTGAATTGCAAGGTGTTCGCGGTTGGTGTCAGCGACACTTTTCTGCCATCGTACGCATCGCACAAGGTCATGAAACGATGCACGCTTTCCTCGTCATCGTTGACGAAGTCAAGTTCGAGCGTGCATGGTTGGTTCATGCGGACGTAGCGTGCTTCGCCGTCCATCGAAAGTGAGGGTGAAAGTTGGAAGGTGTCTTCGTCCACCCAATCCATCGTGGTTGAAAGCGACAATGACGAGGCGTCGGCACATGCATTGGCTTGAACATCGCTGTACTGAATGCGTTGGCTGGTAACCAAACCAAATTCAGGCACCTCGACAACCACGGTGTACACGCCCGAGTCAACCCGGCATGTGTCTTGCTCAAAGAATCCCCAAGGAGCAAGTGTGAACGCCAACGGTTCTTCTGATGAAAGGCTCATCTCGAGGTCAATGTCGGAGCAGGATTTGCCAGCGAGGCTGTCGTAGACGATGCGGCCGAGATCGTTGATGACCCACATTTCCGCTTTGCAAGACGAGGTGAAGTGAAGTGTTTGTTCCCCAACGGATGCGGTGGTCAGCACCGCTTCGTTGGCCACTGCATCGCCTTGGCTGTACAACGGTTCGGCGTTGTTGGTCATCTCTATGGTGAGCGAAGCGTCGACGTTGGCCAAGGGAGCTTGCGCTGCCTGAAGTTCGGTGGTGTGCGTGAACGTGTTGCCGGGGGTGTTGACGGTCAGTGTGGTGAGTTCATGGTTGTGAATCGAGACCTGATCCACCAAGAGCACTTCTCCAGGCATGAGGGATTTGGTTTGGCCAAAGCACGGGGAGCCGAGTTGAGCCTGTTCGCCAACATGCCACTCAAGAACACATGTAGGAAGCGCTTGGAGGTCTACGGGTTCGCTCGTGGGGTTGGTAAGACTGACCAATGCAACGCTCACGGGGCTGTTCGCCGTGCGTTGAACGAGTTGAACATCGTAGGCCAAGGTGGTCGGCACCTCTACAGGTGTCTGAATCACCGCATTCGTGACATAGGACAAATCGAGCGTGGTATGGAGCAACTCAACGATGTAGGTGCCGCTTTCAAGCCACATTCCTTGTTCGTCTTTCATGTTCCATTCAACCGAATCGTAGACTCGCGTTTCGCCCGATGCCAAATCCTCGCCACGGGTACGGTCAGGACAGGCATCGGAACCGTCGACGAGGAGAACGCCTGTCGCATTGTAGACGTTCAAGACGAACATGCAGGATGGATTAATGTCGAAGGTGATGGCCTCCCCGGTGTTGAGCAACGAGGGTGTCA
>PBUZ01000041.1 GCA_002728035.1 Methanobacteriota archaeon
GTGTGTGTGTGTGTGTGTGTGTGTGTGTGCTATTTGTTCAATAGCGATACGATGAATGAACGAACGAACAGCACGAGCGACGCGAACGACGCGTCAACATCACGAGAACGCCTTCAAGAATCTTTTAAAATGCGCGCATCGGCGCGAGCGGTATCCGTCGTCAAACAATTCACACATAGTTTGTTATCCTCCATCGTCGTCGGCTCAGCCGACTTCACAATGGCAACGAACCGTAATATGTGCGAATCCAAGTGTAGTATCAATCATCTGTACATAGCGAATGTAATGTAAAAACGTGTCGTCTGTTACAAAATTGTATCTCGCGACCACGCGAGGACTTACAAACATGATGCGCAGACTCGGCGCGCCGAGCCGCGTTTTGCATGCGCACGCGCGTCTTTATTTATGCAAGCTTGAGGAAAAAGTTCGGGTTGTCAGTATTCCCGGGAAAGCTGTAAAGTTGGACGTCGGGGACGCAGACGGATACGCCGCCAACATCGACATCCGTCTTGAGCTTGACGTCGATTTCGGTCTTTGGGACTTGGAAGTACGCGCCAACAACGATGCTACACTGGATACCACCGACATTCGCGCTCGAGCAACGCTTGGCCCTGTACGCGTCGTCATACTCGAAGTAATCGTTGAACTTGGCGTTCAGCGCAGAGCACGCTTGTACGCCTTGATTGTTCACAGTTGCGGCCATGTCCGCACCCGCGTATACTCTCTGCTCCGCCGTCATCTTTGGACCGCTGCAGACCATACCGGGCATGCATAATTGCGTGGTTATATCATTCACCGTCACGACGAGCCCGACTTGAGCGTGTGCCTCCAATTTGGCGTCCAAATAGGGCGTCAATTGTACCTGCGGATCTGGCAGCACGGCATTAAACGAGCCCCCCGCCACTTGGATGCCGACTTCCATTCCGGTGACATCGACGCTGTAAGAAAACTTACCGCTCGCCTCAGCCTGCATGAAGTACGGCAGCGAGAGCTCGGCACCAAAAGACATCTTCATCGTGAACGGAGTTAACGGAACTGGCATTTCCGCCTCGAAAGAGGCAGATGCTGGCAAGCCTTTCACAAGATCCAGCACATTGCCGGCTTTAAACGCCGACGCTTGCGCCTCGACTGCAAATTCGACGTGCATCCTCGTGAACAAGACGGCTTTCATAGTGAATTCCTTGAGAGACTGCATCGCGTCGATGAGCTTCTGCTTGGCGGCGTCCGCACCTTGCTGCAGCACGGTGTCGCCGAGTTGCGCGTGCATGTGCGGAAACTGTGCAATCGTGTGCGGCTTTTCGAGCCAAGGATCTTCCACAAGGGCGGTACGTACTTTTGCGACTTGGAGCAAGACGAGGTGCTCGACTCTATCCAAAAACTCGTCGTGCACATTCTCAGCGTACTCGAGGTGAGCGCTGGTTGCTACATGAGCAGTGCGAAGGTGATGCATGTGTGTCTCAATCTCATCAGAGAGAAGCTTCCGACCACCAAGAGTCTGTGTCACAGAGTTAAGTTTATTCTTAACCGTGTAAGCAGTGTTTTTGGCCGTATTTACGGATGCTTTCAGCGTGTCGATCGGACTCATCATCGAATCTTTGACTTCCCCTGCGGCATCCACGACGCCGTCTCCTATCGATTGAAACAAGGGTGTGAAAAATGCCGTAAACGCCTCAAGTATGTCTGTCGCCACTTTTTTCGGGAATGAAAACTCGCTTATTTCGAATCCCATGGTCCAGGATGGATCCGGGAATCCAGCTTTGAGAGTCGCAGGCGCGAAAGGACTGTCGCCAAGCTTTTTCGGCCACGGCATATCATATGACAGGTCGAGTACTGAATCCGGTAAATACTCGTCAAGAGGCAAGGAGATGGAAAGCTCTGGTGCACCACACTTACCACCGAGGTTTGCGCTTTCCTTACTCGGAATGTGCGTCTGCTCCCGGCCAAGAGCGTCGCGGATCATCGCGCGCACGCGATCGTGACCCAGCACCGTCGAGAAATGGTCACTCTTACCATTCATAACGCGGGATCCAGCTTGAGCGCTGTTCGCACCAAGAGACGCAGTTTTAAGAACGCCAGTTATTTCACTGATAAACTTGTCTGCATCGGCTGGGAACGCTTCCTTGATAAGTTGAGAGACAACTTTCTCAACCGCGTTCGGAATGCTCGTGGCGATGGACCCGATCTTCTTCGATATCTCGTTCGCCTTGTTCGGGATAGCCGTGGTCAGGTCGTTGATGACCCCATTTATATCGTTCACGGTATCTGTGACGGCAGACTTGGCGCTGTTTACCATACCGATGGTAGAATCATATGCAGCAGTGAGGGACGGATCGACGATGCATTTCGTATTCGAATTACGCGACACAAAGAACGGCGCACAGGTGGTACATCTACCAGTCGTGACAGGTGCAGCCTTCGAGCATGTGAACCGCCATCTGCAATCGACACTGATGCATTTCTCGGGAACGCAGTGGCAACTTCGCCAACGACACCTCCACCGGCGGCATTTCAAACATCTTAAACAAAAACCAGGTGTGCACGTACGGCATCGTCCGCACACTCCCTTACCACCCGACGGAACGTATCCCCATCCGCACGAGGGGATCGTGGCGCAAGTTCCTGTATACGAGCACGAGCGAGTCGCAAGCTCTGGTAATGCGCAGTTCCCAGGGGCAGGACTACTGCTGATGCTGCAGCCGCCGAGCGCCGCCGATTCATTACCTAACACGTCTCCGAACTCGTTGAAATTACTTGTAGAGTCTGGCGTTCCTCCGGAGAAGCGTAAGCGTTGCTTTGCCACTGCGTGGTGGTAACGTACATAGCCCATCCCGACAGTGCCCACGGACGACACCACCTGGACGGCACTGACATCCGTGAACAGCTGACAAAACGCAAGAAATGCGATGCACGCCACTACGACGACACCACCCGCCGTGCGCAACCAGCGAGAACGTTGCCAAACGACGTGTCTACGCGCATCGGAGTTGGGTGATTCCGCAGGAATCGCCCCGTATCTCACCGCCGAGCCGCGAGCGAGCGAGAGACGTTCATCTCCGCCGGTCACGACCATGATCAGTCGATGCGAATATCCTTCGTGAACGCCTCCGCGCGGGACGAGCCCTCGCGCGCGCGCCGAATTGACGTCGTCGTCGCGCCAACACGCAAAAAAGGGTTGTGAGGTAGTTGGAATATTCAATGCCAAGTCAGCAACACCAACACCAACACCTCGCCGCACCGCACCGCGCGTCACTCGGCGACGTTCGCGCGCGATCTACGATGGCGCGGGAACGTGGAAGTATTTCGTCCTTCGGCGGTCGTTCGCGTCGACATTCATGGGTGTTCGTCGCGTGTGCGCTCGCCTGCCTCGTCCTGTTGGGATCGATTGGTGGGGTCTCCGGTGCGGCGATCAAGCGCGCGGCGACGCCGCGCGCGGAAGTCGACGGGCCGCACCAGCATTCAGATCTCGGGAATATCATAAGCGATCTGCAGAACGCGATCAAACGAGCGAAAGATACGTTGAACGCGGGTAAGAACGCCTTCAATCAAGTTGGAAGCGCTTTCAACAGCTTGGGCAGTGAAATAGACTCTTTCCCAGACAAGCTTAACGGTGTGAAGAACGAGGTCGGGAAGCTTGTCGGAACCATCAGCGATAAAGTTGAAGGATTCGTCGACGAGGTGTACGGAAAGCTCTTTCCGACGGACGCTGGCGCCATGGTTAGCGACATTGCGGGCAAGTTCATGCCGGCTGCGTCTCTGGGAGAACAACGCGAAGGATCGCATTTTGAGGATATATCCGCGATCGGCAGTCTCGTTCGTAAGCTGAATCAAGATGTTCTGAGAGATGATCTTCGCCAGGTTTTATACAAGGATTACGTTTCCCAGCTTGGTGCCGCACACAAGCGTGCAGCGGAACTGGGTTGTAACAACTTACCTGTGAACACAACCGATAAGGAAGCGGCAAAGCTGGGATGCACTTCGATCAAAAGTCTTAACAAAGTGTGCTACGATGCCCCGATGCGCGACATTTTCCCAGAGTCTGCATTTTCACAAGAATACGAAATGCCCTGGCCCAAAAAGTTGGGAGACTCGCCATTTGCACCTGCACAAATTGATGTTGGGTTTCCCTCCGCCTCGTGGGAAACGTGCGCTGGCATCAACAAGTTTAACATTCCACCCAAGGTTGCCACAGATCTCATTGAAGCGTTTCGGCTTTTCTTTGGTGCGCTTTTTGATGGCATCACGGAAAGTGCAGCAGAGGCAGCGACCGAGGCGAAGAATGCCATCATGGTGCCGATCAACTCTATTGATGGACAAATCACAATTATCAAGAATCACGTCAACACAGCGCAGAGACACATGGACAGTATTTCTAAAGCGTTTGGTCGACGCCGTTTGCTTTCCGAAGAAGAAGTCGCCGAGCATCACCACAAGCTTCGCCAGCATGCGGAAGCTTTGGCGGCTTCCATCGCACACGCCGATTTTGTGTACAAATCACACATGCAACGTATCGAAGATCGAGTGCTGCTGGGTCTCGAGAACATCAGAGAATTACTCATTCTCGACCCTCTGCTTCGAGATCCAAAGAGGATGACTGCTTTTCCGGATTACGACGCTCTCTTGGAAAAGCGGGCAAAGAAAATGGGAGTCAAACACGACTCCGCCGCGCTCGGTGATGCAGTCGATAAACTTCGATCTGCACGAGAAGCGCTCACAAACGCAATGGCAGAACTAAAAAATACCGAACTGGACATTGGCATTACCTCAGACCTTGAGCTCACGCTCGAAGCGGCGCTGAGCGGTGATGCTTTCGTACAGGGCGATTTCTTCAAGGCGATCATGGCGAAGACCAAGAAACCGATCGATAATCCCTTTATGATCAGGAAAACAGTGATGGTGGCGTATGGCTTCTACCTCAACTTGGCTTTCGGTGTTGGCTTCAAGTTGCCGTATTTTGCGAAAGCCCAAGCGCAGACTAAGCTCGAGTACGGACTCAGCATTCCCGATATGAAGATAGGAATCAAGAGTGAGAGCGGAAAGTTCTCCGTTTATTTCGACCCTCCAAAGCCAGCACTCAAACAAGACGGGCTGGCGGCTTCTGTATCGGCGCATCTACAGGTCGGCGCCGAGCTCGAGATCCCAGTTGTACAACTCGAGTTGTGCTGGGCAGGAGCAATCTGCTCCGGTCCGCAGGTGTACTTCTCGCAAGGCGCTCAAATCGGCATGGACATGTTCGCGGCTGCCATGGATAACCCACCGCAGTGCTTCGATGGTGAAACCACGCTCCAGTCGTATTTCACCGATTTCGATTATCCAAATAAGCCCGCCGCGTGTTCTCTCACGGGTTCGGGCGTAGCGTCGGGCATCGGCGCGTACTATCAAGTGCCGAAGCCCGATGCCCTTGTCAAGCTCGTCACAACTTTAAGTGCGCCGTGTGAGGCCGATATCCCGGATCTCGTGCTTTACGAATCCAGCAAAGAAGATGGTTTTTCTGCCCAAGGGCAAATTTTCTCGCCGCAATGCGTCGCCGACATCAAGTCTGGATCTGCGCCGCCACCGGACAAGTGCTCGGCGTGATAATTCCCGCCGAAGAGCGCCTTCAACAATCGTGTGAAAATGCGCGCGCGAGCGCGACCGACGGTGCGATTCCTCGACGCGACGGNTCGATGCCTAGACGCGATGAGAGAGTTGTGAATAAAAATTTTTGTCTTGTACGTGTACGCGCGATGTGACGCGATTGGCACGCGGTCTTCGTCGTCGAAGCGATTGATGAGAGACGGGAAACCGCACGATGATAGANACGCGNAGCGCGCGGCGGGGATGGGGGCACCGAAGAATGATTGAACATGCGAGAGGAGTGGTGACTTCGGGCATTGCGTCGTCGTCGGTGTGTGTGTGTGCGCGCTATTTGTCGCGGACCACGCGCGTCTATGTAATATTACAATGCTTCGATGAATGAACGAACGAACAGCACGAGCGACGCGAACGACGCGTCAACATCACGAGAACGCCTTCAAGAATCTTTTAAAATGCGCGCATCGGCGCGAGCGGTATCCGTCGTCAAACAATTCACACATAGTTTGTTATCCTCCATCGTCGTCGGCTCAGCCGACTTCACAATGGCAACGAACCGTAATATGTGCGAATCCAAGTGTAGTATCAATCATCTGTACATAGCGAATGTAATGTAAAAACGTGTCGTCTGTTACAAAATTGTATCTCGCGACCACGCGAGGACTTACAAACATGATGCGCAGACTCGGCGCGCCGAGCCGCGTTTTGCATGCGCACGCGCGTCTTTATTTATGCAAGCTTGAGGAAAAAGTTCGGGTTGTCAGTATTCCCGGGAAAGCTGTAAAGTTGGACGTCGGGGACGCAGACGGATACGCCGCCAACATCGACATCCGTCTTGAGCTTGACGTCGATTTCGGTCTTTGGGACTTGGAAGTACGCGCCAACAACGATGCTACACTGGATACCACCGACATTCGCGCTCGAGCAACGCTTGGCCCTGTACGCGTCGTCATACTCGAAGTAATCGTTGAACTTGGCGCTCAGCGCAGAGCACGCTTGTACGCCTTGATTGTTCACAGTTGCGGCCATGTCCGCACCCGCGTATACTCTCTGCTCCGCCGTCATCTTTGGACCGCTGCAGACCATACCGGGCATGCATAATTGCGTGGTTATATCATTCACCGTCACGACGAGCCCGACTTGAGCGTGTGCCTCCAATTTGGCGTCCAAATAGGGCGTCAATTGTACCTGCGGATCTGGCAGCACGGCATTAAACGAGCCCCCCGCCACTTGGATGCCGACTTCCATTCCGGTGACATCGACGCTGTAAGAAAACTTACCGCTCGCCTCAGCCTGCATGAAGTACGGCAGCGAGAGCTCGGCACCAAAAGACATCTTCATCGTGAACGGAGTTAACGGAACTGGCATTTCCGCCTCGAAAGAGGCAGATGCTGGCAAGCCTTTCACAAGATCCAGCACATTGCCGGCTTTAAACGCCGACGCTTGCGCCTCGACTGCAAATTCGACGTGCATCCTCGTGAACAAGACGGCTTTCATAGTGAATTCCTTGAGAGACTGCATCGCGTCGATGAGCTTCTGCTTGGCGGCGTCCGCACCTTGCTGCAGCACGGTGTCGCCGAGTTGCGCGTGCATGTGCGGAAACTGTGCAATCGTGTGCGGCTTTTCGAGCCAAGGATCTTCCACAAGGGCGGTACGTACTTTTGCGACTTGGAGCAAGACGAGGTGCTCGACTCTATCCAAAAACTCGTCGTGCACATTCTCAGCGTACTCGAGGTGAGCGCTGGTTGCTACATGAGCAGTGCGAAGGTGATGCATGTGTGTCTCAATCTCATCAGAGAGAAGCTTCCGACCACCAAGAGTCTGTGTCACAGAGTTAAGTTTATTCTTAACCGTGTAAGCAGTGTTTTTGGCCGTATTTACGGATGCTTTCAGCGTGTCGATCGGACTCATCATCGAATCTTTGACTTCCCCTGCGGCATCCACGACGCCGTCTCCTATCGATTGAAACAAGGGTGTGAAAAATGCCGTAAACGCCTCAAGTATGTCTGTCGCCACTTTTTTCGGGAATGAAAACTCGCTTATTTCGAATCCCATGGTCCAGGATGGATCCGGGAATCCAGCTTTGAGAGTCGCAGGCGCGAAAGGACTGTCGCCAAGCTTTTTCGGCCACGGCATATCATATGACAGGTCGAGTACTGAATCCGGTAAATACTCGTCAAGAGGCAAGGATATGGAAAGCTCTGGTGCACCACACTTACCACCGAGGTTTGCGCTTTCCTTACTCGGAATGTGCGTCTGCTCCCGGCCAAGAGCGTCGCGGATCATCGCGCGCACGCGGTCGTGACCCAGCACCGTCGAGAAATGGTCACTCTTACCATTCATAACGCGGGATCCAGCTTGAGCGCTGTTCGCACCAAGAGACGCAGTTTTAAGAACGCCAGTTATTTCACTGATAAACTTGTCTGCATCGGCTGGGAACGCTTCCTTGATAAGTTGAGAGACAACTTTCTCAACCGCGTTCGGAATGCTCGTGGCGATGGACCCAATCTTGTTCGATATCTCGTTCGCCTTGTTCGGGATAGCCGTGGTCAGGTCGTTGATGACCCCATTTATATCGTTCACGGTATCTGTGACGGCAGACTTGGCGCTGTTTACCATACCGATGGTAGAATCATATGCAGCAGTGAGGGACGGATCGACGATGCATTTCGTATTCGAATTACGCGACACAAAGAACGGCGCACAGGTGGTACATCTACCAGTCGTGACAGGTGCAGCCTTCGAGCATCTGAACCGCCATCTGCAATCGACACTGATGCATTTCTCGGGAACGCAGTGGCAACTTCGCCAACGACACCTCCACCGGCGGCATTTCAAACATCTTAAACAAAAACCAGGTGTGCACGTACGGCATCGTCCGCACACTCCCTTACCACCCGACGGAACGTATCCCCATCCGCACGAGGGGATCGTGGCGCAAGTTCCTGTATACGAGCACGAGCGAGTCGCAAGCTCTGGTAATGCGCAGTTCCCAGGGGCAGGACTACTGCTGATGCTGCAGCCGCCGAGCGCCGCCGATTCATTACCTAACACGTCTCCGAACTCGTTGAAATTACTTGTAGAGTCTGGCGTTCCTCCGGAGAAGCGTAAGCGTTGCTTTGCCACTGCGTGGTGGTAACGTACATAGCCCATCCCGACAGTGCCCACGGACGACACCACCTGGACGGCACTGACATCCGTGAACAGCTGACAAAACGCAAGAAATGCGATGCACGCCACTACGACGACACCACCCGCCGTGCGCAACCAGCGCGAACGTTGCCAAACGACGTGTCTACGCGCATCGGAGTTGGGTGATTCCGCAGGAATCGCCCCGTATCTCACCGCCGAGCCGCGAGCGAGCGAGAGACGTTCATCTCCGCCGGTCACGACCATGATCAGTCGATGCGAATATCCTTCGTGAACGCCTCCGCGCGGGACGAGCCCTCGCGCGCGCGCCGAATTGACGTCGTCGTCGCGCCAACACGCAAAAAAGGGTTGTGAGGTAGTTGGAATATTCAATGCCAAGTCAGCAACACCAACACCAACACCTCGCCGCACCGCACCGCGCGTCACTCGGCGACGTTCGCGCGCGATCTACGATGGCGCGGGAACGTGGAAGTATTTCGTCCTTCGGCGGTCGTTCGCGTCGACATTCATGGGTGTTCGTCGCGTGTGCGCTCGCCTGCCTCGTCCTGTTGGGATCGATTGGTGGGGTCTCCGGTGCGGCGATCAAGCGCGCGGCGACGCCGCGCGCGGAAGTCGACGGGCCGCACCAGCATTCAGATCTCGGGAATATCATAAGCGATCTGCAGAACGCGATCAAACGAGCGAAAGATACGTTGAACGCGGGTAAGAACGCCTTCAATCAAGTTGGAAGCGCTTTCAACAGCTTGGGCAGTGAAATAGACTCTTTTCCAGACAAGCTTAACGGTGTGAAGAACGAGGTCGGGAAGCTTGTCGGAACCATCAGCGATAAAGTTGAAGGATTCGTCGACGAGGTGTACGGAAAGCTCTTTCCGACGGACGCTGGCGCCATGGTTAGCGACATTGCGGGCAAGTTCATGCCGGCTGCGTCTCTGGGAGAACAACGCGAAGGATCGCATTTTGAGGATATATCCGCGATCGGCAGTCTCGTTCGTAAGCTGAATCAAGATGTTCTGAGAGATGATCTTCGCCAGGTTTTATACAAGGATTACGTTTCCCAGCTTGGTGCCGCACACAAGCGTGCAGCGGAACTGGGTTGTAACAACTTACCTGTGAACACAACCGATAAGGAAGCGGCAAAGCTGGGATGCACTTCGATCAAAAGTCTTAGCAAAGTGTGCTACGATGCCCCGATGCGCGACATTTTCCCAGAGTCTGCATTTTCACAAGAATACGAAATGCCCTGGCCCAAAAAGTTGGGAGACTCGCCATTTGCACCTGCACAAATTGATGTTGGGTTTCCCTCCGCCTCGTGGGAAACGTGCGCTGGCATCAACAAGTTTAACATTCCACCCAAGGTTGCCACAGATCTCATTGAAGCGTTTCGGCTTTTCTTTGGTGCGCTTTTTGATGGCATCACGGAAAGTGCAGCAGAGGCAGCGACCGAGGCGAAGAATGCCATCATGGTGCCGATCAACTCTATTGATGGACAAATCACAATTATCAAGAATCACGTCAACACAGCGCAGAGACACATGGACAGTATTTCTAAAGCGTTTGGTCGACGCCGTTTGCTTTCCGAAGAAGAAGTCGCCGAGCATCACCACAAGCTTCGCCAGCATGCGGAAGCTTTGGCGGCTTCCATCGCACACGCCGATTTTGTGTACAAATCACACATGCAACGTATCGAAGATCGAGTGCTGCTGGGTCTCGAGAACATCAGAGAATTACTCATTCTCGACCCTCTGCTTCGAGATCCAAAGAGGATGACTGCTTTTCCGGATTACGACGCTCTCTTGGAAAAGCGGGCAAAGAAAATGGGAGTCAAACACGACTCCGCCGCGCTCGGTGATGCAGTCGATAAACTTCGATCTGCACGAGAAGCGCTCACAAACGCAATGGCAGAACTAAAAAATACCGAACTGGACATTGGCATTACCTCAGACCTTGAGCTCACGCTCGAAGCGGCGCTGAGCGGTGATGCTTTCGTACAGGGCGATTTCTTCAAGGCGATCATGGCGAAGACCAAGAAACCGATCGATAATCCCTTTATGATCAGGAAAACAGTGATGGTGGCGTATGGCTTCTACCTCAACTTGGCTTT
>PBUZ01000042.1 GCA_002728035.1 Methanobacteriota archaeon
GCAATTTCCTGTTTGGAACGAATTGCGGAGAGTTTGTGGTTCCCCTCAACATCCCACAACATTCCAGCAGAACCAAAATTTTGGCCGGAGACTGTGACATGTGTTTGTTGCACCCGAACAGCGCAAGTTTCTGCAATGTCGGCATAAGCTTTCCCTAGTGCTGTCGCATATGTGTTTTCGAAAGTTTCGATTGCCAAGGATACATTGATTTTCTTTGCTTCTGTGTAGGCATCTTTTGCAGCCGCCATGTCGCCTCCATCTAATTTGACAAGGGCTAATTCAGCCAAATTTGTTATCTCCTCTGCTGGAGATCGAGTATTGATATTGACAGTTGATGTCATTGAGACATCACCAGCGACAACAGAATCATTTAACGAGACATTTTGCTGGGCAAGTTCTAACCACTCACCATTAACTAGCACGTATCTTCCATCTGGGCTCACAACAGGCTCGTTGGACATATTGTAAAAACCTACAATCCGATAGATTAACCTTCTCAATTTTTCTATGGTGATCCTAATGCGCAGTCTCTCACGACTATAATGGTAAAAAACCCTGAAGTGAGTCAAAATACACAAGCGGACCCCTTAGCGACGTATACGTTACCTTCGGTACCCTTTGATGCGCTTCTTTCTCATCAACCACCCTCGTTGCCTCGTTGAGGAGGGTTTCGAACCTTCATGACGATCAGAAACGCCAGCACAACGATCGTGGCAATAAGCATGGTTCGGACAATCAGACCAAGTTCTTGGGAAATGATGTCGCTTGGCCCACACGCCAAGCAGCCCGGCATAGCACAGGGTTCATCGGCAGGGATTTCCGAATATTCGCCACAACAACCTTCGCAAATTTTCGTCGCTGTGGTGTTGGTTTCCTCCGCAACATACACGCCGTCCACACACGCCCCTGTTCCAACCACCACTTCGCTCTGTGAAAAGGCGCGTACGGTGGCATTTTGCACGTCGGTGTTCAAATCATCCCGTTCGTATAGCGAAGTTTCAATTTCGTAGCATCCACGTTCGAGTCCGAAGGTACGGTTGTATTGTTCTCCATTGGTATCGATGTCGTTCCACCACCACACGCCGAGCAATTCTTCGTCATCCATCTCTTTCACAAGGATAACAGCCGTGTACGTCAATCCAGGTTGGAGTTCGCCGACTTCCGCTTGGTAATCGTAGTCCAACTTCCACTGCGATGCGTCGCCCGGTGTGGTGTTGGCGGCTGGCTCAACACCGACGGTGATGTGCTCCACATTCGCCGCCGGTGAGGCGGCGTCTTGCCACAACCAGACCATGTTGTATTCGTGCCGCCTCGTGTCTTCGCCGACAAGCACGCGCCCATCATCGAGCACGAGCAGGTTGTCGGGTCCTGCAAGGTTGTCGATGCTGCATTCGTGATCATCGGAGGCCGTGTACGGGCCCCCGACGATGGCCGGATCAATCCGGTTCACGTTCCACGATGTGTTCATCGTCATTCGGTAAACGATGCCGCACGAGTTCAGCGTCAAGTCGATGTCGTCTTTTCCATCGGTCATCCCGTTGTCGATGCTTGACATGGCGAGGTAGAGGGTGTCGGGTACCTTGGGATTGAAGGCGACGCCTTCCATTTTGTTCCACTCATCACTGGCCCCAAGGGCTGCAGCGGCTTTCCGAGATTCGAGGAATGCAACCCTGTCGTCTGCGGCCGTCCCGATCGTTCCGTCACCGTTGAGGTCGTCGTTCAATCGGGCTTCAGCCCAATCGTTGATCTCGGCGTCGGAGATGTAGGACGATTCACCGGCCACAAAGTCGGCTGTGGTGATGCCATCGTACTGGTCAATCCACGTTTGCACTTCAGCGGAAGAGGATGAGCCCAGTTCAATCCAATCGACATCGAAGCCGGTGCTGGCTGCATCCCTGCCCTCGTCTTGTGAGACATGGGCGGCATACAGTGTTCCTGCGCTCAAATCGCCAGCCGTGTTGGCGACGAACTTGTACAGAACGGTGTCGTAACCGTCATCGGTCAAGTAGACCGTTTTCTCGTCGGGCATGACCTCCGCATTTTCATGCGAGAAGCGGCCCATGGCAAAGTGACGGGTCAACTCAGGTTCTGTTGAGTCAGCGTCTTCGATTTCAATGATGTAGCCGTAATCGTAAGGATTGGGGTAGTGCCCAAGGTAATCGGCAAGCCGGGTTTGATCGGCGTGGTAGCGGAAACTTTCGTCGTTCCACTGCTCGGTGTCGTCAAAATACAGTTCCTCGGAAAACAAGGGAGCGCCCCACGGGCTGATGCTTCCAAAACAAAGGACCCACCCTCCGTTGATCGAACTCAAATCAAGCATCTTGCTGTTCAGCACGTCCCATTGTGACGATGTTGAGTTCCATTCAATGTCGAGTTGGCTGATGCCGGCGGGTCGGTCTTCCCAAGCGGTGTAAAGGAAGCCACGATACCCATCGGTGGTGGCGGGCACATAGGCGTTGTAATCGGGCTTTTGACTCAGAAGAAGTTGTGCCCCATCATCAGCAGCGTAAATGCCCCCTGCAAGGCCACCTTCGGTCAAGGCATCGCCGGTTTGCAAGAGGACTTGGTATGCTCCGTACGAGGTGCGTATGCCGTGCCAAATGTCTTGTGGGCTGCTGGAAGCCTCCAATGCTGGAACCGTTGCGGGGAGGTTGTTCCAATCAACCCCGTGAACAACACCAACGGTGGCCTTGTACTGGTCGGGGTCTGGGTGCATGGCGTTGACGAAAAAGTGACCATTTGCATCAACATGCATGCCCGTTACTTCTGCCTCGGGAGGCAACATCATGATGCGCGTCATCGTCGCTGGTGCGACTTCATCGGCGTCTTGAGCGACGACGAAAGGAACCGTGTTGAGCGCGAGCAACATGCCAACTGAGCAAAGCATCAGCAACATGTTCTTGCCCATGCTTTGGTCTGGAAAGCAAGCGGCAAAAACGTTCCTGACCGTTGGAAGTGCGACGGCGACGTTGCAGGCAGAGGTGATACTTTTTGTTTCGAAGATATCTCATTCCCTTCAATTTGTCCGCCAAACAACAAACTGAACGCCCCGAACCGATTATGAACGAATGACGCATGAAGCAGATTGAGGGGGGGACATGGGGGACAAGAAACCGTCAGAAAACATCGCCCTCACCCCAGGGAAGCGCGTGCTTTTCCTCACCAAAGATTTGGACCTCATCAAACAGCAATTGTACGACGGGCTCAATCTTTGCATGGAAGATTTGTCCGTCGATGACTTGCTCGATGACATCAATACGGACGTCATGACGCCTGCCTGGGTTTGTTTTGACCACGACCCTGCCGAGATTGCAAAGAATGCTTACGCTGGATTGATGCACAACGGCTTGAGGGTCTTTCGAGAAAACGCATTGAAGGACGGTGATTTCGAAGTTATCGTCTCTGGCCAACGAAAGGGAACCGGTTCAAGCCGTGAAACTGCTGCTCAATGCGAACGATGGGCGGGGATTCGCATCGTCATCGCCGCCTCATTTGCGCCCATTCATGAACGGAACAACATCAACCTCGGCCAATTGATGGGCGATCACGCGATGCTTGAGCGTCTGCAAAACGGTGAGGCCCTTGCTCTGTCAGAATTTACCGGACAGTACGACCCAGTCACCCAACTCATTGTAGAGCACGGTGGACTGTTTCCTTTTGCGAAGGCGCTCAAAGCTGGGGCATTGGAACTTCCACCCCTCAACACGCCCTCGCGCCCCATGACCATGGCCGAGCACATCATCAGGCGCAATTTGGTTGGGCAGCCAGAAGGACAGTGTGTCAAACCTGGCGACCCTGTTATCGCTCAGGTTCAGGGAGGTTACTCGCACGAGTTCACGACGGCACAAGTCCACGCGTTCCTTCAAGAGGAATATGGAGATGAATACGCATTGCCCAATCCCGGCAAATTTGCGGTCTTCGAAGACCACCTGCTCTATGCCCACCACAATCCAAAATTCGTGCCGTTCATGCACAAGGTGCAAACGCTGCGAGACCTGCAAGTTGCCTTTCAACAGCACACTGGCGTTCGCGATTATTCAGCCGTCGACGGCGTCTCGCCGGGCATCTGCCATCAGGTTGCACGCGAAGAGTTCATCGAAATTGGGGATTTCATCCAAGCGACCGATTCACACACCTGCATGGGCGGGGCCTCCAACGCCTTGACATGGGGCGTGGGTGCAACCGAATACGCCAACCTTGTCAGCGCAGGATTCACCTTCGTCAAGGTCCCTGAATCCATTCGNTTTGAGTTGGTGGGCGAACTTCATCACGGCTGTACCGCGAAGGACATCATCCTCGCCATCTTGGCCGACCACGCTCGAAAGGAATTGACCTTGAACCGCAGCATGGAATTCGGAGGACCGGGGCTGGCGTCGCTGTCCATCGATGAACGAGCCACACTGTGCAACATGGCAACAGAATGCTCTGGTCGAACGGGCATTTGTGAAGGCGATGAAGATCTTCTTGCATGGATGCTGAACGCCCAACCCCACCTCTCCGCTGAGGAACAACGTTCCCGTATGGTGGCTCCCGACGAAGGTGCACATTACGACGGTGGCGTCCATACCATCNACCTCTCCAGNATCGTACCGATGGTCGCTCATCCGGGCAACCCCGACGANGGCGTTCCCAGCGATCCAACCAACGGGGCCAACATCGNCGATATCGGTGAAGTGGCNGTGGACATCGCCTACGGAGGTTCCTGCACCGCTGGCAAAGAGGACGACATCGCCTATTATGCCGAAGTTTGTCAGGCGGCGAAGGACGCAGGCTTGCGCGTCAAGGAAGGCGTCGANTTCTANATCCAGTACGGTTCGGGGCAAGTGAAAGACATGGCTGTTCGAAGGGGATGGCATGACCTCTTCAACGAGGTGGGTGTGAAACTCATCGACCCTGGATGCGGTGCTTGCATTGGTGCAGGCCCCGGCGTTTCGCTCACACCAGAACAGGTCACGGTCTCGGCCATCAATCGGAATTTCCAGGGACGTTCTGGTCCAGGGAAACTCTACTTGGCAAGCCCGCTGACCGTCGCCGCTTCCGCCTTTACCGGCCAAATCAGCATTTGGCGCCCCGATTTGTTCGCATGAACGGAGGCGAGGCTATCGTCCATTTTTTGTCGTTCATCATGGGCTGAAGCCTGTGGAGATTATTTACCCTCAAAGAACGGGGATGGTCATCTGTCGGCCCGACGTCATAGGACGGAGGAGGACCGGGGGAGGTGAACGCCCATGTCAGGCACTGCAGAACGAATGGCCAAAAACCAGAAACAGGTTGCAATTTCAGAATTCTTTGAGAAAAACAAACACTTTCTCGGCTTTGATTCACTGACGCGTTCCCTCATCACAGCGGTCAAAGAAGCCGTTGACAACTCTCTTGACGCCTGTGAAGAAGCACGAATTTTGCCCGACATACGCATCCAAATCACGAAAGTGGACGACAAGAAGAACATCATTGAACTTCAAACCGAAGACAACGGACCAGGTATTCCAAAACGAAGCATCGAGAAGGTCTTCGGCCAACTGCTCTTTGGTTCGCGATTCCACGCCATTCGTCAATCCCGTGGCCAACAGGGCATCGGTATTACAGGGGTCGTTATGTACAGCCAATTGACAACGGGCCGCAAGACGCATGTCCGTTCAAAAATCGCCACCGAAACCTCGGCTGCGGTGGTAGATATCGGACTCGACACGCGCAAAAACAAGGCGACAAAATCCAACGAAGACCGCGTGCTGTGGGAGAAGCCTGACGGAACGATGAAAGCTCATGGTTTGGAAATCACCTGCCGAATGAAGGCCAAGTACCAACGTGGACGTCAAAGCGTCTACCAATACCTCCGCATGACCAGCATCGTCAACCCACACGCCGACATCACCTTTGTCGACCCTGATGGTGAAGTCCATCATTGGCCCCGAGTCACCGAACGATTACCGCGCAAAGTCGAGAGCATCAAGCCCCACCCGCACGGCATCCATTTGGGTACGCTTCAACGAATGTGCACAGAATCGACCGACTCCCGCATGACCTCGTTCCTCTACAAGAACTTCTCAGGCGTCTCAACGCGCGCTGCAAAAGAGTTGCTTGAGTGCGCCGAAATTCCCGAAAAAGCAAAGCCGAAATCCATGAAACCCGACCAAATTCGTGCGTTGCTTGAAGCGTTTCAAGGTGAGCGTCAACTCAACAACAAGCCGGTCAAATTGTTGAACCCCCCCACCAATTGCCTCTCCCCCATTGAAGAATTGCTCATCAAAAAAGGACTTTCCAAAACCATTGATTCTCGGTTTGTCACGACGATGACCCGATCGCCGACNGTGTCACAAGGCAACCCCTACCAGGTCGAGGTCGGTCTGATCTTTGGCGGAGGAATGGCTGCGGACAAACCCGTGGAGGTCCTCCGCTTTGCCAATCGTGTCCCGCTCATGTATCAGCAAGGAGGCTGTTTGCTCACCAAGGCCATTGAATCCGTGGATTGGCGACAATACGGACTTGACCAAGCGGGTGGTCGCGGCTTGCCGAAGGGGCCTGCGGCGATTTTGGTTCATTTGGCAAGTACGAACGTCCAATTCACCTCCGAAGCCAAAGAAGCGTTGGCAGACAACGGCGAGGTGCTCGATGAAGTTCGGAAAGCCATGCTCGAAATGGGGCGGGGTCTTCGAAAGCACCTTCAGAAGAAGAAAAAGATGGTCAAAGTCCAAGAGAAATTCGAATTGGTCAACGACATCATTCCTGCCATCGCTGAAAAGTCTGCAGCCATTCTCGGGAAACCTGTGCCCGACCTTGCGGGTTCGATCACCAANATCATGGGCGCNGTNATTTCCGAAAGTCAAACGGTTTGGAACAAGGAGACAAAGCAAACGGATGTGTCCATCACGCTGTTCAATTACACCTCACGAGCACGNGCCTACACCATCCTCGCNGCTTGGCCTGAAAAGGAAGGTGCGACCATGGAAAACAACACAAACGGTGGCCGAAAAGAAGCCACGGGCGTTTGGGCATGGAAATTGGACACCTTGGAGCCAGGGCAAACGTTCACGCTCACCTACTCACTGAGAGGCCTTGAGCGCGGCGATTGGACCGAAACGGATGTGTTCTATCGCGGCAGTCAGGAAGTGATTGGCGCGACAAAAATGGACGAAAAACTCCTNGCAGAANTNCGANGGCAAGAAGAAATTCTCGATGGGGGNGGNGAAGAGGATGNNGAANTGGCTGNACCNCAGGCGACCGAAGCANCCNTTCCACCNGCACCAAAANACGACGACAGCGAGCCTCGGTCTTCGGGNCAACAAACCCTGATGGGATACGGGAGTGATGCNTGATGTCAGCCAGCCACACACCAGAAGAAACNAAAGCNGCCCTGCANNAGGTCGTCACAGAAATGTACGACAAAATCGTCAAGGGCGAGCCNCCAACGATGACATTGCCTGTTCGTACCAAAAACAACATCGGGTTTGACAACAAACTTGGCGTCTACAAGTATGGAAAGAAGCGTTCAATTCGCGATGCAACAAGCCTCGGTTCAGCCAAGCAACTGCTTCGTGCCTTGCACGTTGTTGAATTCATCGAAGAGATGATCGATGCTGGAAAATCGTCCACCTTGAGAGAGATGTATTACATTTCAGAAGCGTGGGGATTGGGGAAGTTTTCCTCGCAAAACGAGTCCAACAACCTCGCTGAAGATCTGGAGGTCGTCACGAAGTGTTTGCGTGAAGATTTCAAATTACGACCTGAAGAAGACGGTGCGAGAATGATCGGCAACCTCACGCTTCGAGAACGCAACCGACGCGGGGAATGGATGCGCATTAATGCACGAGACGATGTCGGTGATTCGGGTTATGGCGTCCCCTACAACGTGGAAGAAGAAAAAATCGAATTGCTGGAGCACGACATCAATTTCATCATGGCCATCGAGACAGGTGGTATGTTTGACCGTCTCATCGAAAATGGATTTGACGAGGCGTTTAACTGCGGCCTTGTGCACCTGAAAGGGCAACCTGCACGGTCAACGCGACGCATCCTCAAGCGGATGAGCGAAGAATGGGATTTGCCCGTAGTCGTCTTCCTCGACGGTGACCCGTGGTCCTTCCGCATCTTTGCATCCATCGCCTACGGGGCCATCAAAACGGCTCACATCTCGGAGTATCTTGCCACACCAACCGCCACGTACCTCGGTATCACGGCCGATGACATCGAGGCCTACGACCTGCCCAGTGACGACCTTTCAGCCCGTGATATTGAGGCGTTGAAAGCCGAACTGTCCGACCCAAGATTTGCCGATAGTTGGTGGCAACAACAAATCAACATGATGTTGGAATTGGGCAAGAAAGCCGAACAACAATCCCTCGCAAAATACGGTCTTGATTTCGTGACCGATACCTATCTTCCCGAAAAGCTCGCAGAGTTGGGGCTGGCGTGAGCCCATCAGCGAGCCTTATGGAGGAAGAGGGCTTGGAAGGGTTTGATGCAAGCCCCTGAGCCTGTACAACGCTCTCCTTGGGCCATGCGGGTTGCCATCGTGGGCGGTGTCATGCTGTTCCTCGGCGTCAGCCTGGTGTTGAGTCAATCCTCATCGGTAAGCGCCATGGACCCCCGCGAGCAACATCACAGCGTCTATGAGGGTGCGGGAACGTTTCCCGCCGAGGGATTGACCGACAGTTGTTATCGGTTCTATCAGGTCGCTGACGATGCCGAAATGAAGGTTGAGTTGTACATGGTCGAAGGCTCATCGATCGTTGGTGAGGCCATTGAACAACAATCGTGTTTGTTGGATTGGCAAGCCATGACGGGTGATGGCACCGAAATGGTGACCCGTAGTTCGTGGGCGTTGAACACGAGTTCAGACTATGCCATCATCATCACGTGTGAAGCGACGTGCGAGGATGTCTCGGGCTGGCTTGTCTCGGTGAATGCGATTCAGGCGAGCCTGTTCGAATCACCGTTGTTGATGTTTGGCGTTTCCTTTTGCTGCTTGGGCGTCTTTACGCTCCCCATATCGCTCATCATCTACTTCGCTTCCAAGCCGAGCAGAGCGCCACGTGTGATGATGGTGAGTTCCGACGGTCAATTGATTCCAATCACGGATGTCCATCCAGAAAACTCCCTCATGACGGGTCTGGTAGATGCCCCAGAGCAACATCAACAACCGACGGTGGCTCCACCGTTTTCAGACACCGTCGAGCAACAGCCATCGGACACCTTTGTTGACGGTTTGGCAGATGTGCAGGCAGGCACCTTGCTCACCACCGAACAGATCTACGCACTTATGCGAGGGGATGTTGAAACGGCACAGGAACAGGCAAAGACGGGTCGTTATCAAACGCCCTCGCCCGAAGACACCGTTCAAGAAGCCGCCAATGCCGCAGCCATCGCTTCGTGGGATGAAGGCGTGCCGCTGGCAGAAGCCAAGCAGCCTCAATCGACTTCGAAACCCACACCTGCACGGCGGACTGTGCAGTCGGAGACGCCTGCAAACCAGAACGCATGGAAGGATTGGGACGAGCAGTGAAGCATCGGTGAGTTCATAGAGGCCGGGAACTACCCAACCTCGAGTTGAGAAGTATGAGTGATGTGAACAACGCCCTCTATCTCCTGCAAAACAAAACCCGCCGACAGATCTTGGAGAGGTTGGCTCGTGAGCCGCACTACCCCATGCAGTTGTCGGAATTGATCGGCGTTAGCCAGCCCGCCATTGTCAAGCATCTGAAGGAATTGGAAGACGGCGGTATGGTGTCCAAAACCAAGGTCCCGTCGAAGAAGGGGGGGCCGCCACGTACGATTTACGCCGTCGAAAAAGCCATGTCCGTTCACATTGACATCGGCCCGGATTTGTTTCGTTGCGAACAACGGAAATTGCCGACCTACGGCCCCATGCGCTTGTCCACTCACCTACCTCCAGCATCGATCCCCATTGCAGAATCACTGAGCGGTCGAAAGAAAATCGCTGTGGCTGAAGGTTTGGCGCACATGCGCTCCTTGGCATCCCTTCTCGAAGAATTGGACGCTCAGCGAGACGCGTTGATTTCGCTTCACCAGCATGTTCGTCAACGCGTGTCTGCTGCTGTCGAAACCGACTTTGAGTCCTACGAAGAGCGAAGCATCATTCAGTCCATGGTCGAAGCCAACGGCGAGCGCCTTGACCTCACCGCCCTTGTGCAACAGGAGTTGATGGCTTCGGGGAGCCCAGGTGAAGTTCTGGATGCGCTTCGGTCACGGCTGGAAAAGCAAATCGCACGTCGCTCCGGACAAGTCATCGCGGCTCCGCTGAACACGGAGTTGCGCTGGTACCTCGGATGAGGTCAGCGCTCAAACTCGGCTCAATTGCCTTCTTCTGCAAGGACAGAGACCAGCGAAGATTGTTCAGCAAGTCGCTTGTTCACTTCGTCTCGACGGCCCTTGCCGACCAAGTACACCACGCCAAGCAAGGCGATGGTCAGCAAAATGACGGCAAACGGAAGGGCGGTCTTTCCGACGACTTCCTTCGCCATGTCAAAGAGCGGGCTCTCGGATTCGAGGGCATCCGGCACGGCACGAACGTTGTCGCGCTCGTCGGACTCAACGATTTCGTTCATTGGGTCAACCACGACATAGACGCCTTTGCTACCGGCGGTGACGGGATAGAGCAAGTACAATTCAATCTCCTTCGCGTCTTCGGTATCGTCAGGAGCAAGGAGTGCACCAACCACTTGGCGCATGACGACGCGGTCTTCTTCGCAACCGTTCTGGCGGAGTTCCTTCATCAAGTCGGCATCGTTGACTTCATCGTACTCACACAGCACGATTTCAATGTCCGTGGCGTGCACGTTACCTGTGTTCTGCAGGATGATGCCCACCGGGATGGTGGAGTCAACGTCTCCGCTGAGCGAAGGCGGTAGAATGATTTCCTTGATCTCCAAGTTCGGTGCTCGCAGTCGGAGTGTCACGATGAATTCGTTGGAATCNAAGTTCTCNCCNTCCCAAGCAGGNGAGTCGTCATGGTCACCNTCGTTTTCCATATCGCCGTACATCGAGACGACCTTCAGTCCAAGGTTGCGTGTGTCCAACTTGGCGTTGGTGCCGATGGAGACGGCTGCAACAACGCCATGCGTTTGGTATGGGTCCATCTCTGGTAGACGGTATTCACCGATGTCTGTGAGGTAGACGCAACGGTCTTCTGGGAAAGAAGAAGCGGTGGACGCCTCCTCCAAACAGGGCTCTTCAACCACCACATCGGCGCTCAATTGCTTGAGCATGAACCACTCAACGCTCCAGCCATCCAACATGTTCATGCCAGGCAATTCATTCCAAAGCAATGCATCACCGTCACGCTGGGCAGTGTGGTTGTTCAACGTTGGAACATCGGCAACGTTCCCGTTGTTGGTCACGTTAAACATGAAGCGGACGATACGCCCGGGTGCCGATGTCTTGACAGCGTTGTCAACCGTCGGGTCCATCGAAATTTGCATGTCGTGGAACTCATCCACCGTCACCGTAAGGGTGATGACATCTCGGACTCGGGTCAAACGACCAGAATCATCAGGATAGAGTTCTTCTGAGTATGCTTGCAACACCACGGTGTAATCNCCAGCTGGCACACGGTCAGGGACATTCATGAGGACAGTGAATGCCTGGAAGGTGTCGGGTGACAATTCTTGCAAAGAGTCTCGGGGGATGTCAATGTCCCAAATCACATCAACGCCGAAAGCGTCGGTCACGCGAGCAAGACGGAAATCAAAGCGGTCAGGCCCGTTTCCATCGTTGATCACGGTGATTGGCAATTCAATCGATTCACCAGGGTTCACGTTCATCTCGGTTCCTATTTCTGGGTCAATGCTTGCATCAAGGTCAAACACGTGGACAACCTTCGTCGAGAGAATCACCGAGTCGGAAATCCGAGGGTAGCCGTCCAAGTACCCCTTGAGGGTGATTGCTGGCCCAAGACCTGCTGTCGCATTGAACGGAGCGCAAACATGAACGTTTACGCGCTTGGTGAGTTTATCTGCAGTGCCAGGGATGGTCCAAGCGATGGGGTCACCAAGACCGGCCCCCGCATCGGCTGGGCCCGTGGCGTTCTGGAAGTCAACATTCACGACCCAATTCTCCTTGCGCCAATCCGTCACGCTCATGCCGTCTGGCATGGCCTCAGGAGCGCCAGGTGTGGCGAAGACAAGGTCGCCTGAGTCGAAATTCTTCGTGACGTTCACGAGGTAATTTGCACAGTCGCCCGGCAGCACCTGCGAAGTTTTGTCTTCCGCAACGAGGACAATGTTTCCAGTTGAACGAATCGAGACGAAGACTTGCAACTCAAGTACATCGAACGTTGGAGAGGCTGCGTCCTTGATCGGTTCACCTTCAGACCACCCCTTGAGGTAAATGACGAACAATCCTGGGTCTTCGGAGGTTGGAACGAACACTTCGAGGTTCTTGGTCACCGATTGTCCAGGGTCAAGCTCAACACGAATCGGGAAGTTAACTTGCCAACCGAAGGGAAGAACCCACTCCGTTTGTCCTTCAAGGGTGCTCGGGTCCCAGAACACGAAGGCGTCGTGGACGTTTCCGGTGTTGGTGATGGTGATGGAGAAGATGGCCGTGTCACCTTGTTCAATATCGGCCATGCTGTGTGAGGTGTCAAGGTTGATGCCGTGCACGACGTCCATCAGCGTAAGGGTGACAAGGTCGTTTTGAATCGCTGGGTCCTTGTACGACTGAGCCGTGATTCTGATTTCAGCCAATTCATCACCGTTCGCCTGGTAAATGGACGGTGCCTGCACGCGCATGTAGAAGCGAATGTCTTCGCCGCCCTCGAGGAAGATCGGGGTGTCGGGGAAGATGCTCGAGTGGTTGGAAGCGAAGTAGAGGTTCGCTGTCCAGTTCATCGGCACACCGGAAATGTTGAGACCATAGGTGTCGGCAACGAGGTCTTTTGGACCGGGTGTTGAGTTGTTCATCGTCAAGTTGTAAATGGTCTGTTGCCCGGGTTCAATGACGTGATAGAACGTTTCACCTTCATCAAATTCAACATCGACTTGCCCTGTCAANACGTGAGAATAACAAATCGTGAAACGATTGTTGTTTCCATTTTCATCGCATGTGTTGGTATCGGACCAAGCGATGTGCGCGCCGCTGCCAAGGTCATTGGCGAAAGCCGGAGGCATACCGATGCTTGGTTGACGGCCGCTGTTGGGCCCGAGTTTGTTGGAGTTCCAAGAGGTGACAGGTACCGCTTCCCATGGGTCGAGAGCGATTTCGCCGTCTCCGGTCAAATCGGTTTGGTTCAAGCGAACATAGAGAATTTCTTCGTTCGCCGAAATGTTACCTGAATCAACCCAAGCGATATGCACGTTGTTTTGATCGTCGGTCAACAACGAAGGGAACACCGAGTTTCCGGCGTAGGGCGAAGCGGGTGGTAGGCCGCCGTTGCCTTCGACGTTAGAAATGGGTGTGTCGTTGATCTTCTTGATGGCGTAGGTGGACAGTCCTTGGTCTGCGCCGTCCCAAGCCCCTGCGCCTTGCAGTCGGAGTTTGGTGTAGTAGACCTCGTAATTGGTGTCCTTCTCAAAGCCATAATCACGGCCATCCATCCATGCGATGTGGGTGTTGCCCTGCATGTCAACGCCGATGGAGGGGTGGAAGGAGTAGGCGTCATCGATGGTCACGCGAGTGTCGTTCACGACCACGAGGTGCCCGTCTGCTCCTGCCCCGGTGTCTTCGGTGTAGGAGCCGCCAGAAGCGGTCGTTCCGCGGACGCCTGGTGTGAAGGAGGGGTCGTTGTTCATCTTCCCGTAGGGGTCGAGTACAGACATGTAGATTTCACGGGAGTTGTTGGTCGAAATGTAGACCATGGCTTCAACGAGGAGGGCCATTTGGTTGGTTCCACTGCCGGACGGGAACTCGTAAGCCTGACCACCTGCGTCGGAGTTAGCAAGGGTGTTGCCCGGGCAGTTTCGAGTTTGGGTCGAAACGATACCGTTTGGACATTGGACGAGATCCATGAAGTGGGATTGGATGTTTCCTGCACCGCCGTAGCCTTGACCGTACAAACCAACAGGGATGACGCCCGCAAGCAGACAGTTGTCGTGGGCTTCAATAATGGCGGTCTTGTCGTCAGCCTGCTGAGAAGGGTCACCGTCTTTGGGTCCTTCATCGGATACGGGAATCACGATCTTGGTGGCGTTGGGGTTCCAACGGTGGTCAGATTGCGTGGGCGGGTTGCCCGGAACATTGCCTGCAGCGTCCTTCCACGAGAGACATGCCCAGTTGGATCCTGGGCCCCAGTCCTCGCCCGAGTAACCCGAGTAGGTGTTGCCGTTGTAGATGGTCCCTGGGAGTTTACGGATACCGCCAGAGTCGTCGCCGGGCGTTTGCCCAAGAGGTGTGGTTCGGGGGCCGGTATTCTTGTTGTAACCTTGACAGTTACCGGAGCTTGCTGCGCCCGGAAGGGTGTTTCCGAGACCGTAAATCGTCTCGTACACCGTCATGTTGGCGTTTTCAAGCATGGGTTTGATGCCTTGGAAATTGCCGCCCGATGCAAAGTTACCACCGTAGATGACCGTACAGATGTCGGCCCACTCGGAGTACATGGACCCTGATGTGTCGACGATGAAGGCCAATTCGACCTTGCCACCACGGGTGTCGTCCCAAGCGATTTGGACGTAATCGTTGGCATCGACCACGACATCAGGGTGGCCCTTGTGCCCGATGATGGGCGTCAGCAGGCTGTCGTCAAAGAGCGTGACCGTAGCACCGTTGCTGATGTCAGGTTGAATCATCGAGTAGTAGATTTGGGGTTGGTTGAAGAATTTTCCAAGTTCGTCATAGTTGTCCTGCCAAACGATGTGAACGTTGTTCTGGCTGTCGATGTCGATGGCTGGCCAATCTCGGTTTTGTGAACGGCGTTCAATGATGGTGTCGTCGATCGCCGTGATGGTTCCGTCATCGGAAGCCATGCCGTCCATCGGTGCGTTCCAAGGGGAAAGAGCGCTGTACATGATGGCGTGTTGGCCGGCTTTGTCGGCCCATACAACGTGGATTCGGTCAAACTCGTCAACCGCAACATCAGGGTGCCAAATCTTGTGAAGTCCAGAATTGGTGATTTTGGTAGCATCGATGAGTGTCTCTCCACGAGGAGACAGCATCGAGTAGTAGAGGTGGAGGTTGTTCCGAGTCCAAACAACGTGAACGTTGCCCGAACTATCAGCAACAACTGCAGTTTGGGAATCGGATGCTGTTCCACCGTCCACAATTTGAACGGCTTCAGTAATCACGACGGTGCTGGCGCTCACGGTGACGCTGGCGATCATCAACGATGAAAGCACGGAAAGCACCATGAGGGATGCAAGGCTAACGGATTTCATTTTCTGTTTCATAGGAATACCCCTGTCTTCACTGATTTTTTTTCACACTTTTCTCATACTTAACCGCGCTCCCTATCGGTCATTTCATGACGAAGGGGGGGCATGAGTGTGGCCCACATTCTTGAAGGGCAAAAACGGGCTTTTTGGGGCGATTAAGCCCATTCTGAAGGGTCAAAGCCTGACCCAAACGACATCTTCTCGTCAAATTCAATTTCGGCTGTCGGTGCGGCCTCTGGCTCCGGATGGTTACCACTGGGTTGTGTCTTTGATTTTGCCCAGTCATCCACTGGTCCTGGTTTACCGACGCCTGGGCCATAGGAATACTTGATTTCGTGAATCACCGCGAGTTTTGCGAGCCAAAGACGACGAAGGCTGTTCATGAACTCGTGTTTGGTCAAACCGTCAAACCAAATAGGAAGACTGACATTGAAGGCTTGGAGTGGTCCTGGTTTTTTGTCGCCTTCGTGACCCATATGGATGACCCAATCAACGCCGGTTCGAATGAGGTGGAGGCGGCTTTCATGCACCCATTCGGCCCAGTCACCCCCCTCGTCCTTCATGTGTTCACTCATCTCTTTCTGCTGCCCCTCATCAACACGTGTCATGCTTGATACTGCGACGAGATCGCGTCCTTTGGGCACCACGATCGCAAACATGTGTCCTTGTTTTCCGCTGGGATAGCGAACGAGGAAATGGGCATGCGCCCGAGGGTCGTTTTGCGCCTTGGCCGACAATCGCTCTTCGGTCAGCCACTGCTTTAGCAAATTGACCGTTTCGTCGGCTGTCATGGTATGGCGAGGTTCTCCTCCCGTTTGAATTGCACCCTTTTCAGACGAGTTCGCGAAGGAGCGTCTGAAGACGGGTTCGTTCTTCCCTGTTGAGGAATCGTCGCTTCCATGCCTTCCGTGTGTCCACCCATGCATCCCACGCCCAAGCGAAGGTTTTGCCACTGGCCCAAAACAACGGGAAGCAGAGGAAGTACACCACAAATGGACCTCCTGCATCGGCCAACCATGTGCTTGAGAGGCTGAACATGTCCGCAATGGAGGCTTGATTCAACCACAAGGTCACAGTCCACAATAGGGCGACGATTGGCCACACCAGAAGGGAGCCAAAGAACGCCGCTAAGAACTGATAACTCGTGCGTGCGTCAAGTCCCTCATCGGTTGAATCGCCCAGCAAACGTCCGAGAGCAATTTGCAAACCGAGAGAGGATACTGAAAGCGGGAGGAGCGCGAGGAACAGGAGTGTTTGGGCAAGCGCAAGCGGTGCGCGCAAGAGGTTCGCTCGACGAAGTCCTCTACCGCTTTGGTTGAGATCGCGCCCGTCCAAGCCGTGACGTTCGAGGATTTCCGCTGCTTCGCTGGCGTTCTCGTATCGTTCTCCTGAGAGCGGTTCTGGAGGGAACGATGCGTTTCGCTCCGGCCATGTATCCCGAACGGTTCGTGCGGCATGGACTTCTTTTTGCCACGTGTCAAGGGGTGTTCCGTTGGTGCGAGCGTTCAAATGAGCCACAAGGTGCACGGCTCGGTGTTCTTTCCACGTAGCGGCGTTTGGCGTCATGTCGGGAAGGATGGTCTGTAGGCGATCTCGAATTTCGTGAACCGTTTCTGATGACGGTTCGACCCAGCCGCCCTCTCGTACGGCATCGACCATGGCCTCGGAGACCATGCTGTCCTCAAGCACGATCGGTTCGCCGAATTCAACGTATTGATCGGTTCGGAAATGCTCCCGGCGGCGGAAGTGCAGACCCACGGGCACAAGATGGGGGAGGGGGAGATCGTTGGCCTTGGCCAACGCTGCAGCAGCAAGAACGGTTCGGATCGGCCCCGTCCTGAAACGAATCATGTGGGATTTGTCGTGACTTGTGCCCTCTGGAAACAGGACACAACCAAAGCCATGGGCGATGCCGTTTGCCAGTGCCAACAACGAGCGCCCGTTGAGGTGTTGTGCTTCTTCTTCGGTGCATCCACCTCGCAAAAGTTCTGCTTTACGAACCACCGGTTGTACAGCCAGACGTCGCGTCCACCATCCAAGGAGAGGACGCGTGACCAGGTCATGGCGTGCGCCAACCACGAATTCCTTGGGGTGTTGGAGAAAAATGCCCAGCGGGTCCATCAGTCCGTTGGTGTGCCACCCACAACACATGGCGCCCGCTCCATCTCGCTGCAGCTGGGTCTTCGAAGTGGTGGACACGGTACGAAATTGCACGCTTGATACCCGTCTGCACATCCAAAACGCCACGTTGGTCCAAAGATACGAACCTGGGACGGAAGAGGTGTAGGTTGGAAGTGGTGCTGCCAGCAGTTTGTCGATTTGCATGTTCTTGGCCGAAGCAGACAGGATGGGTAGGGCTTCGCCGTTGTGCGTCATTTCCTCTTCTTCTGTGACGATGGTCGCCATCACTTCACATCCTGAAGAAGCAAGGCCAGCGCGCCGAGTCGTTCGTGGTCGGGTTCCCGCCTACCTGGGGGCCACATGGACATCAACGTGCCACCGCCATCGTCAACCGTGCGCGGCAGAACATGAACATGGACGTGAGGGACTTCTTGACCTGCAAGCGGCCCGTCGTGGACACATACGGTGAAATCGGTGGTTTGGAAATGTGCGCTTAACCTCGCTTGAACCGAGATGACGCCTTGCATCAAGGCAGCATGTTCGTGTTGCTCCAAGTCGGCCAACCGTTGAACGGGACGAACGGGGATGACCAGTGTATGGCCTTCCCTTCGGGGAAAGATGTCGAGAAATGCGTACCAACCTTCGCCGCTTGCCACGCGATGGGAGGGTATGTCGCCGCTGAGAATCTGCTCGAACAGGGTCGCCATGACCGTCAACGAACGAACGATGTCCTTCTTCATTGTGGAGGCAAGACCCAGTGTCCACCTGCACCTTTCTTGACGGCGAGTTTGTCGATCTTGCCGTTCAGGTCTACCGTACTGTGATGAAGGAAGTCATCGTTTGATTCGGGATAGTCTTCTCGAACGAAGGAGCCGCGAGATTCTTGGCGTGCCAAGCCGCTTTGGAGAGATGCTGTGACCATGCGGACGGCTGCTTGTGTTCGTAGAATCTCCAACAAGTTGGTGTTGGCAATGAGTGAATGCTGGTCGAGGTGGAGCGATTCAGCCGTTAACGAGACGCCTTCAAGTTTGGTCAGCAAGGCTTCCATGGACGCTTCACTGAACGTCGTGGTCGAGGCCAATGCCGTTTGGAGGTTGGTCATGACCGTTCCACAACGAACGACGTGGGTGTGCTCGTTGTCTTCCATCATCGTTGACAGGTCTGCTTCGGCCTCGGCAAGTGCTGCTTCCAAAGAGTGCGCTGTGCTGAACTTGCGTTCTGCGACCCATGCAGCAGCGGACCGTCCTGCGGATGTGCCCGATGTAAGCGCATCAAGCAAACGGTTGCCAGCAAGAGCCGCGGCCCCGTGCAATCCCGTGCAGGCAGCATCGCCGGCGGCGTACAGGCCGGTAAACCAACGAGACCATGTTCCAACAACACAACGGCCCTCGCCATCGACGGCGAGTCCACCAATGGTGTGCCCGACGGCTGGTGCAAGAGGGACTGTTTGGCGTTTCATGTCAATACCGGTACGCTGAGCGACCGTTCTGAAGAGCGAGCCCCACCACGACTCGGCTTGGCCCAATTGGCGTGCGTCAAGAACAGGTTGAACGGCTGCCAAGATGGCTTCGGTGACTTCGATGGAAGATTTGCCAGCCGTCTCAATGGGTGCCCCAGAGGCTTCGTGCAGTTGGGCACCGTCGTTGAGCAAGCCTGTGGGCAAGTAGATGTTGGTTCCTTTAATGACAAGGGGGTGATGGGTCATGAACTCCATGTCCCGAAGCGCGAGGCCTGCTCGGAAAGCCATGTCCATTCCGAGGCCAACGACGCCGGTGGTGAAGGCGCCCTCAAAGCCTTCGTCAGCGATGATGAGGGCCTTGCATTGTATGCCGATGATTCGCCCGTTGACCATGTCAAGCACAACGATGCCGTCAACCGATTGATTGGTGTGAACCAAGGTAAGGGGGACTTGGTCACCTCGGCGAACAACGCCGTGCCGCATGCATTGTTCTTCAGCCACCTGTTGCAGACCGATGGCGGTTGCACTTCCTGCATCGGAGGTCCGAGGTTGGGCGTGACCCAAGGCTTTGCGGACCATGGGCAACCCTTGTTGATCGCGGCGGAAATTGAGGCCGCGGCGCTCGAGAAGGTCGACATGTTTGTTGGCTCCCGAAGTCGTTTCCGCAACGATGTCTTGGTCACAGAGGAAGGCCCCGCAGCGGATGGTGTCCTCTCGATGACTGCGGTTGTTTGTTTCCTGCAACGATGAAGAGAGACCGTCCAGTGACGCCATGCCAGGATTTCCAAGGCCGGTTGCCGACATCATGAGGGTGCTGGCACCACCTTTGGCGGCTTCAGCAGCGGCGTACAATGCAGCGGGCCCGTCTCCGAGTACTACGACATCCCATGCTTCCATCTTCAGTCTCCCCTGTTGCTGGCGAGGCAGAGGACTGCCATAAGGTGCGCGCTCAAGCCACACGAAGGAGGGGGTCGAAAAACAGGCGCGAACACTGCTTCAGAGGTCGGGCAGGGGGCGAGTTGCCCACGTTCGTGCACGCTCCAAATTTTTGTTCTTCTTTCGAGAATGAGTGCTGGTCCGCCGCTTGACCACCGTCCTCAACACACGGGATTCAATGACGATGCCTTCTTCGTCTCGCAAGATGACCTGAACATAGCGGTCACCTTCTTCGCGCTCAGGCCATGCGACGCCAAGCCACAGAACGACACCTTGCTGAAGGTATCTTGGCACCCAATCAAGGGCATCATCCTCGCCTTCTGCATTGAGTTGGACTGCTTGCCGAGGAGGAGGGCATGCTTTGAGTTCAAATCGATGATCGCGGGCGAACGGTTCACCGCCGGGGCAAACCACTTCGATTCGTGCAACGGTTTGTTCAAAGGACTGATTGTTCAATGCAATGAACAAATGACCCGTCCCCTCGTCACATTCTGGGTCGATGGCGACATCCATGCGCCAAGGAGAACGGAGCATCATTGGAGCGCCTGAGAGTAGGTCCAATTGAAGGCGTTCAAGCAGGCGGAATGCACTGGGTTGCCAAACTCGCGCGTGGGCAAGAAGTCGTTGGAGTGACCGCCAGTTGAATTTCGCTTCGGGGTCAAGAAGTACCTCACCGATCGCATCTGGCCGAATAAACTCGTTGAGCTCGCCCTTCGCTACTTCATCGCTAAGGTCGCCTTTTGCATTGAGGTGAAGGATGTAGAGGACGCGCTCCCACGACTGATCTTTGTCGTAACCTGGGAGGATACTCTTTCGGAAGGTTGTAAGCCAGTCAAGCCAATCCAAGTACAGGTCTGGATCCAAGTGGAGAATGATAAGTTCACCAAGGATAGAGCCGAGTTGCGTGGGATGGTGAGTGGGGGCATGGTGAACCAAACATGGCATCTTGTCACCCATTTGACGAACGGTGTCGGATGTGAAAAATGAATGAAACGTGTGGCCAAAGCCAAAGGTCATGGCGACCAAAAACGAGAGGTTCCATACCAAGGAATCCTCTTCGATGACCGTGCCGAGCCCCAGTAAAAACACAGCGCTCATGGCTAAAATGACGTTCACGGTGTTGTATCTGCGCACATCGATAAGACCCTCGAGAATACGGTCCATTCCTGGTTGTGAGCGAAGTGACAATTTTCCAGCCGATGCTTTGTCATCAATTTCCCGCAACGAAATCCTTGCTTGAATGGACTGCCACATCGACTCACCGGCCAAGAGTGGAGGGATGGTGCCAAGCATGAACGGAACGATCCAGAAAAGAATGACGTAGCCCGGGTTTGGAGGTGCGAATGTCGGTACCAACACAGAAAGCAACGCCACGATAGCAACGCTTGCTCCGAACAACAAACGGACAGCGATCATCAATGGGTGCCGGGCGAGAAGGCCAAAACGGAGACGGAGTTGCTCTTGCTGCCGCCATTTTTCAATCGTACGCTCCACGGGATTTTCCGCACGAACGAACCCGTGACCGTACGGGTCCGGTAGGGTGTTGGCGGTCGCTTTGTCATCCTTCGCCATGTCATCCCCCGTTCATGCGTGGGTGCTCGCAAATATGGCTCTTGTCCATATTAATTGGCGGGCGTGGCAGGATTCGAACCCGCGATCTCCGGCTTAGGAGGCCGGTGCATTATCCAGCTGTGCTACACGCCCGTCGGTGGCTGTTGTGCAACCTTACATGACGGTTACGACAGCAAGGAAACATGTTTCTTACCAATCTCTGCGACACGATGAAGCAGTTCTTCGAGTTGAATTCTTGATTGTGCCGATCGCTGCAATCGAACATCGCATATCGAGAGTGCTTCAAGAAGGTCGTTGAGCAACGCATCGGGATAATGGGTTCGGCCGGCGACGAGGAAATGGTGAAGGCGGTCAACAACACCTCGCCCGTCCAAATCATGCAGCGTCATCAATTGGTCCAGAGAGCCCATCGCGCCTTTCAGCACCCTTGCGTTTTTCTTGCCCTGCACTTCCCACTTCCAATCGTGCACTCTGCCTCGAAGGGCTTCTTCAAGCACCAACTGAACTTCGCGTCGTGTGCTGTTTGACATCAACAATTGGACGTTGCTGCGTTGGTCCAATAGTTGGCGTTCCGAAAGCAATTGAAACATGAAGATGGATTTTCGAAGATTGCCGTTGGACACATGAGCGATATCTCCCAAAACACCTTGGGTGGGTTGAATGCCTTCAGCGGTGGCGATGGTGTCGAGGCGTTGTTCGATCATCAGCCGCGAAAGGGTCGGCATGCGCAAGTGTTGGGTTCGACTGCGCAGGGCCTCAATAATGCGAGACGGGGTATGCGTTGTGAAAATGAAACGGGCGCTTCGACTGCTTTCTTCCATCATTCGGCGCAGGTAGGATTGGCGGGCGTGCCCGAGGTAGTCGGCATCTTCGATGACAATGATACGGGATACGGGGGCGATGGCTCCCACGGCAGGGGCGGGAGATTCTTCGCCCGCTGGCGGTGGTGAATGCTCGGCTGCGGCACTGATGTTGTGGTCGAAGGCGTCCAGACTTGTTCGACCTGCGAGGGTGTCGGCGGAGCCTGCGCCTTCTGGACGAAGGAATTCTTCGAATTTTGCCATGGCGCCTGCTGTTTTCGCAAGATCTCGTGCTTGCAGCACGTGGGTGGTTGCGCGCCATGACGGGCCCAGAACTTGTCGGCAAACGAGTTGATGGGCGGCGGTTTTCCCGCATCCGGTCGGCCCGGACAACAACAAATGCGGCGGATTGGCTTGCAGGGAAAGATGCGTGAGTGAATCGATAACGCTGTCAGAGGTGAGCAGTTCATCGAAGCGTTGCGGCCTGTAAGATTCAAGCCACATCGTCATGGAGGTGGACTTCCGCCCAAGGTCTTTGAACTCTGCGAGTAGGGTATACCATCACTCTGCGTTCATTCGCTTGGTTCCGTGACGACGGAGTTTCATGAAGATGCGTGAGCCGCATCCTTTGCAGCTGATCCCGTTACGTTCACGGTGGAAGGATTCGAGGCTACCGCAGTTGGCGCATTTGTAATCAACGAGTTCAACCATATTGTTCTCTCCATTCACCGCGACCCTGCATCCCGTTTTGAATCTGTTTATTGAAGCGTACGCTCCATCCAAGCCTTGAGCGTGGCGGTCGCAAGAATGATCAAATCACCACGTAGGGACAATTCAACCACTTTCATCGCCACATCTTCGGGTGTTCGCTGAGTAAACTCAGCAATGGACAAAAGATCGTACCCCGATTCAAGATTCTCGACGAGAAGGTCTTCCTCGTTCGTCGTCCAGTCACCAGACATGGATTCAGCAATGACCACCGACAAGGCCGGGCATCAAGCGAATGCGGCTGTTGGCCTCGAGGTTCATCTCGGCCACGTCGGCTGCATTGACCAGCTGGTCGTTCACGAAGACCCAGGAGCCCTGGGATTGTGAGGCGGTGCTGGCAATCTCGGCTTGGGTCATCACGGCTTCGGTGTGACCTTCGGCGCTGGCAATCTCCACCACGAAGGTGGGGGCGTCTTGACCACCGACAAGGCCGGGCATCAAGCGAATGCGGCTGTTGGCCTCGAGGTTCATCTCGGCCAC
>PBUZ01000043.1 GCA_002728035.1 Methanobacteriota archaeon
GACCCGCACATCGGTACCCTCGGTGGTGCTGCAAAGCGCCGCCGCCTCATCATGTACCCCTCGGACCAAGGCAACCTCTTGACCTGTGCAAACGCCAGTCAGGTGGCCGACCACGCCCTCAAGTCGAACTACGATGCGACGGTGTTCACCAAACTCGACCAGGCCGACTTCATGAACCGAGTTACTCGCCGGTTCAAGGCCTACGCCGACCTCGTTGCTGCCTCCGATGTCGCTCGTGGCGCTCGCTGGATCAGCCAAGCTGACGTTGACGGCGAGAAGATGATTGGACCCAACGTCCATTCCATCCTTTCTGTTCGAGGCTATGACATCCTCAACATGGATGAATACCTGAACACGTTCAACGATGTGTCTGCAGCGCCTGAACGCTTGATGCGTCGCATCATCCAGACCGTGGCCACCAACGCCCTGAAGACGGTTTACCCCGTTGACATACTTGGTGAATCCTCCGGTCCTGCACCGTTCGAGCACATCTTCAACTCACCCGACGACAACCCACTGGTCTACTACACCGATGTGCGTTTCTTGGTTCCAACTTCCATTGACAAGTTGCGCTTCCAAACCGCCGCTCGTGGTGCAGACCGTGGTCGAATGCGAGAAGCCTACGCTTCCTTGACGGCTGCTGACCCCATGACGAGTCTGTCCATCCAAGACCTCTGTCTCCCGTTCTTGGCCGACCTTGGCGAAGACACCTGGCAGACCGGCACGGGCATCAACGAGAACGAGATCGTGGTGGAGGTCACCATGGCCGTGAACCCAGCCCGTGTGTGGCGCTCCTACCTTGAGCCCACCATCAAGGAAGTCTTCGACATGCCAAAGGGCGACAAGGGTACGGCTGCTCAACTCTGGGGCGACGTGTTCATGACCAACGAAGTCCTTCACGACAAGATGAAGAAAGACGGCAACGAGCACTACCTCAACCTCTTGAAGATGGCTTACCACTGGTCCAACAACGAGGCGCAAAAAGAGCACAAGCTCGGAAAGCACGCCAAGAAGCCAGCGGCCAAGAAGTCCACTGCCAAGAAGAAGTGAGTTCGTCCTGAATAAGGATTGAAGAACAAGAGGCCCCGCCTCTCACACCATGGCGAACGGTAACGATGGCAGTGGGCGTGCCCCTGTTGCCATCGTTCGACCTACCACGACGGTTACCAGCGGCGTGGGCGTCACCCAAAAACTCGTCACCGCCGCGGTTGCGTTCGGTGACCTCATGCAGGGAACTTTTGGTCCGCAAGGACTTGACAAGATGCTCTACAAAACCAACGGTGAAACGGCCGTGACCAACGATGGAGCAAAGATCGTCGCCGAACTGCTCGTCAAACACCCTGCTGCCAAAGCATTCGTTCAGTTGGCNGATGCTCAAGAACAAGNATGCGGCGACGGNGTCACTGGGTGCATTCTGTTTGCAAGTGAGTTGATGCGCGAGGCCGGACGGCTGCTCGAGCGCGGCTTGCACCCATTGGTGTTGATTCAAGGCTATCAAGCGGCTTTGCAGGTAACGCTGGACCACATCAACGCCCACACGACCCCGTGTCTTGATGATGCACAGCGATTGTTGAGCGTTGCTCGGACATCGATGAACGGTACGTCTGCTGATGCTGGCGGAGATTTCCTTGCTGAATTGGTGGTTCAAGCACTGCAAACAGTCTCGGGTACAGACGGTGTTGACCATGAAGATGTTCGTATGGCCAAACGAACCCAAGGAAACTTGTTCGATACACGGTTTGTTGATGGCTTGGTCTTGGACACTGCGTTGATGCTCGACCGCCTCCCTCGCCGCCTCGAAAAAGGCACGGTACTGGCGTTGACCTGTCCGTTGGATCAGGAAGAAGCGTCGAGGGAAGCCGATATCGAGGTGGAGTCCGCAGAGCAATGGATGGGCTTTATTCAGGCGAAAGAAGCACTGCTTCATGCCAAAACACAGGCTGTGTTGGCCTCGGGGGCAACAGCGATTTTCAGTGCCGAGGCCATTGAGCCCAGTATTTTCCACGCGTTGACCGATGCCGGGTGTTTTGTGTTGGGTGGGCTTGAGCGAACAGGGATTGAGGACATTGCCCAAGCATCTGGCGCTGCCATGTGCGACCATCTTGATGATGTGNATGCATCCATGCTGGGGGCGTTTGAGCACCTCGAAATCGAGACGAGTGAAGGGCTTGATGGCCGACGAGAACGTCTTTGCATGCGCTTTGGCGATGATGCCGGCTTGGTAACACTGGATGTCGGTGGAGGCGACGGAGCAGCNGTGGAGGAAACGATTCGAGGTCTCTACGACGCATTACGCTCCACTTCACTTGCGATGCAAAGCAACGAAGTCGTTCGCGGAGGTGGATCCATTCACATGGGCGCCTCGTTGTTGGTGAAAGAAGCAGCGGAACAACATGCGGGCCGAGAACGGTTGGCCATGGAAGCCTTCGGTCGTGCACTGGAGAGTTTGCCTGCAACGCTTGCTCAAAACGCCGGAGTTGACCGTCTCGACACCGTCTTGGCCTTGAGGGCCGCACATCGAACAGGCTCACCGTATTCAGGCATCAACGCTGCAGGTCAAGTCATGGAAATGGAATCCACCTGGCTTCCCGCAGATACATTGCGTCATGCACTTGAAGCGGCCACTGAGACGTCGTGTGGGTTACTCCGAGTCGACCAAGTGATTTCGGCCCGAGGAGATTGAAACAGCGCTTGAACTTCGTGCGGCGCTATGTTCAAGTGCATCGGACGGGGCAACTACGATAACGGGTTCACCGTATGAGTGCCGTTCAACCTCAACCCCCGAGAGCGCTTCTTAGCGTCTGGGACAAAACCGATATCGTTCCTTTTGCCCTTGGTTTGGCTGAACTTGGTTTTGAATTGGTCTCCACAGGAGGGACGGCCCGAACGCTTGCAGAAGCAGGGCTGAAGGTACGCTCAGTCTCTGAATTGACAAACCATCCCGAAATCTTTGACGGGCGAGTGAAGAGTCTCCATCCTGCCATTCATGGCCCCCTCCTCGCCCGCCTTCATCAGGAAGCAGATGCGGATGAATTGACGCGTTTGGGCTACTCCCCTATCCAAGTGGTCGCATGCAACNTGTATCCGTTTGGTGATGCGGCAGCAAAACAACCACCGCTCGGAGACGCCGAATTGCTTGAGATGATCGACATCGGTGGCCCAACAATGGTTCGAGCATCCGCAAAAAACCATCAACACGTCCTCATCGCAACCAACCCTCAACGGTACGATGACATTCTTTCAGCTATTCGTGATGCTGGAAGTGCCGTAAACGTACCCATGAGCCTCCGCCAAACCCTGGCGTTGGAAGCCTTCGAACACACCGCCTCCTACGATGTTGCCATTGCCGAAGAACTTCATCGACGCGTTGTCGGCGACCCTGCCTTGGCCGCGACGATGGAAGAACAACGCAATCTCCTGCCAAGCAGTGTGCTCGCAGCCAGCCATCGTGTCCGCACGCTCCGTTACGGGGAGAACAGCCATCAAGCAGCAGGCCTCTACCTCAATCACGACACGCCTGACGACCAAAGCACGTTGGTGACCGCTCAGGTCGAAGGCGGGAAAGCCATGTCGTACAACAATTACAGCGATGCCGACGCCACGCTCCGGTTGTGCCGCTCACTGTCCACCGATGAATGGCCGGAAACACCCCACGCCTGCGTGATTGTGAAACACAACAACCCTTGCGGGGCTGCGTTGGGTGCAACACAACGTGAAGCCTTTGAAATGGCGCTTGCAAGCGACCCAGAGTCGGCGTTTGGTTCCATCATTTGCTTCAATGAAATCGTTGAAGCGCCAACGGCAGAGGCCGTGGGAGATTTGTTTGTTGAAGTCATGATGGCTCCGGGTTATACCGATGATGCCAAGCAGCGATTGATGCAGAAAAAGAATCGCCGCCTTCTCACCATTCAGTCACCCAACAACCGCCTTGCACCGCTTTCCCGGCAAGTTGTACGCAAACCCATTGAGGGAGGGGTATTGGTGCAAACTGAAGAGCCCCCGGTCATCGATTGGTCCAAGGCCACCACCGTGACCGATGTTGCCCCGACCAAAGAACAACTCGACAGCATGAAATTCGCCGTTCGCGTGTGTGAACAGGTGAAATCCAACGCCATTGTGATGGTTCAGGGAACAGCGACCGTCGGCATTGGCCCCGGACAAACCAGTCGCGTTGAGGCGGTGAAAATCGCTGCTAGGCGAGCAGGTGAACGGGCCAAGAATTGCGTCCTCGCCTCGGATGCGTTCTTCCCGTTCAAAGACGGTCTTGAGCAAGCCGCCGAGGCAGGAGCAACCGCNATNGTCCAACCGGGAGGCTCGGTTCGAGANCAAGAGGTCATCGATGAAGCCAACACGAGAGGGTTGGCTATGCTGTTTACTGGCCATCGGTTGTTTCGGCACTGACTTGACATCAGGCGGCGGTTGGCACACGCCATCCTACCCACCAAATCCCGATGACTGCCACAACAGCAATCGTCGTTTGACCAAAGCCGGGATCGCCAAGTTTGGTGATGTACCAAATGGAAGAGGCAGAGACGAGTGCGATAAGGCCACAAATCACGATTTTTGAGTGAAAGGGAAGGGCACGTCCCGACCTGTAGTATCCCAACAACGAGGCGCCAAAAGCACGGTTTGTTAGCAACCATCGAAACAGTTTTTGCGACGAGCGACCGTAACAATATGCAGCAAAAACAAGCCACGAAGTGGTCGGCCAGCCAGGNAGAAAAATCCCGATACCGGCAAAGACAACGAAGATACTTCCGAAACTGATCCAAATCGAGCGGACGATCGGATTTGCGCTTGGTTTGTGTTCAGCAAGCACCGCTTCGATGACCTCAGAATCGGACATGTCAACATACGATTCGGCCAATGCCTTGGAGGCCTCAAATCGTTTGGCCGCCGTCGACCTTGCCGTAGCTGACATGAGGCTCCCAATGCGTCCTGCAACCACCCCCGCTAAAATCCTTGGTTTGCGAAGGAAAGGGTTGAATCGCACGGCGTTGTGGGAGCCTCATGGCTCTCGATTCCGATACTGGATTGAGGAAGGCCACCGCTGAAGAACCGTTGAGGTGCGCCGTTCTTCTTTCGGGCAGTGGAAGCGGCATGGAAGCCTTGGTTCGGGTTCAGCGGTCAAAACAATTGCATCATCAAACGGTGCTGGTGATCTCCAACAAGCCAGATGCATACGGTTTGGTTCGGGCAGAAGAATTGAACGTTGACCACGCGGTTGTCGAGCAAACGCGTAACGGGATTCAATTGAGCCGAGAAGAGCACGAGGCCGCCGTGATCGAATTGCTNCNNCNNCACGNCATTGAATTGGTGGTCTTGGCGGGCTACATGCGTCTACTTTCCTCTTCATTTGTCCAGCGATTTGAACATCGAATCGTCAACATTCATCCCTCGTTGCTACCCAATTTTCCAGGAGCACACGCTCACCGTGACGTGTTGAACTCCGGAGCGACCATGACGGGCTGCACGGTCCACTTCGTTGATGAAGGCATGGACACCGGCGCACGTTTGGCTCAGGCAACCACTCCCGTGTTTGGCGATGACACCGAAGCCTCCTTGGCAAGTCGCGTCAAAATCGAAGAGCACCGTTTGTACCCCGAAGTACTTACATGGATTGCAGCAGGGCGCGTACGCTTCACAAGTCAAGGGGTTGAGGTGGAAGGCGTCGAAGATCGTCTGGTGTGTTGAAGTTCGAGAACGCCCTTCCGTAGGGGCTCACTTCAACCGATGGTAGCGGCAACAACCACTCATGGACAGAGCTGGGGTCCTCTGGCAACTCGACGTGTTCAGGGATCCGTGCGAACAGCGGTTGCCGCCGTCCTTGTTCATCAAGTGCCACACCGCCGTTTTCCGAGCGGGAGAGAAAGGCCTGCAACGCGTCTTCATCAAGTAAAAACGCATCACATGGAAGCAACAGAATCGATCCACCAACGTGTTGACGAGCCCATGGAAGTAAACGGTGCAACCCTTCAATGTCGAGAGGATCTTGCAACACCTCGCCCTGAAACAGGTCGCTGCGTGAAGCATGCCCACACATCACAATGCACCGCTCAATTCCGACACGCTTGACCAAGGATTGCAGGCGAACCACACCACCGTGCATCATCGCCTTGTCTTCACCCATTCTGCGACTTTGACCACCCGCGAGGATAAGGGCTGTAAGTGACATGGTTGGTCCTCAGTGCATCTCGTCCAGNGCATCAAATGCACCCTCAAGCTCGCTNAACAATCCTCGAACTCGNTGNAGCAATGCTTTCCGNTCACGACTGGAACGCGCCTCTGGCAACCACTCCAAGAGGCGACGCACATCCCGGGCATCGCGTTCAACGGTCCACTTCAGAACATTCTCGAGCACCGGGTCTTCTGCTGGGAGCAAACGTTCGGCCATGCTGGTAAGTCGCTGGAGCGACCCCATCAACCCTCCGATTGGAGCACGCGTTGACGTATTCGTTCGAACATTTCTCCCCCAGGAGGGGCGGTCTCAACGATTGGACGGCAACTCAATTCACCTCTACGCAGTGAAAGGAAGAGAACACAATATTGGTGCCATTGTGGCGATTGTTGGGCTGCAGCATCGATCCATGCATCATCGGGAACAGGATGGCCAGCCCGCACCAATTCCTCAGCGACCTCGAGCACCACCATCAATGGCTCTTGTCGTTGCAGGAGATGAATAAACGCCATCCAAGGGTCTTGACCGAGTGAAGCCACTTCGAGGTTGGCAAGAAGAATGCCAGCGACACTGAGGTCTTCTCTCCCCCGCCGTTTCCACAACGCTGGGATGAGTTTGGCAAGCACGCGCTGATTGGGAGCGTTGGTCAGCATCCACGATGCTGTTTGACGAAGGTCAGGGAGCGGTGTACCGATGTGGAATCGAAATCCACCCTCCAAGGCCGTGACATCTGCTCTGGGTTTGTTGGTCAAATCGCCAACGCAGGCAACGTATGTTTCTCGAAGCAATTTCAATGCCTTTCGCTTCGAAGCCAACCGTCGTGGGGACTGCTGTTCCAACCAATCGTCAAGGGCAGGATTCAACGGGTGTCACCTTCATTGGATTTCTTTCGAAACGAATCGAACAAGTCTCCAACCAAGCCAACCGAATCTCGCAAGGTATCCATCAATGTATCAATAACGTCCTTGTCGTCGTACTTTTCCTTGACCATTTCACGAAGTTCGTGTTCGATTTCTTCATGCATCTCGTCATCGATGTTGAACTGTGAGCGGAGGTGAGCGAGGACACGAAATTCGTCTTTTGACAAAGAGGCATTGACGATGGCGACTTCGAACACTTTGGTGTAGATGGCGCGCATGGCATCAGGCAAGACGGTTTCACCGCTTCTCGAGGATTGTTTGTTCTGTATGGCTTCGTAGATGTAGGCGGGCTCTTCAGGTTGGAGACGAAGAGCGCTGGCGAGTTTGATGATCAATCGCTTTTCTTCACGCGTGAGCACACCGTCTTCGAGCATGACTTCAACCGTTGAACGAAACACGTCCAAGGTTCCCAATGCTTCCGACGACACATGTAACCCGAGAACCTTTGACTTCTTGAAGGAAACCGTTCGGTTCAGAAAAGGTGATTTTTGAGGTTCTCTTCATCACAGGATTCAAAAGGGCGGCGTCTGTGGCAGGGTTGTTCACACTCACTTCACTCGCTTTGCGGGTGGTTGTATCGGATGTTGTCCCATCAAGGGCGCAACTTCCTCGCAACGAAGCGTTGTGCAACGCAAAAGGAGGACACTCCATGAAAAAAAGGAACAACAACTCAAACCGAAGCAGTGGGAAACCCAAAGCCATGAAATACGAAATTCGAGCCGACATTAAGGTCAATGGAACGGTTCAAAGAAAAGACATCATTGGAGCCATAATGGGGCAGACAGAAGGTCTGCTCGGCGACGATCTTGAACTCCGCAAACTTCAGCGAACAGCCCGTGTCGGCCACGTCGATGTTGAAATGAATACAAAGAACGGAAAAGTGCACGGCACCATCATCATCCCCAGCAGCATGGACAATGTTGAAACGGCCATCATCGCCAGTTCGCTCGAAACTATCGACCGAATTGGTCCATGCAATGCCATCATCAAAGTCACACAAATCAGCGATATTCGTGCAACAAAGCGCACTGCAGTTGTCGATCGTGCCAAGGAATTGCTCCTCACGTTGGTCAATTCTGGTGAAGCCGCCTCGAAAACCGTCATCGAAGAAGTTCGCTCGGTTCTCACTGTAGGTACCGCGACCTCTTTCCACGGCCTCACATGCGGTCCAAACGTTGAATCCTCTTCCTCGCTGATCATTGTTGAGGGTCGAAACGATGTTCGAAACTTGTTGAATTGCGGCGTGAAGAACGCCATCAGTGCAGACGGTTCTGGAAACATCAAGCAAGAACTCATCGACCTTGCCAACGGGAAGGAGAGCGTCACTGTTGCGATCGATGGTGACCGCGGTGGCGAGATGCTGTTCATGCAACTCTACGACATGATGAAGGTCGACCACGTCGCTCAGGCCCCGGTTGGTCAAGAATGGGAATTGCTTCCACAAAAGACCGTGACCATGTGCCTTCAGAAGAAAACCGAAGCTTCGAAATTCAAGCATCAACTCGACAAGAAAATTGCTGAAGATGACCAAAAACACGGTGTTGACAAAGACTGGGACAAAGACATGGACGAAGTTCATGCCGGCGCTGAACCAGCACCTGCCGACATCCAGGAATTGTTTGACCGCGTCGACGACATGGGCAAGAACAAAGCCATCATTCGCTTTGCTGACGGCACATATTCCGATGAAATCGGCCCTTCAAAGCTCGAAAAAGAAATGATGGAGGCAGAAGAAGCAGAAGCCGTGATCCTCAACGGACCCGTGACCGAAAAAGTCCTCAATTATGTTCACCAATCTTCGGCGACAACCGTGGTGGGCACCAAAGAAGGAAAGGGCTACGAAGCACCCGACGACATCACCGTCTGGTTCGCTGAAGTCCACCGTTGAAGTACATCGGTTTGTTAATCACCTCACCCCACTCTCGTGGTACCATGGGAGAAGGCATTGACGCCGAGTGGCCCGATGAGAATGAATCCTCTGCGGATGCGGAGGAGGTTCATCTAGAGGAACAATCCGAAGAGATCCAAGAGGATGAAACTGCGGCCATTGACGAAGCCAAGAATGCTGTTGATGGAGATGAACACGAAGTCGTCATCGATGATGAAATAACAGAACCGAAGCCATGGAGCTTGCCCATTCGTGCAGCCCCCATCTTGGCGCTTCAAGATGAAGTCGTCACAGAGTTCCCGCTCAGCCAACATCTCAACGGGCTGGAATCCACTTCTTTGGTGATGGATGAGCGCTTGATGCGTATCGTTGAGGCGCGTTTCGACCCTGATGGTGTTCGGCGCCTCAACGTGCGAATGGCCTTGGTCAAAGAACACATCTCGGGGTATTCACATACCCACCTCGATTTGTTCGCAAAACTCCAACCTCTTTGGTGGTCAGCCATTGCTTTTGGAACGGTGATATCGCTCGGGTTTGCACAGAGTCTTCTCGCCATCGCTGGCACGCCGTTCATTCTCACCGGTGTTGTTGGGTGGTTGATGGCCAAATTGGATTTGCATCGNCTTTCGTTTTCTGACCACGGTGGTCGACATGACTTCTATCTCTCGGGATGGCGTCAAGANCCCTANTTGATTCACAACAGCACCGCACTCCTTGGNCCAGCATTTGTTGATTTCCTTCGCACCGGCGAGATCGAGACCCAACACATCAACAATGTCATTGAAACCATGGGCAAACCCCCTGAACCCGCTCCGGTGTTCAGTTTGCCGCCAACGCCAGTGGAGCCCGAAGCGCAATCGCTCCTACCTCCGCCCGTGACGGCGATGACCGGTCCGCCCATAACGCAAAGCGAGCCCGAACCCCAGTTTGAGACTCCGCTTGAGCCGATGCAAGTGGTTCAACCACCTCCTCTTGACCAGACGAGTCCAGAGTTACCTCCACCCCCTGCACCAGAGGCAACACCACCTGGTCCGCCCCCACCTCTTCATGCCCCAGCACCACCAATTTCTCATGCACCCCCTCCTCCGATGGCGATGCCGGCCCCGCTTCCTCCAGCACCTCTACCGCCCCCAGTGTTGCCACCAGCACCCGCTGTGCACGTTGACGAAGATGCGCTGTGGGACGATCTGAATTGATCAGGCCTGAACGCCGCCCGCAGACGGAAGTTGGACGGCTTTTGCCAGCGAGGCGACTTCGTCATTTAGAGCCTCAATGTTGTGAGGCAATGACCACGTGTCTTTTCCGAGGGGGACGCGGCGTCCGAGCCCAGGGATTCGCTCCAATGCGACCCCCAACGCCTCAGCATCGGACAGGAAATCCCCGCTCGCACCGGAATGTCGAGCCTCCAACCTTCGTCGCATCCACCGTTTCAACGGTGGCACCAATCGGTTCAATTCAATGAGCAGTGATGCACGTTGCACGTCATCTTCACCCCCATCCGGGAGTAAGCGGAGAACCAAACGCAACAGCCGTGCCACGCGTACATCTCTCGGAGCGATGTTGACATGTTGAGCCAAGGCACGTCGAACCTCACCCAACGCATCCAAGCCCGATTGTTCGACACGTTGCGCCATGGCTGAGAGGCCGATAAGGGCCAAGAATTCACTGAGCGCACGAAGCGCCTCGCCGGTGTCATCGTTCTCGTCGGATGGCTTCGCTTCATTGGCTTGCTTGGTGACAATAGCGACCTTCGGTACCTCCGCTGGCACCACCTCTTCTTGTCCAGGCACTTCTGGTAGGGCTTTCGCATTGGCTTTGGTTTTTTGAGGAGATATCGAAGGTTGCGTCTCTGTTTCAACAACAGGCGCGGGAACAGCAACGGGGCTTGATTCAACGGATTCCTCCAGCCTTTCTTCCATTGCTTCAAGCATAGCATCATGAGCGTCGTCAATGGGCGAACTTGGTTGAAGGACAGGACGCAGTTGCGATTCAGGGACCGGCACCAATGTTGGCCTTAGGGCGGTTGGTTGCCAGAGCGTGATGGAAAAATCAGGATCTTCAATGGGCCGTGAAGCAAGGTGGGTTGCCATGTCGGGGATACGCTGGCTGAGCGCTGCAAGTCTGTGCGCTTGCTTCACCTCCAACTCAACTTGGGCGGCCAATGCCACATCTCGATTCCAAGGGAGATGAAGCAGCCGACGGCGTAGCGTTTCGTGTTGTTCGAAAGAAGGCCGAGCCTCGCTCATTGCACGAGCCAAAGCAGGGACATCTTCTTCCAACAAACGGAGCCATTCAGCGACCAACCAACCGCGCTCCTTGAGATTCAACAATTCCTCTTTGAGGGCTGCTTTGGGACCGTCTGCCAGCCTGAACTCATTGGTTTGGGAAGGAGGCTGCCTACCGCGAAACATGCATGCAACATGCTCTTCGAGTTGCTTGAGATTCATACCCTCCAGAACTGTTTCTCGCTCCAGGGTTCCCTCTCGTCGCATGGTAGCCAATTCTTCTTCAAGCATGACGCGATGGCGCTCACTTCGTCGTTGGAACCGAGCGATGAACGCCTCCATTTCATCGAGGACATCCAGTGAACTCGCTTGCGATAGCAACACTTCTTTTCGCAACACGATTTCATCTTCTCCAGAAAAGGAAGTGTCGAGTGTATCGAATGCTGCCAAGAGCTTCACGGCTCGGTCCCATGCAGGTTGCAAGTGAGCAATACGTTCCAGGGCATTGAGCGGGTCTTCAAACATCTGCTGGCGCCATTCCGCGACGTCCAATCCAGCATGTTCGTACGTTTGCAACAGGTCAAGACCGTCCAACTCTGCCTTTTTCCAAAGTGCATCCAATTCTTCGACAGCATCTCGGAGTTGTTCCGTGTGTTCGAGCGAGCCGATGAATTGACGAGAAACTTCGGTACGAGATGGCCAATACTTCGCAAAGCGCTCCCATAAACGAACCCACTCCAAATGCTGCGAGACCGACTCAGCAACCATCTCAACATTCGTTTCCCACTCCATCAATTCACTTGGACGAAGCTCGCCTGAATGTGGAAAAACAATCCCCTCGTTTCTCCACTGCTGAATCGTGTCAGAGAGTTCTCTCCTGCGTTCCTCCAGCGCTGTTGCTACCGTTTGAACCTCCACCATCAATTCCTCAAGGTGTGTTTCATCGGCGCGCTGGGACACTGCATTGCAACGTCGTTCAAATTCCGTTGCAAGGGAAGGGTCGAACGGGCGAAGGAGTTGCGATATGGCCAGGCGAACACCTTCTTTGCGCGAATGAAATGCTTGCCAACCATCGATGCCAGCCAATGCTTCGAGCAGCGGCCGTTGCAGGAGGTGCTGAACATCGTACCCGTGTTCTGATAAATCCCGACATCGCTCTTGAACAAGTTCGCGTTGACGCCGCTCATCGGCTTCAATCGTTTCGAGGTGGCGAAAGATTTCGTCGTACCGCTCTGGTTGGTCGAAGAGTTGGTGAAGTGGCGCAGCGGAAGCCAAACTCGAGTCATCCAAAGCAGCGAGTCTGCGGTACAGCAACGCCCATGTTTCTCCGTGTTCGGCCGTGTACCACATCGTCCTTGTTCGGTTCAACACCGGCTCCCAAGGGGCCAAACGCCGCATCACCTTTTCAAATTCGACATAAACTTCCTCAATGGCAAACGGATCATCCAAGAATGCTTTGAACGGCTCCAATGTTTCGGCATGGCGTTCCAAGAGGCGCACAAGGGCGACCATCCGGTCTTCGATTTCAGAAGCGGTATCGCGCCTTGCTTCAAGCCATGACAACCGTTCACTGATGCCCCCTTCGTGTTCAATAAGGAACGCCTCCATGGCACCCCTCTCGAAACCAAATCGCTCGAGTGCATCAAGACGAGACGCTTCTTCGTCTTCCATCAGCAGGTCGTCGCTCATGGCCCTCGGGAACTCCACGGTGACGGGAGGGCTTTCAATGTGAGCGGTCAAACGGAAAAAAAACAGGAAATTCGGCGAGCAAACCGTTCGTGCGGCTGGAAGAATTGGGTCGAAAAACACCCTTTTCAGCCGTATCATCTTCCGCAGACCATAAAGGCACAACGGGCCGGTCATGGTCGATGAGCCTGATTGCCGTTGGAATTGGCCTCCTTTCCTTTGGAGCGACTGCAACGATTGGATACTGGATGCTGAGTGCCAATCGGCGGATGATCCGCTTGCTCGACATGCAAACGCTGCTGAAAGAATCCCAATCCGCCCATTTCCATCATCTAAACATCGCAACCGAAGGCGTCATCAAGGATGTACAAACGGTGCAACAGACGATGAATGCGCTTCGCGCGATCCATCCAGAAATCGATGCATCGTTGACCGTTCACCAATTCCTTCTGCTCCACGAGGGCGAAGATACGGGCGCCGTAGACATCGCTCAGGCTTGCGAGGTGCTCCGCTCCATCGTCCAACACCAAACCATCGTTGCTGGAAAGAGCCAACCGCTCTCGGTCAACCATGCAAGCCTGCTTCGACGACTTCTTGCCGTCTTCGACCGACACCATCTCAACATGAGTGCCCTGCACATCGATGCAGATACCGCACATCGGCTGGGTTTAGCAGCGAGCCATCTCCAACAATACGAATGGGCTGAGAGTGCCTTGGGGGTCGCCTACCAGTTGTCGCCAGGGCATGCCAGCGTGCTCGAGGGCTTGGAACACATCGCTCGATTGCGAGGCGATGACGCGCTCTATCGACACTGGCTTGAAGCGCGCATGAAGTTGACGCCCTCACCGCATGAGGTGGTGCCTAAACTTGCTGATTACGTCATTGAAATGGCCCGCTTTGACGAAGGTATAGATATTCGTGACCGTGCCTTGTACATTCGCGATGTCATTGCCTCTGGCATGG
>PBUZ01000044.1 GCA_002728035.1 Methanobacteriota archaeon
TGGGCTCGGAGAGAATCGAACTCTCGATCTTTGCCATGTCAAGGCAACGTCATAAACCCCTAGACCACGAGCCCTAGGTGTTCTTGCCACCGTACATTTGTATTAAACCAATTCGGTAAGCATTCGTCGCGTCAACCAATGATCTTCGATATCTTTCCCGTGCAGCCAGGTTGTGAACAAAATCCTGCCATACGCGTCCGGCCGTTGGCCATCTTGATTTTCGTTCCATCTCGAATCGGCCCGTATGTTTTGCACTTCATGCAGAAACCCTCTACACCAGACATGTTGCTCATGACGGGCTGAAGGCGGTGGATTTTGAACACTTCCCTTGACTTTCTCCAAAACCAGCAAAAATCATGCTTCAAGGGGGGGCTTGGAGCGTGAAAAAGGAAAAAATCAGCTGCTTCTGGCGGTACTTCAATGCACAAACGCAAGACTGCAAGCCATTTTCGCTGAGCATTGACTCATCTTTTCAACGTCAATTTTCATTCGTGTCGCATAACTCACATTATGCGACGATATGTTGCACGGAAAAATAGCGTTATTCTGGAAATTGGAGGTTCGACAGTTCAGAGGCTGGTATTTCGAAGATACCGACCAATGGTGGGCCCAACAACAATGACTCTACGCCACCATCTTCGGAGTCAAGTGTGTTTTTGATCTCATCAGAAATTCGTTTCCAATCCGATGCCGATTGATAGACGGATTGGACAAGCAGCATCAGGGAATCTTCAGCACCATTGCCAACCCATGCACCTACACAACCGGATTGTCGTCGTTTGAATTCTTGACGTGCTAACAACATTCTGCGCAATCTTGCATCGCTCCCTTTTTTTGCAGAACAGACAATTGTTTCAACCCAAAGCATGACTTTCACCTATGTGCTATTTGAATATCGAATGTTGCTATGTTGTATTCATTGAAGTTTAATTGATTTTCAATGTGTGATGAGTTGGCCATTTAGAATCGTCGCGGCAAACGGCGTACCGGTGGGAGAGAGTGTTGCCAATTCCCAGTGGGGTCCATCTACGATGTTCAAATTGGCAACGGCGCCTTCTTTGATCACGCCATGGGGCAGTCCACTGGGATGGGGTGTTGATTGAGCTGCTGTTGAGGTCACGGCGCGCAAGGCAGAAAGTGGAGACATGCCACAACGCTGAACCATCAGTGAACACATGAACGGGAGACTCAATGTTCGACAATTCGGATTGAAATCCGTTGCGAGTGTGAACGGTATATCGTGTTCTTGAATCAAATCCATATCAGGCCAGGAATCGCCCATAGCGTAGGGTGTACCCGGTAAGAATCCCGTGATAACCCCTTTCTCTTTCATGTTAAGGCGAGCATCGAGTTGCGTGTGGTACGCATGATCCGCGGTCACCGCGCCAAGTGAGGCAGCGAGTTCTCCTCCGCCTCCGTCGACAAACTCATCGATGTGCATGCGCAGGGAGAGGCCGTGGTGCTTTGAGGCGGAGAGGATGTCTTCACTTTGCTCAACGCTGAACCACCCTGGTTCACAAAAAACATCCGCAGAGCGGGCTATGCCCTGTTCAATCACTGCGGGCAATTGTTCTGCAATTACCGATTCAACATATGCCTCGGGAGTTGAGCCGTGAGGTACATCATGCGCTCCCATCCACGTCGCATCGATTGAGGGAGTATTCTCCATGCCACCAAGATGGTCTGCTATCTTCAGTAGACGAAGTTCTGAATCGGTGTTGAGTCCGTAGCCGCTTTTTGTTTCCAAATGCGTTGTCCCAGTTCGCAACGCCTCACGAAGACGAACATAGCCGAGTTCAATGAGTTCCTCCTCGGTAGCCTGACGCGTTCGCTCAACGGTGTGACGGATACCACCTCCACGTGAAGCAATCTCCGTATAGGTCAACCCCTTTTGTCGCCAACCCACTTCTTGGCTGCGGTCACCAGCCCAAAGCAGATGCGTGTGTGCATCAACAAATCCAGGAACCACGGCTTTTCCGCCCAGGTCAATAACATGCAGACCTCTTGGCGTTTGCCCAGGTGCCGTGGGTAATCCAAATTCATCCAAGGCATCTATTGAATCTTTAATTTCCTCAATAACGCCATCTTTTATAATAATTGCTTTTTCAACAGAAATTAACTCATTATCATTGTGTTTTGATGGAGCAAGATGCGCGAGAGGTCCCGCATTGAGAAGAACGGTTCGCACGATTCCACCATGTGTAAGAGGGTTGAAGAACAATCGCTTGCAGCGGACAACCATGTCAGGTTGGACTTTGGGCATCGAAACAACGGCGCACACGCTCTCGTTCGGTCTCGTCGATGCCAAAGGCATACCTCATCCAGCTGCCTCGGACACGCTCCGTCCAGACAAAGGAGGAATCCACCCCCGTGAAGCTGCAGACCATCACAAAGATGTCGCCGCCAACTTGTTCACAACTGCACTTGCCAACCACAACCTTCTCCCCGAAGATATCGGTGCTGTTGCATATTCTCAAGGCCCCGGACTTGGTCCATGTCTGCGCGTTGGTGCCGCCATCGCAAGGGGATTGGCGACTCGAATGGAAGTCCCGCTGATCGGCGTCAACCATTGTGTTGCACACATCGAAATTGGGCGCCAACAATGTGGATGTGACGACCCTGTTTTGCTCTATGTATCGGGTGGCAACACTCAGGTTATTGCACGCTTGAATGGTCGCTATCGCGTGCTCGGTGAAACCCTTGACATCGGCATCGGTAACATGCTTGACAAGTTCGCTCGCAACCAAGGCATCCCGTTTCCTGGCGGGCCCAAAATCGAGCAACTTGCTCAGCAGTATCTTGATGCCAATCCCAATCCGAGCATGGATGGGCTCCAACTGCCATATGCAGTCCGCGGCATGGACCTTGCCTTTTCTGGCCTTCTTACTGCAGCCCAACGGCTCGTCGACAATGGTGCGCCGCTGGATGCAGTTTGCTGGTCGTTGCAAGAACATGCGTTTGCATCATGTGTTGAAGTCGCAGAACGGGCCATGGCCCACACGGGGAAAACAGAACTCTTACTCGGCGGGGGCGTCGCCTGTAACCAACGCATGCGTACTATGTGTGAGGAAATGGCCTCCGACAGAGAGGGGGAATCATTTGCTCCTCCGCGAATGTACTGCATCGACAATGGGACGATGATCGCCCTGTTGGGATGGCTTGAATTGAAGAAACGAACAACGTCACTTGAGCAGAGTGCTATCGACCAATACCTCCGCACGGATCAGACACCAATTGTTTGGTCATGACTTCTCCACAGGCATACGGTTTTAATGGGTGGGCGTACCCCTTCTCTTGGGGGAATTACCAATCAACGGACGACGGCCACGCAAAGAGGAGTTCAATCCATTTGCAAAAGATGCCTCACAACAGCATCGTCGTCGCCGTGAAGACCGCGAACGTAAGGCCGCTCGCCGCCCTCCCCCCGTCAATGAAACAACGCCATCTCAGCCTGCTGATATTCAAGCTGACTTGGAACGCAAACAACGGGAAGCCATGAAAAAACTTGAGCAGAAAGGTGATGTTTCAGCACAGCCCGTTGCTCCAGCCCCACTCCCAGCGGAAGTTCCTCGAGCAAAAGAACAATCCAAACCTGCTTCCGTTACCAGAGAAGATCGATTGGCAGAACTGCGGCGTAAATCCGAGGAACTCAAGGCCAATGCTCCAAGCACGGAAGCCCATGCCGAACCTTCGGTGCAACCGGAAACCGATGCTGTTGAAGGTGATGTTGAAGAGCTGGTCGTTGAATTTGACTCAGATGACGACACCGTAGCACTGCCTGAAAAGGCACAGAAACGCGTCAAAAATGTCTTCAAGCAAATCGAAACCAAAATTGCACCAAAGCAAGACAGGCGTCGCCGTCGCCGAATCGACAAAAAAGGGGGCGGACGGCAAAAGCAAGAAAAGAAACTCAACCGACAAAAATACCTCGAGTACAAGTATGCAGCCCGAGATATACTCGACAACCCCAATGTGCCCGAAGAACACCGTTCCAACATACTTGGTCAAGTTTGGGCAAAAGGAGAACGTCTAGGCATCGATGATTCCCTTGAATTCATTGAACAAAAGGAAGCAGAACTTGTCCTCCCTGCCGAGGTAGCCGAAGAATTACGCACACTCGTCAAGAGCATGACAACAAGGAGATGATAGAATGACCGAAACCGTAGCAGAAAACACCGTTGCTAGCGTCCACTATACCGGAACCCTTCCGGATTCAGGAGAAGTTTTTGACAGCAGTGAGGGCCGTGACCCCCTGACGTTTCTCGTGGGTCATCGCCAAATGATACCAGGGTTCGAAAGCAACTTGATGGGTGCCAAAGTTGGTGAGCGTCGAGAGTTTACACTCGAACCTGCAGATGCCTATGGGGAGCGTGACGATGAGGCCGTTCTACAACTTCCGCGAGAACAATTTGCGCAGTTGGAACAAGCAGAAGGCACCTCATTGGAAGTGGGCATGCAATTGGTTGCCCAAATGCCGCATGGCCCTGCCCCATTTTTGATCAAGGAAGTCACAGAAGAAACGGTTACTGCGGACTTTAACCATGCACTGGCGGGAAAATCGTTGACATTCTCAGTCGAAGTTGTTGAACTCCGTGCAGCCTCTGATGAGGAAATCGCTCATGGCCATGTTCATGGCCCTGGCGGTTATGACCACTGATTTCAAAGCGAGTCTTGATGAAGTGGCTCGCCTTGGTAAGGCCATGGTCTCGGACCGGAAAGAGGACTGGCGCACGCTCAGTGGCCTCCCAATTCCCCCGACATCACCACCAAACGATGCATCGTCTGACCTTCCAGCCCCTGGCCAACCACCGTACACGCGTGGCATTCACGAAAACATGTACAGGGCACGTTTGTGGACCATGCGTCAGTACGCCGGATTTTCAAGTGCGAAAGCGACCAACGAGCGATTCAAATTGCTCCTTGAACGCGGCCAAATGGGTCTGTCTGTTGCTTTTGATTTGCCCACGCAATTGGGCCTTGATGCTGATGATGAATTGTCCTATGGGGAGGTGGGTAAGGTGGGCGTATCCATTTCCTCCGTTGAAGACATGAAGTTGCTGTTTGACGGAATACCTCTGGACGAAGTCAGTACATCAATGACCATCAACGCTCCAGCGATGGTTCTCTTGGCGATGTACATCGTCGCCGCTGAAGAACAAGGCGCCAAGATGAAGGACCTCAAAGGTACCATTCAAAACGACATTCTGAAGGAATATATCGCCCGCGGCACGTATGTGTTCCCACCTGCTCAAAGCATGCGCTTGATCACCGATATCTTTGCGTTCTGTGCTGAGCATGTGCCCAAATGGAACACCATATCGATTTCAGGATACCATATCCGAGAGGCGGGTTCCACGGCCGTTCAGGAACTTGCATTCACCATTGCGAACGCACTTGCTTATGTTGAGGCCGCAGTGGAGAAAGGCATGGATATTGATGACTTTGCCCCTCGCTTGTCGTTCTTTTTCAACTGCCACAACGACTTCTTTGAGGAAATCGCCAAATTCAGGGCAGCACGTACGTTGTGGCATGATTTGATGGTCAAGCGTTATGCTCCAAAGAACCCAAAATCAACGATGCTGCGCTTCCACACGCAAGTTGCTGGTGTGAGTCTTACTGCTCAACAACCGATGAACAACGTCGCAAGAGTCACTATTCAAGCACTTGCAGCAGTTCTTGGAGGGACGCAAAGCCTGCACACCAATTCCTACGATGAAGCCCTCGGCCTTCCTACTGAATCCTCAGCAACGGTTGCACTTCGGACACAACAGATCATCGCAGAAGAGTCCGGAGTGGCAGATGCCGTTGACCCTATGGCTGGTTCTTGGCATGTGGAACGCATGACCAATGAAATCTACGAGAGAGCGAGTGAACTCGTGGCCATCATTGAGGAAAAAGGAGGGGCAATGGCGGCCATTGAAGAGGGTTGGCAACAGCAAGAAATCCACCTTTCTGCGTACACCTACCTCAACGAAATTGAACAAAACAAGCGGAACATTGTGGGCGTCAATTATGGAGTCATGGACGAGCTTGAATCGATTCCGGTTCTCAAAACCGATGCATCACTCGGAGAATCACAAACTTCCAGACTTGCGCAACTGCGAAAGGATCGAGACCAGCAATCGGTTGATGTTGCACTCGCTGCCATTCGCGAGGCTGCAGCATCGCAAACGAACCTCTTCGAACCAGTCATCCAAGCCGTCCGTTGCCGTGCGACATTGGGCGAAATCATGGGTGAATTGAAACAAGAATTTGGAACATACATGGCCCCGAGTGGATTTTGAGGTGTACCTATGGATTTTGGACCAATTACCATCGACCATATTGGAATTGCAGCACATGACTTTGAGCAGGCCAGTGTATTTTGGAACCTCCTCGGCCTCACTCAGGGCGAGCACGATGAAACCGTTGCTGAACAGGGCGTAAAAACGAGGTTTTTCAGCACCTCCAAAGCGACAACTGGATCAAAGCCTGCCAAGGTAGAATTGCTCGTACCAACAGGTCCAGAAACACCAATAGGGCGATTTTTGGAGAAGCGTGGCCCAGGTATCCAACAACTTTGTTTCCGTGTTGGTGACCTCCAAGGTCTCCTCAACCACCTGAAAGAAAACGGTGTGCGCCTCATCGATGAAACACCACGAAAGGGTGCTGGAGGAATGATGATCGCCTTTGTCCACCCTTCCTCGACTGGTGGTGTGTTGGTCGAACTGGCGCAGCCTGCCTCAATTGAATGAATGCGAACACCTATAATCGTCCTGCGCCAATCTACATCCAATGAGGACCTGCATTGACCAATTACTCGCCCTCCCCCACATTGACGCACCTCGTCTCAAAGGAGAAGTGCATTATCTGGCAGGTAGGCTTGAAGAGTTACGCTCCCGTAGGACCATCACCAACGATGCATATCTTGACGCAGGTGCTATTCAAGGCGCCATTGAACTCGTTGCCAACATGATCGATATGGGCGTGCCACAATCTGAAATTCAGGATCACCTCCGATCAACATTGCAGCGGGCAAACAGGATCGAACTCAAGCACCCTGGACTCAACTGGGCTGTAGAATCGGGTCGCGCGAGTTGACGGTACCATGCGCCAACCGCTGCTCCATGTGAGCGATGTCAGTAAGCGATTTGGTGATGTTGTCGCCCTTGAACAGGTAAGCCTTGACATCTACGAAGGCGACATTATCGGACTTGTGGGTTCAAACGGAGCTGGAAAGACAACCCTTCTCCGCCTCCTTGCTGGCGTGTATCGGCCTTCGAGCGGGAGAGTTCATCTCGCCGATGATGCAGATGTTGAGCAAGCGAGAGCACGTCTCGGCGTGGTTCCTGAGAACACAGGCTTGTATGCACGATTAACCGCATGGGAAAACATTCGATACCATGCTCGTATTCACGGCGTTCCAGACGATTTGGCGTGGAAACGAACACGATATTTTGCACATCACCTGCAAATGGAAGATGCCTTGTCGCGCCATACAAAGGGATTTTCAAGAGGAATGAGGCAGAAAACTGCATTGCTTCGCGCACTTGTCCATGCACCAGAGGTCTTGCTTCTTGATGAGCCAACCGCAGGTTTGGATGTTACCAGTGCACGCACCGTCCGTGAATTGGTACGACAACTGGGTGAAGAAGGTGGCACGGTGATCTACTCCACCCACCAATTGGCTGAAGCACAGCGCGTGTGCAACCGAATTGTCATTATCCACAATGGTGATGTACGTGCAGACGGTACACCCGAAGAACTTCTTGAGCAAACTAACTCAACCAATCTCGAGGATGCCTATGTTGCCCTCACCCGTGATGCAGCGCGGCAACGTCATGAAGATTCCAAACCGCTTTCGAAGTGGGCACGATGGTGGCGTTCATTATTCACATCCACGACGCCCCAGGAGGTGATGGAGGATGAGTAGAGGCCGAGGGAGGGTGAGAACCATCGCCAAAAAGGAACTCATTGAGTTTGTGCGCGATTGGCGTACCATTGTTGCCATTCTCGTCATCCCCCTCTTGATGTTCCCGCTCCTCTTCATTCTCTTCCCGCTTTTGCTGGCGTCCGAAGCCGCTGAATTAGAAGCACTGCAAGTCGATGTGGTGGTTCAAACAAACGGGCTACCAGAAGAACTTGGCATGGTACTCAATGCCTCTGACTTGAACATCACCTATGAGCCACTGCCTGTGTTGGAACGTTTGTCATCGCCCTCTGGGGACGAGGCACGATTAAGGAACGGTTCAATCGATGTTCTTGTTCGAACACAAATGAACGGTACCATCGTCGAATATGCACTGCTTTACATTTCAACTTCTGAACAGAGTCTTGAGGCACGAAGTCGGATGTTCGACGTACTGAGCCAATGGGAGGACAACGAGACCGTTGCAAGAATTACCGATGCTGGCCTTGACCCAAACGAGACACTTGACCCATTGCGTTGGGATGGGGACGTGGCCGAGAGCGATGTAGCGACACAAGGAGAGCAAGCTGGAATGGCTTTGTCGCTGTTCATACCGTTGGTTTTGGCTGTTTGGACCTTTTCGTCCGCCATACAACCGTCCATCGACATGACGGCTGGAGAGCGAGAACGAGGCACGCTCGAAGCTTTGCTTGCCCTGCCATGCAGTCGCATGGAGTTGTTGTTCGGCAAGTGGTTGGCTGTTGCAACGATCACGGGCGTAGGTGTTCTCTTGCAAATCGCCGGCTTGCTGTTCGCGATTGGTTATTTGGCGACCTCGGATGTTATTTCAGCACCTTCTGTGTCATGGCAAGCCCTGTTCTTTTTGTGCATTGCAGTCCTCCTCTTTTCCATCATGGTCGTTGCGATAGAACTCGCTTTGGCAATGCGCTCTCACAGTGTAAAAGAAGCAGGTTCAATCCTCGGCCCAGCATTGTTGTTGATCCTCTTCCCTGCCTTGTTTACTCAGGTCATCAATCTGGATGGAATCGAAGCCTTCTGGTTTGCAATACCGGTCGTCAATGTGTTGTTAGCACTGCGCGAATTGCTCATGAACAGAATTGTCTATTCACACATCTTGATCTGGATGGTCACCTCGACCGTGTATGCATTTGGAGCTGCATTCTATGCCGCTCGTCAATTCAAAAGAGAAGACATCGTGACGAGTTTGTCTTAATGGCTGAACGCCACAATGGCTTCGCGAACGATGTTCACGATGAGGTCAATTTCAGCAGAAGTGATGTTGAAATGGGGTGTAAATCGGAGGGCGTTTACACCACCGTGAATGACGCCGAGGCCACGACGTCGACACCATGGTTCAACGGCATCGACACCAACAACGGGGTACTTCGTGGGCTCAAGTTCTGCACTGCACAACAACCCGGTTCCTTGGACTTTGGTGATGATGTCTGGGAATTCGGCTTGCAAAGCCGTGAACTTTTCAACAAATTCATCGCCGCGGTCGCGGATGTTCTGACGCAGCGACGGCGTAATCCCGTCCAAGACAGCCACAGCAGTTTCAAGGGCACGTGGATTGGTTGTCATGGTGTTGCCGTATATCCCGGTGACATAGAGGTCAGCAGCCCGAGCATTCATGCCAAGAACGGAGAGAGGGTATTGTCCTGCGTTCATGGCCTTTGACCATGTTTCGAGATCGGGTGCTTCACAATCTTGGAATCCCTCATAATCGACAACGGACAGTGTACCTTGGCCTCGAATGCCTGCTTGAATAGAATCAACGAGGAGCATGCTGCCATGTTCAAGGGTCAAGTGGCGTGCTTCATCGTAGAACTCACGCGACACACATTGCCCAGGATTGCCCTCACCCTGAACAGGTTCAATCGCCAGCAATTCAATGAAGACGTTGTTTGATTCAGCATCTGAAAACGCCTTTCGCAGAGCGTCAACATCGTTTGCTGGCACCAGAATCAAGTTGTCACGGTTCTGGAAACTTGCAAGATGTTGGTCATACTTTCCTTTGCATGAATGCGACATTTGGGCAGGTCGGTCGGTACGCCCGTGGAATCCTTGCTCAATCGCCATCATTTTGATCGTTTTTCCTTCATGACGACCACCTTTTTCCGTCATGCGCTTTGCATTCACATCAGCAATACGGAGACTGACGGTGACCGACTCTGAGCCGCTGTTCATGCAGATGAACTTTTCAAACGGGCAAGAGCCTCTGCTGTGGCCCAATTCTTTGCGTAGGCGTTGTTCGAGACGTTTCTGCGAAAAAGAAGCCGTCATGACATTGGCCATCACCCAGTTGTCGGCCATGGAAGAAATGACTGCGGTTGGACCGTGCCCTGCGCCAAGCATACCATAGCCGCCATTATCGTGAACCACAGCGCCATGCGAGGTGATGATCCACGGACCTCTGGCGGCAATGGCAACGTAAGGATTCACGGTTGCTGGGTTGTAAAAATTGACGAAGCCTTCTTGCAATATGGTGATGAGTTCAACCTCATTGGAGTCCTTGTATTGGTCACCAAATTCGGCACACAGCGTCTCAAAACGTTGCTCGGCTTCCAGAATGGCCTCGCCCAGCGTTGGGTCACTCGAGAGGAAGGAGTTGATTTCGGCATCATGCAGCCCATGTGTGGAGATCTCACCCACATGGTCCCGCATTCGTCGCAGGATTGAAAGTGCACCCTCGTTCATTGCCGTCTCCATGGGAGAAAGGCCTCCGAGGTATCCTTTGAACATTGGCGTGCGGATGTACGAACACAACACGAAATCGTACCATATATTCGTTCAGTATTCGTAGACGAATACTCATATACATGATTCTTGAGGCCATGCCATGCCCAAGGTGTCGTTGGACATGCCAAGTGAGTTGGTTGAAGATCTCAAGATACATGTTGGAGATGCAAAGAAATTTGTGAGTTTGGCAGATGCCATTCGCACAGCGTGCAGGAAATTGCTTGACCAATTGGATGAAATCGACAACAGGCACGGCAGGGGGAATGCATGATGGTATCTGAACAACAAGCACACGAAGCAGTTGAGACATTGCTTGCCTATATTGAAGGCGAACATGCAGTAAACCGTGAAGGATTGCAAAAAACGCCGCAACGTGTGGTTGACTCCTGGAAGGAAATCTTTGCAGGATACGATATGGATGCCGCTGAAATACTTCAAGCAACCTTCAACGGTGAGGGGTATGACGGTATCGTTCTCTTGAGAAACATCGAGTTTACCTCAACCTGTGAACATCATCTCCAGCCGTTTCGTGGGAGAGGTCACATCGCATACATTCCCGTGGAGCGCATTGTGGGCATCAGTAAACTCGCCCGTATCTTGGAACTCCATGCCCGGCGACTCCAAAACCAAGAGCGCATCACCAAGGGCATTGCCGATGACTTGGAGCGGGAACTCAAGCCTTTGGGAGCTGCTGTCATCCTCGAAGCATCGCATGGTTGCATGCAGTGCAGAGGTGTTGCCAAACAACAAGCAGTCATGACGACCTCAGCCATGCGAGGTGTCTTCTTTGAAAAACCAGAGGCGCGCACGGAATTAATGCAACTGATCCAACAACCAAATTTGTGAGGTGGAAAGATGTCATTTGAGCCCTGCCAAATTGCTGGTGAAGAGGCAACCGACAATCCAACAGACCTCGTGGCAGAATACAACATCGTCGAAATCTTTCATTCGGTTCAGGGTGAAGGTTTTCGTAGCGGCATACCGCATGTCTTCATTCGATTGGGGAAATGCAATTTGCGTTGTGAATGGTGCGATACTAATTTTGACGAATACACGCCAATGAAGGCCATTGATATTCTTGGAGAGGTTCTCAATTACCCTTGCAAGAACATCGTGTTCACCGGAGGTGAACCCATGCTCAACGACTTGTGGCCGCTTTCGCGTCTGTTTCACCGACGGGGTTATCATTTGTCCATTGAATCAAACGGAACGGTTGAGATTCCCGATGGTTTGTTGGATTGGATCTGCATTTCTCCCAAGGACCAATTGTACCCCAACGTGCGCCTCAAGCAGCGCCACGGTGACGAATTGAAGTGCGTCTATGTTGGTCAGCCTTTGGACATGTATAGCGAACTTAAGGCTGGTTTTGACCACCACTATCTGCAGCCATGTTATGATGAGCAAGCATCGATCGAGGAAAACGGTCGATCATTTGCACTTACCGAGCAAGTCGTCAAAGAGAATCCGGGTTGGAGGTTGTCCCTTCAAACACACAAATGGATGGGTATCTTGTAGAGGTGTGTGTATGAAACCAGCGATCATGGCGTTGAGCGGAGGAATGGATTCCTCATCCCTGTTGCTCAGATTGTTGAACGATGGTTACGACGTCACGGCTCTGTCATTTGATTACGGACAAAAACACAAGATTGAACTTCAACGTGCAAATGAACTCATCGCTTACCTCGGCGAACAGGGCTATATTGTACGACATCAAACAGTGGATTTGAGAACGGCAACCGCGTTGTTCGATAGTGATTTGCTTGAAAGTGGAAACGATGTCCCAGAGGGGCACTATGAAGAAGAAAACATGCGAGCAACCGTGGTACCAAATCGCAATGCAATGTTTGCATCGTTGCTTTATGGCACTGCACTGAGTCAGGCCAATCGGCATGATACCAATGCTGCGGTTGTCCTAGGCGTCCACAGCGGCGATCATGCCATCTACCCAGATTGTCGTCCAGAATTTTACCGTGCTCTTGAACACGCATTCTCAATTGGAAATTGGGGCAGCGATCGGGTGGTGTTTCTTCTCCCCTACCTCGAGATGAACAAAACCACGATTTTGCTTGATGCCCTCTCATCCTGTGAGCGATTGGGATTGGATTTCGATGAGATCATGTCCAGAACCATGACTTCGTATGCACCAGATTCTGATGGACGCAGTCATGGTAAAACCGGTTCTGATGTTGAACGCGTACTCGCGTTTCACGCCATTGGACGGGTTGACCCGATCGAATATCAATCACCTTGGGAAGACGTCCTTTCCTATGCGCTTGAAACGGAACGAGCATACAGGGATGCAGAATACAAAGAACGTCTCACAGAATTGCAGTATCATGTGACAAGAGAGTCGGGGACGGAACGCGCTTTTTCTGGAATCTATTGGGATGAACAACGAAAGGGAACCTACACCTGCATCTGCTGTTCTACGCTCTTGTTTACATCAAGCATGAAATTCGACTCTGGTTGCGGATGGCCTTCGTTCCATAGTGAACATGTTGAGGCCAACATCAAGCGCATACCTGACCATACACACGGCATGATGAGAACAGAACTTCGTTGCAACACATGCGACGCTCACCTGGGCCATGTCTTTGATGATGGGCCAAAGGCCTACGGTGGCGAACGGTACTGCATCAATTCAGCATCGTTGGATTTTCATGAACACGAGGAGGATGCACCATGACCACAACCATACGAAGATACGTTGAAACTGACACGGGTCACCGTGTACCGAATCACAAATCCAAATGCCGTCATCTCCACGGGCATCGTTATCGATTTGAAGCCGAAATTGAAGGTGATGTGGTCCAAGTCGCTGGCGTGTCCGATGAAGGGATGCTGATGGACTTTTCAGATATCAGCCAGGTCTTGATGGAGCATGTGCACGATGTCATCGACCATGCCTTCGTCGTCTACGAAGGGGATGAAGAAGGGCGCAGGGCATGTGAGGCGATGGGACCTTCGCACAGAACGGTCATTGTACCGTTTATTCCAACGGCGGAGAACCTTGCAAAATGGGCGTTTGAAGCCGTGGAACCTCATATTCAATCCGTTTATGGGAACCGATTGAAGTTGGTCGCGATGCATTGTCGTGAAACACCAAAGTCTGTGGCCACATGGCGACCTTGATCATTTCAATTTCCTACGATGTTCCTTTTTCCAAGCGTCATCGCCTTGGCTGAATTCAAGCGCTGAAGTCGCTTCAACAAAGGCCCCAATCAATCGTGTTGCTTCTTCGTTTGAAGGTGCCCCTTTGAGCAGTGTTCGTTTGAGTGTTTGCTCAACCGAGGACTGACGTTCGGGCTGGCCGGATACGCTACGAGAAAATTGTTGGATGGCTTTCACCAATGACTGACGAACAGCCGGCTTGAGGACGGTTTCAATGGGTACGATGTCGGGCATACCAGGGTCCTGACCTTGCCCTTGCAGGACACGCTCACGATGCACCTCGTACACCAACGCATTGACAGCATGGCTCAAATTGGCAATGGGGTAACCCTCCCAAGTTGGCAAGGTGACAAAATAATCGCAAGCAGCAAGGTCTTCTACCGAAAGACCCTTGCCTTCCTCTCCAAACACCAGAGCCACCTTCCCCCCCGCATCGCTGGCGTTGGTAACGAATTGCCACGGATAGACAAAATGCCTGAAGAGCGTCTTTTCACCTACCTCACGTTTTCCTGATGTCCCAACCAATACGTTGCAATCCTTTGTTGCGTCCTCAATGGAATCGTGAATGCTTGCTGTCTCGAGGAGGTGACGGGCATGTTTTGCTCGAGCACGTGTCTCGCCATCTTGGACATCGCATTTTGGACGAACGAGGCGAAGGTCATCAAAACCGTAATTCAACATGCTCCGACAAATAGCCCCGAGATTCCCTGGATGAGAAACACCGACCAGAACAATGGCAAGTTCGAATTCGCCTTGTGGAAGGGGCAGATTCAAGCGTTCCCCCACATCACTCACCTGCCTCGTGCTGCTCGATAAACGAAGCAATCCATCTCGGGTCGCATACTTGGTACAAGAAAAAAAGGAATCCACCCGTTTCTCGATCGGGCATGACGATGGAACGCTTTCGTAAATTATGCTGTTGCTTGAGGTACTGGATAAGCGACTCCAACACATCAGCGTCTTCTGCATGAACGCTTACGGGTTGACGGTCCCAGTCAACCCGAATGGACACCGAGAACACCATCAATCGGTTCGGCGTTGTCGGTAACGAGTGACGTATCCAGCAATCCAGTTGCGGAGTTTCTTGGATTCCACATCAGTGAGTTCCGAGACCATTTGTTTGTTGTGGTCAAAGTCGTTGGTGAATTTCTCACCGTGTTCTTCGCACAAACGAATTGCTCGAATTTTGATAAAACTTGGACGAATATTTCCCATTTTTCTCACTCCTTCATCAATTTGACTTCAACCGGGATGTCGGGTTCATCGTGACGGATCACGAGCAACCGTACCTTTCGAGGCGGATTTTCAATACCTCGCTTCCAAATGTATTCATTGACTTCCTCGTCGATGTAAAGCGTTTCATCCTCTCGAACCTTGAGATGACGAATGACTTGCTCTCGAATGATTTGCATCGCTCGAGGGGCTCGCTTGTAGCGGGTGATGTTCCATGCGTTTCGCAATGGGACAATGAGTTCGGATTCGTTTGCGCGTGCCATGCATCAACACCTCATCGTTGCAACTTACTTCGTCGCCATTGGTGACGCTTAGGATGCGACACCGTGTTTCGGTCGGTCTTGAGCATGACCCACACGGGGACACGCCGATTCTGCTTTCCTGCCTTCAAGAGGCGAATTTTCTTTGCTGCTGGCTTATTTTTTGACATTTCGAGCACCTTCTCAGATTCTTCGGATGGACGCATTGCTGCGGCTCTTGGACTGTTGGCTGAGCAGTTGCTTCAGGGAGGCATCGCTCATCGGGGGATGGAATGCACCACGTTCGACCATGGCGGCAATTTGAGATTTGATTTGCTGGCATCGCTCTGGTTCAACCAGTGCAATTCTTGCCAAACGAGAACGGGCTTCAGGCGTGAGTGAGCGTCGCATCACAGCATCGAGGTTGGCGGCGATGGCCGCTTTTTGCTCGGCCTCTTCTTGAGCCTCGAGTTGGCTTGCTGCTTGTTGTTTCAACTGATCTTGGAGTGCTTGCATTCGCTGTGCGCGGATGGCAGCCAATTCATCGTCNGATGATNCTGCCATGCTTGCCACTTCCTCAGCCCCGGATCAGTATTTGNTCAAACCAGGATATGCTGCCTCGGCCTCTTCACGAACCGAGTGAGCAACACCGTCCACCAATTTCTGGCCAGCAGGGGTTATTCGGCGACCAGCATAGAGTTGCACTTTGCCGTCAATGCCTTCAACTTCTTTGGTGGGCACTTTTTCAACCAAGCCAGCATCTTCCAGTTGTTGGAGTGCCGTGCGAATGATGTGGCGAGAAGCGACGCCAGGGGTGTTGGGCATGACGCCGTTGTCCTTCTTTCCGCCGAAGGCCTGTGCGAGGTGTGTCACGCCAACTGGCCCGTTTCGAGCAACCTTGCGCAGAATCGCGGCCGTGCGGTGGTACCACCAATCGTCCTGAGAAGGAGGGCGCTCGCGGTCAACTGCGGTTTTCACATATTGGGCCCAATCGGGCAATGTAATTGCCTTCTGGTCAGCCATTGCGGCAGCAAGAGCAGGGTTGAAAATGTCAGCGGGAATGTCATAGACAGTCGTCATGGTGATGCACCGAGCAACTTTCCGACCGTCCGCCCCTATATCAAAAGAACGGCTCGGGCTTGCGTTCTTGGGGAAGCGTTCAGGCTTTTCAGGGTGAGGGATACAAGGCTTCTTGAACACCCCTCCACTCTCAAGGCCAATGAAGAAAGCGTTGGCTCAAAACCCCAACCTTTTGCGAACGCTCATCGGTTTGTCGCTCACGCTGATTTTCATGCTCTCATACGCCGTTTATGGGGCAACAGTTTCACCTTCTGCCTACATCTACCAGACCAATGCTTCGGTCAACGAATACAACGCCTCGCAAGCGGACGAAGGTGTCGACCGTATGTACGACGAAGATTCGAACACGACCACTTGGGCATGGCAAGTGATTGCAGATGGAGATAACCTCACTTGGGTGAACATCACCGCCACAGAAGTCTCGAGCGGTGCTGTTCTCAGAGTGACCAACATTGCGAAACTCTACAGCCATCCATTGTTGGGCACAACCTACGACCTCACCAATCCTCTGGAAGAGGAATTTTCTTGTGCAGATCTCTGTGACCACCTGTCCACGCATGAACGAGACGCAGAAGATGGTGGGACGATCGTCTTCCACGCACTCACATCGGTGGACCCAGCACGTCGCTCAAACGGTTCGGTGTTTGCTCAATCACTCGCCGAAGCCGAGGAAAAATCGAGAGCCGCTATCGAATACGTCCATTCCCCGTCCATCATCCGCATTGAAATCGTCGAACAAGGGAACCGAACCACCCAACCTGGCTTGACTGCGGAGACCGTGAACGAGGCATTTGCATCCGTTGAAGTGTTTTCTGTCGATGCCGCCACCGAATTCCTTTGGGCGTTGGCTGCGGTCATTGGATGCTTCGCAATGGTCCTGATTCCATCGTTCACGGTCTATTTCGCTGCGCGCGCCAAGGAGAAACGCGACGAAGCAAAATTGCAACAGGCCAACGAAGAACTGCATGAAGGGCTCGAACAAAACGAAGAGCGTTGACGAAGGTTCGCTGGGATTGCTCCTAAATACATAGACTCCCATCGCATTGCTGAGCGACATGCGGTTCAAGGTGGTTCTCCTCGTCGTTTTGCTTGGCCTCATGCCTCTCCAGCAAATCGGCTGGCAAGAATTGTCGCCCGAAAATGAGGCATTGCAGAGTCCTTCCAATCCAACGGGTGTTGATGTCACCGTAGAAGGATACACAGTGGCATACACCAACAACGCTGATGCTGATTCTTACAGAATGTTCTCTTCAAATGACCCTGGTATTTTTTTCAACCGTCCTGCTGAGCTCTACGTCATCGATGGCATGGTCAATGTCTCGGTAACCATCACCGCAACCGTGGAGAACATCGGCACGGCATCCTCTGGGGTGATCGATGTGCGCGTGGTGCTTCTCCACAATGAATACTCATCGTTCGAAATCGTCAATCAAACCGTGCAAATGGCATCGCTCAACGGGGGTTCATCGAATACCGCATCGGTGAACATCGTTCCAAGTTATGCTGGCAACCATACAATTGTTGTTTCAGCAACTTCAACGGTCTCCGATGATGTGCCATCCAACGATGCATACTCGAAAGGATTCACCGTGGGTTATGCGTACTTCAACTGCGATTCGAGCGCCGCTTGGAGTTTTGGTTCAGGCTGGTCGATGAGCACCGATACTTCCATCTCGAAAGGTCTCAGTTGCCATGTGGGCAATGGACAGTTTTCTTCTTACACGAACAACATGCAGGCTTCACTCACAACACCCATCATGGACCTCTCCGATGCCATCAATAATCCGACAAGAACCAATGGTTTGTCGTTCTTCTACACTGGGAGTGCAGCAAACAATGACAAGTTGACCATGTACGGTCGAACCGCCCTGGGCGGATGGAGTGAAATCGGTTCATTTACAGGCACCATTGACCAAGATTTTACAGATTCAGCGAACTGGCAAACATTCAGCGTGAACAACAAAGGGGCAAACTCCCCTCTGGTTCCCGTCGCCCAAGATTTGTTCCATAGCAGTTCACAATTCAAGTTTGAATTCACCTCGGATGCCAGTGGCACCGACATGGGGTATTGGCTTGATGACATCGTCATCATGTACGACCAGAAAATCCGTCCATCAGAATACAATGTCTCCGCCCAAGGTGTTTCGACCAATGGAGCAACAGCAGGAAGTTGGGGGAGCGTATCTTTGAACATCATCAATACGGGAAACATCTCTGAGACGTTCATCCCTGAATTGACGGGTCTTCCCGCATCATGGAATGCTTATTTTCAGCGTTCATCTGGTTCAAGCTTTGACCCCACAAAAGGTCTGTATGTACCAACCAACTCACCGGTTCAATTCACCATCATGATTCAGCCGAGTGTAACAGCCTCTCTTGGTTTCCATCAAATGTCGATCCAACTCTCCTCCCAATCTTACCCCGGTGTCACCACCACACTTCCTGTTCAATTTCTGGTCATGGCAGACCGTATACCCGTCGTGACGCCACCGGATGTTCGCCCAAGTTGTCCGCCCTCTCACACATGCACCTTTGAGGTGGATTTCTCAAATGAGGGGGGTGCAACCGACGTGTTTGATATCATCATGGATACTAGCCAAATACCCAACGGCTGGACGGTCGCCATGGCCTGGTCACAGCACAGTTCGGTATTGATTCGGCCCAATGAAACGGTGTCTGCTCTTTTCACCATGACCGTTCCAGAAGATGCTGCACCCGACACCGTCGTTGAGTTTGACATCACCTTGCAATCTCAGAACGACACCGCGCGGGTGGACACGAAAGAGATTCAGATTTCGGCCTCCATGGTTAGTGAGGCCGCTGTCGATTTGGTAGCCTCATACAAACTGGAAAGGACCTATGTTGATGCAGGAGGTTCACTGGTACTCCGTTATGAGATTTGGAACAATGCAACTCGCCAGGACATTTTTTCGATGCGCGTGGAAGCAGAGGGTTCGAGCGACTGGGTTGTGCACCAACCGACTCGAACTCAAGCGGTTCTCAATCCCGGCATGTCAACAACCTTCGAAATTCAAGTCGATGTTCCAGAAAATGCGCAAGCAAACGATCGTGGGCCTGCAATCACGCCTATCATTGAATCGCAACGCAGTTTGATGACCATCGAAGGGCAGGCCTACGATGGAATCCGCGTGACCACGACAAACGATGTGACCGTCTCGCTTCTGAGTGCACCAACAAAACTTACCCCAGGAATCGCCAATGAGGTTCTCCTACAAGTGACGAACAATGGCAACGGGCCAGCCGATGTCACCCTCCACCCAATGGACATACCAGAGACGTGGACATGGTGGCTGTCTGTGGATGGAACAAACACTTCAGAGCCAATCTCACTCAGCGTATCCTACGACCTCGAGCACGAAGCAACCGTTTCGTTGTGGGTTCTGTTGAACATGAGCGAAGCAGCTGGTGAATTGCATACATTGGGCATTGAGGCAAAACATGTCGGAGACGGTGAAGATGCGAATCGAACAGATAACGTCGTGGAATTCACCGCCTCAACGGCCGCAGTCCGCGTTCCGTCTTTACATCTTGGCGAGCATTCAACTTCGGTCATGGCAGGCGATGTGATGTATGCTGAAAGCATCTTGCAAAACGATGGGAACGCAGTTGAAAACCGTCTCTCTGTGACTGCGAGCGTGTCCTCTGTGCCCCCAATACCCGGTCTTGTCGTGTTCTTTACCGTGGATGGAGGTGATCGGCCTGTTGCAGATTCAGTCGACTTGATGGTCCCTGCTGGACAAAACTCCATCCTGCGACTTGAAGTTTTGATACCACAGGATGCTCCATTGAACACCAGATTTGTACTTCGATTCGACATCGATGGTGCCGTTGATGAAGAAGGGTTACCCAATCCCATGATGGCCGAAGCATTGGTGATGCTCGACAAACAACGAAGCATGGATGTTGATGTGGTGCGGAGCAACAACCTCACGGTGCAGCACGGCACTGCTGCGCAGGTGTGGGTGAACCACACATCGACTTCGTCAATGATGGAAGACTATGCATTGCGCGCAGAGCAGCCCGAGGGTTGGCAAATTACCTGCAACAAGCGACTTCTCAATGAAACCGGTGAAACATACACCTTGAGCGCAGGGCATGTCACGCCTCAATTGCGAAACCATGGTTGTGAAATCCTGAGACTCTCCGGTCCGTTGGAAGGTACCGTAACCTTCACGATTTCATCGGATGATGGGGTCTTATCAACAAGGAAAGAAATGACCATCGCTTTTTCATCACCACCATCCGAGGAAGGTTATTCCAGTGTGGTTTTGGCAGGTGGCGGCATTGGCATCGTCCTCACGATCGCATGCTTGATGTTTTTCCTGAGGCCGAGAGTGACCAAAGAGGACGTGTTTGATGAGGTGATGGCTGAAACAACCATGGCGGGGCCTCCTGTAAGTCAACCCACACAGACCCTAGAAGCAAGCGAAGCTGTGCCTGACGAAACCCAAACGCACACGGCAGGACCTCCGCTGCCAGCAGAGGGGTTGCCTCCTGGTTGGTCAGAGGAACAATGGGCATACTATGGCCAACAATACCTTGATGGAACACTTTGAGCAGCCAACGCCGTGGCGACCTATCCACCGGCATGGTACGGACTTTGGTTCATGGTCGCTATTTGTGGTGTTGGAACTTGGTATTTGCGTCACTTCACCCAACGAATACATGCAACGAGAACGCTCGCATTGCTCGGTACGGCATCGATGTTGACACTACTCACATGGACCTGGTTGGAATTTTGAGGTGGGTTGTATGGGTGATTTAGCAGGTGCCGAAAACCATCCTCTCGCTCAGCAATATCCGTGTCGCCTGCCCGTTTGGTGGGGACGACACGGCGAAGTGGAAAAAGACCCGATGAAGTCCGGAGTCAGCGGTCGCCTGGTCGTCTTGCGCATACCCAAACAGTTTCGTAGATTTGAGGGTGTTCTCGCCCGCTTGCTCAAAGCCCCAAAAGAAATTCGTCGCCCGTTGGACCGCATGAACAGCATGTTGTGGGAGCTGTGTGACGGTTCGCGTACCTTTGTCGAAATTTGTTCGGTCTTGGATGAGGTGTTTAAGGAAGAGATCGCACCCGTCCTGCATCGGACCACTGCTGCTATTCACCTTCTGCAACAAAACAACCTCCTCTTGATGCTCGAGGAACCTCTGAACAACAGGTGGCTTGTCGGGCCTGGTATCACGCCAGGGCATCAAACACTTGATAACCTTCCCGAAGGGCTTGAAATCGATACCCGCTCCCTCGAGAACGAATGCCCCTAACTCACGATGAAGACGATGGCTGTTGGTCAAGCGGTTCCCAAACCAACCTGAAACCCAAACCATCACTTTGTTTGTCGCGTTCTGCAAAAGAGCGGGCACTGTTACGGGTTGAATCACTCTCGGTAAACCAAGCACCTCCTCGAACAGCATAACGTGTTTCGTTCTCAACGATATGCCGTCGTTGTGAACGCGGTGTGTTGTAGTGTTTTTCCCAATGGTCACTGCACCACTCATTCACCAATCCGTTCATGTCGTGGAACCCCCATGGATTGGCATCCTTGAGGCCTACTTCTCGTGTGGTTCCACCCGAATTCCCTGCATGCCACCCGTGTTGGTCGAGTTCCACATCTCTGTCACCAAACGACCACCGTCCATCGGTACCTGCTTTTGCCGCATACTCCCATTCTGCTTCGGTCGGGAGACGCCAAATACCACGGAGTCCAAGGCGAAGGACACCTTGTTCCCGGGCATTGAGTCGTTCGATGAATGCTTCAACATCATCCATACTGACCTGCTCAACAGGACGTAACCCCGCACTCCAACCTTCCTGAAATTTCGACGGATTGTTTTCCATCAAATCCAACCATTGCGCTTGGGTGATGGGGCGTTCACCGAGAAAAAACGGCTCCTCGATCATGACATCATGCGGGGGCCGTTCAGATGGCGTTCCACCACCATGCAAATCTCCCATGGTGAACATGCCTGGTTCGACCAAACGGTAGGAAGCCCCCCATGCATCGGAAAATTGGGGGGTTTGTGCACTGTTTTCCACCATGGTCATGCACTCAATTTTGTGGATGCTGCAAGCACGGCGTTCACCAAATTGTTGAGCCGTTCTTGGAGTTGTTCATCTTTCAAATTCCCGTCCTCGTCGAAGGCTTCCTTCACATGGCCGATGGCAAGTTGTTCGGGTACGGGCCATCCATGGAGCCAACGGAGTGCAATCCGCATATGGTTGAGCGTGTTGGCATTCGTGACACCACCGAGGGTGGACATCAATCCAAACACCTTTCCACCAACATGCTTGTCGTACATCCAATCCATCGTGTTCTTCATGACCCCAGACATGGTTCCATGGTATTCAGGTGAACACAGGAAAAACGCATCGCATTCGGTCAACAATTCTTGGAAAGCGGCGACGTTTGGATGTGACCAACAACCCTCTTCTCCTACCAGCGGAAGCGGCCGTTCATTCAAGTCCCAAAAAACGACTTCCGCACCTGATGCTTCGGCAACCTTGAGGGCTGCGTTCACAAGCATACCTGATTTTGAAGTGGGGCGGTACTCGCCTGCAAGGCCGAGAATCTTCAGTTGTTTCGTGCTCATGGACATCGCAGATGCACGTAGCCTTTGAATGTAGGCATCTTGCTGCTGTCCAGCAAGAAGCAAGGCTTATTCATGCCACACGCTTCGTTTGAACTCGGTGGTTCTGTGACGGTGGACGAAACGTCGGCGGACGATGAGCAAACAAACCCTTCAGGCGACGTTGATGATGTTGCCCTCGCATCGGTTGATGAGGCCATTCATGCTGTGGAAAACGAACCGCAACCTGAGGCCGTTGTCGAGGCACCGAAGGTAGCAACGAACGTCATTCCAGAACTTGAGGATGTTGAGGATCCCGAAGAGATGGTCCAAGTTCTCCTTACCGTCGGAGAGGAGCGGAGTCGTCGTGACGATGTGAAAGGTGCCCTAACGGCCTTCAACAAAGCCATCGCACTTGACCCATCATGTGACATGGCATGGTTCAACCGTGGCGTCTTGCTTGAGGCACAACAAGATGCACGAGGGGCGCGCCAATCGTTCCAAATCTGTTTGGATCTCAACGAGCATCACGCCCCTGCCACGGCGAATCTTGCCATTCTTTTGGAGAGAATAGGTGACCTTGAAGGCGCTTATGAAACTGCAAAGAAAGCACTGGGATTCTACCCAGGACACCCTGCACTTGTTCAACTTCAAGAGCGATGCAAAGACAGCGGAATTGCCGTCCCGATGGAGTCCATGCAGCCGTCGGTTGAAGTGACCCAAGATGTCGACATGGACGTTGTCACAGAAATCGCTGAGGAAGCCGGGATTGAAAATCCCGAAGAACTGCTCCAGGAAGCTGTTCATCACGACCATGACCAAGACGATTCACTTTCGGTTGAGGAACTCAAAAGCGCTGCTGAAGTCGTTGTGGCTCAGCAAGATATCATCAAGGAAGTTGAAGAACAAAAAGTACCTGAACCGGTGGAAGAACCCGAGCCTGAACCGGTGCAAGAACCTGAAGTTGATATTGATGCCTTGGTTGAAGAAGCAACAACACTCATCAAACAAGGCAACCCAAAGGATGCGCTAGCCTTGCTCAAACCCCATCTCAAGACCATTGGTGCGGAACATTCCGCAGCATGGCGAATTGCTGGTGGCGCCATGGCGCGACTTGATTTGGATACTCACGCAATTGCCGCCATGACACATGCTCAAAATTTGGAACCCAGCCACGCATCGGGATGGTTCAACCTTGGCTCTGTTCATCAGCGATCAGGCAATACCGTTGAAGCGCTTGATGCGTACAAACGTGCTGTTGAAGCAGACAGTGCTTACATCAAGGCCGCTGAGAAAATGGTGCTGTTGGCAAAGGAGAGCGGGATGATTGAACGTTATCTCAATGCCTGCCGCATGCTCCTCGGTATCGATTCCGAACATGAAGAAAAAGAGCACTTCATCGCCATGCTTCTCGACTTGGCGCACGGAGAAAACCAAGTGCTTGACCAAGTTTCTGGTTTACCACCCACGCTCCCTGCTGGGCCAGAGATGGCAACTGAAGCTTTGGCACTACTCAGTGAGGAGGCCTCACCCCAACGGGCACTGGCCCTCTCACTGAGTCTGCAACATGGCGATGCAGTGTTGATGTGGAAATCATTGATTCAAGTGAACCAACAAGACCCGAACAACTGGACTGGGCTCGCGAGGGCTTTGGAACAAGCAGGCGACCTTGAAACTGCGCAGAAATGCCATGCAAAGGCTGCTACACTGTCAGGGACGACGGCTGAACCGACCTCTCAACCACTCGAGCCAACTCCTGAGCCTCAGCCCGACCTTGTGCCTGAACCAGCGCCCGAACCAGTGTTTGAACCAGTAGAGCCTTCGGTCGAACGCCAACCCGTATCGGAGCCTCAGATTGATACCGGCGCGACAGATCTGTTGTTGACGCCAATCGAGCAACCAGCGGTGGTAGCAGCAGCGGACCCAAACCCCGAAGTGGATTTGGCCAAGGCAGCACTTGATGCCGCACAAGCAGTTGCCGTCAACACCGTACAACGAACGACGTCCAATGCAATTTCCAATCAAGACGTGGCATGGTTTAACCAAGGCGTTCAGCTGATTGAAGATAAAAAATACAGAGAAGCACTTTCCTGCTTCGACAAAGCCTTGCCTGCATTCGCAGGGGATGACAACATGATCATTCGTATTCTCAACAACCGTGGCAATGCATATTACTTCCTTGAAGAATACCCCAAGTGTGTCGAATCTTACCATCAGGCCATGCTCATCAGTCCAACTGAAGTTCGCGGTGAAACATTGTACAACATGGGGACGGCATACGCTGAAATGGAACGTTACAACGATGCCATCAAATGTTTTGAGCAAGCCATACCGCGAGGTCTCTCGGACGAGGCAAAGCGAAGAGCAAAGGACCAAATTCGACGATGCAACATCTTGCAAAAGGCTGTTGACAAGAAGCGAAAGCGACGTTGATGCTCCCCGGTTGGTAAGTCAAGTTCAAAAACGGTGAATGGCTCGCATTCACATGGACTGCGGAACCTGTGAATCAGCAACACCCCTCCAAGTGCACAAGCCTGAGGAGGTTGATGTTTCGCTCACGATGACAGAAAAGGCAACGAGCATGCTCGAGGATGCATTTGGCGATGACCGAAGTCACGCACTTCTCGTCGGAGTGTTGAGCGGCGGTTGTTCTGGATACATGTACGACCTTCAAATCGTTGAATCCACCGAAACCCCGTGCCAAGAATTGAACATCAACGGATTTCGAGTCCTTGTACCCTCCGCCTCCAGCCACCTGCTTGATGGCATTGAGATCGACTATGTTGACCGACTCATGGGTGGCGGTTTCAAAATCAACAACCCAAACGCTTCTTCCTCCTGCGGTTGCGGCGAATCGTTCTCATGAGGCTCCACCATGGGAATGGCAAGGCACGACGCCTATGTCCTTCTCGTTCAAGGGTCTTCAGCACTCCCCTTTCTTGACGGATTGTCCACCAACCTCGTCACCGATTCGTGCACCACTGCATTCACGAATCGGGCTGCAAAAATCATCGATGTTTGCGAAGTGATTTCGATGACCGGCCAAGCCGTGTTGATCGGTTACGGTCCACACAAAGCGCACATGATTGACCACCTTTCATCGAGAGTCCTTGGGCAGGATGTGGTGTTGCAGGACATCACTCACCTCAACGATGTGTTCATCGGTTCAGGAGACACACCTCCGCCATCGGAGGCAACGGTTCATGAGAGTCACTTTGGTACCGTTTATGTCATCCCAAAGCGTGTCGAATGGAAGGAAACTTGGTCACAGACCGAGTGGAATGAGCACAGGATCGAACAGGTCATTCCGTTCCATGGACATGAAATCACACCGAAGTACCATCCGCTGGCATGTGGACTTGGCGACCTCGTCCATCCAAACAAAGGCTGCTATCTTGGACAAGAGGTGTTGACGCGCATGCGATCAAGGGGGAAGCAAGGTTATCGTCTCGAAGTAAGAGAGAACCCAGTTGAACAAGCCACGACGAAGGGGCTGAAGCGGAGCCTCTGTATCGTGCGTGATCAGTAACCCAGTACGTCAACGAGTTGCTTCTTGTAAAACTCACCAGAGCCTTGCAACGAGGACAATTCATCATCCGTGAGTTCAAGTTCAAAAATGCGCTCAACGCCGTTGGAGCCCAAGATACAGGGGACGCCGATGTAGACGTCGTCGAGCCCGTATTGGCCCGTGAGGAAGCATGAGGCAGGGATGAGGCGTTTCCGGTCGTTGAGCACCGATTCAGCCATGATGGCAGCGGCTGAACCAGGTGCATAGAAGGCTGAACCTCGCTCGAGGAGTTTGACAATTTCACCGCCTCCGCTGGCTGTTCGTGCACTGATGGCATCAATGCGCTCTTGAGACATCAATTGCGTGATGGGTATGCCACCCACAGTGGTGTAACGAGGCAGCGGGACCATGGTATCGCCGTGACCACCGAGCACCATAGGTGAGACATCCTCTTCAGCACATCCGAGTTCGAGGGCGATGAAATGCGCCATACGTGCGCTGTCAAGAACACCTGCTTGACCGATGACACGCTCGGTGGGGAACCCCGTAACCTGTTGCATATGATACGTCATCAAATCCAACGGATTCGTCACAACGATGACGACGGCATCGGGTGCATGCTCTTTGATTCCAGTACCAACCTGAGAAACGATGTCGGCGTTTTTGCCGATCAAATCTTCACGGGTCATCCCCGGTTGTCGTGGGAAACCGGAGGTCACGACCACGACCGCAGCGCCGGCGATGTCGTTGTAATCAGCGGTTCCGGTGATGGACCCGTCGTAATTCAAGACGTTCGCATTTTGAGACATGTCGAGCGCCTTTCCTTTGGCGAACCCTTCATAGATGTCGAGCAACACGATGTCGGCAATTTTCATTTGTGCGAGCACAAATGCGCATGTAGCACCTACATTTCCTGCACCGATAACCGCAATTTTTCTTCGTCCACGTGTCACAATGTTCACCTCTTGTTTGTAACCTGACACTCGCAGTCAATAAGCAAGAGGGTCACAATCGGTGCGCTCGAAAACACGAAAATCTTCAGGATTTTCAACGGGTAAGAAAGAGAGGGTCAACTTCGCAAGGCGTCGCATCTAAAAACCTCCTTTCTGTGGCGGTGTTTGCACCACCACTTCGGTAGGTGTGACGATAGGGTGATTGCATGAAACTCGGTGTACCAAAAGAACCTGAAGGCGAAACTCGCGTTGGTATTGTTCCAACCAGCCTCAAGAAACTCAGCCGAGCCGGTTTTGAAGTCGTCGTTGAGGCAGGCGCTGGCCTTGCAGCAAACTATCACGATGCAGATTACGAGGCTGCTGGGGCAACCATTGCTACACGAGAAGAAGCATTGGCGTGTGAAAACATCGTCTGCATCCGGTTCCCAGGTGTTGATGGTATTGCATCGGGTACCAATCTTGCTTGTGTCGCCGATCCATTCCGTCACCCCGAATACGTGAAAGCATGCATGGAGTCAAACATCACGCTCCTTTCGATGGACATGATTCCTCGACGCCTTTCCCGTGCCCAATCCATGGATGTGAACTCAAGCCAAGACAACTTAGCAGGCTACAAGGCCGTGTTGCTCGGTGCAGCCCATGTTCCAAAGGGAATTCCGATGATGACCACCTCCGCGGGTACCATTCGCCCAGCAAAAGTTGTCATTATGGGTAGCGGTGTAGCCGGACTCCAAGCCATCGCTACGGCGAAAAGGCTCGGTGCTGTCGTCTACGCGTCCGATGTTCGCAAGTCGGCAGCAGAACAAATTGAATCGGTCGGTGGACGTTTCATTGAGGTCGACGGCATGGACGATTTCGAAGACGAATCTGGCTATGCAAAACCGCTTACGCCAGAGTTCATCCAAAAGGTGAACGACACGGTGTGTGGCGTTGCAGCCGATGCCGACATCATTGTCACCACAGCGAGAATCTTTGGACGACCAGCACCCATCACCGTGCCGTCCAGTGCGGTTGCGAACTTCAAATCCGGTGCGGTTGTTGTCGATATGAACGCTGATGTTGGTGGAAATTGTGAAGACACCGTTCAAGGTGAAGTCACCACGACGAAGAACGGCGTGATCATCGTAGGCACATCCAATCTGCCTGGAACACTCGCAAACACGGCAAGCATGCTGTATTCCAACAACTTGACCACGTTCTTCACCTCACTTGTCAGCAAGGACGATGAAAAGGTGGTCGTGATTTCGGAGGAGGACGATATTTTGGTCGGCGCTCCTGAAGGTTCAGATTTCTATGTCAACGGCATGGGTGGCGTTTTGATTTGCAAAGACGGTGCCATGCATCCCAAGCAAAGCCGTTTGGCGGGGGTGGTTGAATGATTACCGAAGCATCATTGATTGCAAACTTGACGTTGTTTATGCTGGCCATTTTCCTCGGTTTTGAACTCATCACCAAGGTTCCAGCCACCCTTCACACACCGTTGATGAGCGGAGCAAACGCCATTTCGGGCATCAGTGTTGTTGGCGCACTCCTTGGCGCAAATGTTGCCTATGCTGGAGGCGAGACCCTCGTCTCCGGTTTGCTGGCCTTTGTCGCCCTTGTCTTGGCGATGATCAACGTGGTTGGTGGTTTTGCCGTGACCAACCGCATGCTCAACATGATTGCGGGCAAGAACAGGAGGGCTTGACATGGAGGCGTGGATTCCCCTTGGATACCTGATCTCGGCAGCCTTGTTCATTTTTGGTCTCAAGAAACTCGGGCACCCTCGCACTGCTCCCCGTGGAAATCAATACGGTGCCATGGGTATGCTCGTGGCCGTCATCACCACGGTTGTTGACATGCAACTCGCCGCTGGCGGCATGAATTGGGAACTCATTGTCGCCGGTTTGGTCGTCGGTTCCGTCATCGGCATGATCATGGCCATCAAGGTCGAGATGACGGGAATGCCAGAACTCGTCGCCCTGTTCAACGGTTTTGGCGGTGCTGCATCGGCACTCGTCGCTCTTGCTGAAACATGGAAATACATCGAAGACCCAACCATCGCACTTCCCACCGGACTCACCTTGCAAGTGGTTGTTGTCGCTGCCGGTCTTTCCGCGCTCGTTGGATGGATGACGCTCACGGGCTCCATTCTCGCCATGTTCAAACTCAAAGGCGGCGTGAACTTCTTTGGAAAGTGGATTCGAACACCTACTTGGGGACCTGCTTGGCTCAACCCTGTCAAAGTGTTGCTCACCGTCACCGTTTTGGCACTCATTGTGATGTCCATCAACGACCCCACGAACACCGATTATCTGTGGGCCATTATCGGGATTTCTTGCTTGCTCGGTATTGTGCTTGTTCTTCCCATCGGTGGAGCCGATATGCCCGTCGTCGTGTCGTTGCTCAACTCACTCTCTGGCATTGCTGCTGCCTTCACGGGCTTCATCATCAGCAATCCTGTCCTCATTGTGGCAGGTTCTCTGGTCGGTGCCTCAGGTCTCATCTTGACCTTCATCATGTGCAAAGCCATGAACCGAACATTGCCGGATGTTCTCTTCAAGTCCTTCGGAGGAAGCACCAAAGAAACGGTTACGCGAACCAAGGTTGGCTCAGATCCTGACGAAGTGGCCATGATGGTCGATGGTGCACAGAAAGTCATCATCGTCCCAGGCTATGGTATGGCTGTCTCACAGTGCCAACATCAGGTCAAAGAATTCGGCGACCTGCTCGAAGAGAAGTTCGGTACTGAGGTCAAGTACGCCATTCACCCCGTTGCTGGTCGCATGCCTGGCCACATGAACGTCTTGCTTGCAGAAGCCAATGTTCCGTATGAACAACTCATTGAGATGGATGAAATCAACCCTGAATTCCCCGAGTGCGATGTCGCCGTTGTCATCGGCGCCAACGACACCTGCAACCCCGCCGCCCGAACAGGCGAAGGTCCGCTGGCAGGAATGCCCATCATTGACGCTGACCAAGCACGAACCGTGGTGATCATCAAGCGTTCGCTTTCCGTCGGATACGCCGGTGTTGACAACGATTTGTTCTACATGGACAAAACGATGATGTTGTTCGGTGATGGAAAGGCCATGATGACGGGATTGAACAACGCCATCAAGGAGATCTGAAACGGGTCCCCGTTCATGGACATGAAGCAACATTCAAAGAGCGTGCCCAAGTGGAAAAAACAGGTGAGATGATGCAACGACGCACCCGAAACCTCTCGTTGATACTCGTCCTCTCACTCATGTTGGTCGCTCCAGTCCTCGGGAATCCGAACGGGCCGCCATGGGATGCAGGTGGTGGAAACCTCGTGATCGATACTGGCTGTACGTGCCACGGAGGCGGTGCGCCATCAACAGAAGTCGTGGTGTCCGTCTCTGGCGTACCCCGTGCTTACAACGTGAGCGAAACATACACGTTCACCATCAGTCTTCAACACGCTTCGAACAACGGCGGCGGATTCCTGTTCTGGGACGAAGGCATTGGTACGCTCGCTCCCGGAGAAGGAAGTCAATCCGTTGATGACGAGCCAGGTGCACTGTCTCAATCCGAACCCGGAAATGACTGGGTCGTCGAGTGGACTGCGCCATCTGAAGACATGGGTCCTGCCAACTTCAAATTGGTAGGAAATGCCGTGAACGGCGACGGTTTGCCAAACGAAGACGACAAGTGGAACATTCTGACCTTCACCATCAGTGCCCCTGGTGCAACAGAAATCGCCACGACCGAGGATGTCTCGCTTCGAACCATCAGCGTTGGCGATTACGATTCCTTGTTCGTTGCTGAAGAAGACCCCGAGGCTATCGAGGCTGAAAGGCAAGAGGGTATAGCACACGAATTCTTCGCCAACGGTAACCTGTACTATTGGACTACACTCTCTCTGATCATCGTAGCCGCTGTGATTCAAGGCGAGTTCTACGAACGAAGATTCGGTGGTGGGCCGCCTCATTTGGACAAGAGTTTGGCCGTCCCACAAGGCCTCCGTCGTGGTGTTCTCGCCGCTGGGTTAGCTGTGTTGTTCGCATATTTGGTCGATGATGGTCAACCGTGGGGCTATGCCTTGGTTGCGGGCATGTTGACGCTGTGGGCAATTTACGGCGTTTACAGAACTATCGTTCAAGCACGTGCCCCCAAGCAGTACCTCGACCTCGTTTGAGTGGAAACCATGGCGGTTCTTCTTGAATCCGACCGCTATACTCCCGCACAGGGACACCTCGATGAGCTCGCTGCTCGAACAACCGTTCTCTTTGTCGTGACTGGAATCTTGACAGTGGTATGGTCGTTTTTCGTGGACGATGTCTTGGTATCATTGATGAAAAGGCTGCAACCTTGCACCGGAGATTGCCTCAACGTCTACGACCCTGCACAATGGAGTGCGGTTCGCTGGACGACGGCTCTGTTTTTGGCATTGATTTCCAGCGCCCCGATANCGGTGTACCATCTGNTGAGTTTTTCGAAGCCTGGGCTGCTCCCCAACGAATACATCGCCCTCAAACGTTGGATATTTTCGGGTTTCTTCGTCGTATCAGTCCTTGCCTACATCCTCATGACCGATGGGTTGCCTTGGCTCTATCAAGTTGGATTTGAACAGCACACTGAGGCGGGACTCGCAGCCCAGTACAGTGCCATTGACATGTTGCACATCGCCTTGTATCTCCTTTGGGTGGTGATGGTGGCCACACTTACGTGGTTGTTGATCATCATGATCGGTCACCTGCAANTGTTGACAAGCGCCACAGCAGATTGGTGGCGATGGCGAATGTATGGCATGGGNTCTTTGCTCCTTGTNTTGACGGTTCCAGAAGCAGCCTCATCCGCCACGTTGCCGTTGCTTGTTTTGTATGTCGTCACCAGCGAATGGATCGGGTCTGGTTGGATGAGAACGCTTCCTGTATCTGTCGGTGAGATCAAAGAACGGTTTGATGGTGAGGGACGACGCCGACGTATCTCTGTCCTCGACTGCTCATGTGCAGGCGCAAATGTACATGCTCAGGGTACCGTCACGCCGGGCTGTGCCACCGTTCATGTTGAGGCGCTCTGCCAAAGACAAGACGAGCGAGAACGCATATTGGAACATGTCATTCGAACAGCGAGTACCGATGCGATCATCACAGGATGCGATGGAACCCCTTGCCCCGCTCCATTCCTTAGAAACCTCAATGCCATGGGCGTGCAGGTTTGGGGTTTGGATTTGATGAATCTACAAAATCATCGTGTTGACCATCCCCCGCTGATCCTCGAGCAACGTTTGGCCATGCTCGGGCTCTACGAATCAGTAACCAACGGTGTTCTCGAGCATGAACGGGTGAACTTGTTTGAACAACATCAAATCGACCCACCATCGGTTCACGAAATAGAGGGGCATGGCTGGGGAACATACTTCCCTGACACCGTTCTTCTCATGCAACGCCCCCATCGTTTGGACCAGTGATATCCTAAACCGAGAACCACAATCACGACGAAGGTTCAAACCTATCAACTGCGACAACGGTACATGAAGCGAGCAATGGCTGCCGTGTTGGCCATGGTCTTGTTGCTCAGTTCAGCCTGGATGTGGTTCAACGAAGCCACCGTAGCATCGTGGTTGGCACAACAACTCGTTGTCGTTGACGACGAATCGGAGGAAGACGCCTTGCTCGGACTCCAGGCAAATGAGCACTGGCTGGTTGTGGTGGTGGATTTTGAGCAGCATCCGGCTGGAAACGGCTGGGGAACTGATGATGCATCGCTGCTGATCAATCAAGCAGCGGTCCCCTACATAGAGCAATTGTCGGGTATGGCATCGCAACTTACGGTCCATGTCCACCCAACGGTTGTTCGTGCAACGGGTACGCTTGCATGGTACGGTGCTGATGGTGCAAACAGAGACACCGACGACGGTGGCGAATTTTTGCCCCTCGCGTTGGCCCATGAGGTGGTCTCTGCGATACGAAGTGAGGTCAATTGGAGTGTTTACGACCTTGATGACGATGGTACAGTTGATCGATTTCTCATCCTTCACACAACGAAGGGCCAAGAAGAAAGCCCATCCGTAAAGAACCGTATTTGGAGCCATTTCACCCATTTCGAAGAACCTGTAGAAGTAACGGCTGGACGAGAAGTCGCTCATTACACCATGGCGAGTTTGCAAACTGGCTCAAGCGGTGTGGGAACTATCCTTCACGAGATGATGCATCAATTGGGCGCTGTTGACCTCTATCCCGTCCATGACGAACATGCCTTCCAATCATGGAAAGGACCTGGCGACTGGGACATCATGGCGAGTGGAAGTTGGAACGGGGGCGGTCGTTGGCCTGCGATGCCAACCGGTGCCAGTATGGAGTTGATCGTTGACGGTCGTGTGTCCTTGCTCGATTTGGTGTGGCCTGCAACGGCAGAGCAACCGTGCATGGGCCCCACCGTCGCCATGAAGGGTGTCACGGAAAACGGAAGCGTCCTGAAAATTGACATCGCTGAACACGAATCTGTGTTCATTGAATTACGTTCGGATGCAGGATACGATGCACGTCTGCCGGGCCACGGTATCCTTGTCACCTACCAAGACCGTAGTGTCGGTAACTTGCAGCAAAATGAACTCAACACCAACCCCAACCTACCTTGGCTTAGCGTCGTTGAGGCTGACGGAAGGCAGGACTTGGTCTCTGGAGCAAATGCAGGTGAGGCATCCGATGTGTTTGGTCATAATTCGAGTTTTGGAGCACACGGTGTGCAGATTCGAACCCACGATGGAATCTTGGTCCCTTGGACCGCTACTGTTGACGTGACCAACGAAACCACTTCGATTACCTTTGAAGCGTCGGAATGTGTCCCCAATTTTTCAATGGATCTGCCAGACCATGGTGCCACGATTCTCTCGTCACACCCCGTGCCGGTTCAACTCTCTGGAGAAACTGAAGATTGCACATCCAATTTGGTATCAAGCGACGGACGAACCGTTCAACTCGTTGCAAATGACACCGAGCAACACCTCGCATTTTCCACCACAGGAACACCAAATTCCTTGGTCACACTGAGTGGTACCGTCACGTGCGGCACATCCACATTGAACTTGGCGTACACGGTGCAGATCATGAATCGCATACCTGTTGTTTCCCTGTATGAAGCCACGATCAGCCCTTACGACGAGCAAACCCTCACCGTTCCAATCCTTTCCATTGGCAACGGNAGTCAACGGTTGAATGTCTACATCGATGGACCCCTATCTCGCATCGCCACCTCTTCACCAACCGTGGACCTGAACACGCAACAGATGACACTTGAAATTCTCCCAAACAACCTGCTTACGGAAAACATGCTCGTTCATGGAGAAATCGTCNTGATGACCGACGAGGGCCTTTCCTGGACCATGGAAGTCACGCTGACGGCTACAACAACAAGNNATGAATGGTACAGTGTNTTCACNGAGCCCGCAAGAATGATCGCNTTNCTGACCGGTTTCCTCGGCATCTACGCACTGTTCGGGGCGAGGCCAACCAANGAACATGAACAGCACCAANTGGTACAAATCGAGCANACCATNGAACAGCCAATCGATGCTTGGGGCCGAACCATGGACGAAGCGTCAACTGCTTCGTTTGATGTTGAGGTATGAATAGCCATCTTGTTCAGGCATGGCGCATAGCCAATGCTTGTTNACNCCCTCTGCNAGNCGAACGGCGAGGCACACTTCATCCCATGTCTTGGGCGCCTCGGGAAAGGGTTGTATNAGCCATGGAGCATGTTCGACTTCAAGAGAGGTCGCATAGGCGCGCCATCGACAGCCATACTTGAATCCTGGTCGTAGAATCAAGCCTGCGTTGGCAAGAGCCCCATACAGTCCTCCATCTTCAGAAGGAGAGGACCTCGAGAGGTAGCTGAATTCTTCATTGCGAAGGAACCTGCCGGAAAAATGTTCGATTCCATAAGCGGGGAGTGGCCACTTGGACGTGGATTGAAGAAACCAGCCCCCATCCATGGAAATGGCTGCGCCCAACATATCTTGGAGTGCCTCATGTTCATCCACACTCAACTCGGACAACAAACGCTGGTCGCCGATCGGATTGGCTGTGGAAAGATGGTAAATGGTCGCATCAAACTCATCGTCGATCACACATAACTCTGCGACATGACCCGCTGTGTGAACCGTTTGGACCCATAGGTGAAGTTCATCCCAGTCCAATTCATCATGGGTGCGTTGCAGTCGTATTTGACTGAAACCACCGTGTTTCTGCCACCGTTCATGACGTTGCCATCGTATTGCCCACGTCATTGGGTGTAAGGATGGAAAGCGCTTTTGCAAATGTTGGGCGGGAACAACGCGTTCCCCACCGTTCCTCAACACATCCATGGCAATGGTCCGAGTAGCGACAGTCGCATCGTTGGCGACCTCTTGCTCAAACCAGTCCAAAGAGGGCAGGGGTACATGACGATACCAGTGGCAGAACATCACTTCTTCAGGTGTCAAGAGGATCCCTCCATCCGAGGTGGTTTGACCCAAGGCACTCTTGTCGTGAAGACGTTGTGATAGGGGAGCAGGAATGTACCATGCATCGTCACGGGCTTTCGGTGGCGCCAAAGGCGTGCTCGGCGCTTCATTCTCTGTTCGACCAGCGCCGATTGGCCGAGAGGTGCGCACACGCGGTGTGTACGTTCGTTCTCGGCCTGCCATGCCTTTGCGACATGTCGTTTGCATTTCAGTCCGTCGCTTTTCACCGATTGGCCTATGTGCTACCGCCCGCCGTGGGTAAACAAAGGGGTGAGGGCGGTGGTTGAAGGCTATCTCGGAACACTCACGACCGAAGAGCGAACACTCTTGCACCTGCTCAACCAACAACTCCCCAGTGGTGGATGGGAAGCCCCAGCAATATTGACCCAAGCAGGCATTTCTGCTGCCGTTCATATCCAGCGCAAGCACATTCCACGAACACTCAAGCGCATGGAAAAAAACCAACTCCTCACCGTCGCACAGCGACATATTCCAGGGGGCAAACAGCGCAAACGCGTCTATGTCTTGACCGAAACGGGCACGGCGACGGCTCATGCACTTCGGGACAAGATCTTCGACAAGATCATCACTGTCAACGGGTCAACTGTACCGATCAAGTCGCTTTGGCAACCGTCGCAACCCATCTTGGAACTTCTCGCACACATCGATGACGGTATGGTGTACCATGACCAGCCGTTGTTTTCACCTCTTTCAAACCCTGAAGGCACCGCCTCCATCGATGCTCAACACGGTGAAACATTGGTGCGACGAATGTTCGCTCGTGCATGGGAAGATGGGAAGATAACGAAAGATGAACAAACGCTACTCAATGAAGTGGTCGAGTTTCTTGGCATGCACCCTGAAAGGGCGCGACGCCTCTCTAACGAAGCAAGGAAGGATTTGAAAATTCCACCACCAGAAGAGGTCTATTTTGACATGATTGTCCAAGCCTTGGAGGACGGACAGATCATGCAGGATGAAATCGACCTCCTCGACACGTTCCGAGTCGCCTTTGGTATTGACCAAGTGACGCACAACAAACTCGTGCAAAAAGCCGTTGAGCAACCCCTCACCTCTGAACATTATGCAACCTATGCGGCCACCGTAAAAACTGCGATGCTTGACAACGTGATCACCGCCGACGAACATGCGATGCTCCGCACCTTGCGTGACCAACTCAATATTACGGACGAGGAGCACGAACGCATCATGAACGAACTTCGCAAGAAATAGGAGGAAATAACATGGGAATGACCGACGAAGAAGCCGTGTTGCATGACACATTGTCCAAACTCAAAACGCACCTACGCTCAAACGAATCTTCGAAGATCGTGCTGATCGGTGATGTGATGATGGATTGTTATATTCACGGTTATGCCAACAACCTCAATTCACGTGCACCCGTACCCGTTCTGCGAGAAACTGCACGAGAAGAAGATGTGGGGGCAGCGGCGCACGTTGCACGTGGTTTGCGTTCCATGGGCATGGAGAGCCATCTTTTTGGGGTGGTGGGCGACGATAACGCAGGACTGAGCATCATTGAATCTCTTGAGGGAGAAGGCGTCACCACCCATGGCATTGCCATCATTGAGGACAGAACAACCACCGTGAAAACACGAATGCTTGCGAGCCGTGAGAGTTTGATTCGTGAAGAACAATTGCTCCTTCGTTGGGACATCGAAGACGATAACCCCGTTCCAGAGGATGCGTCAACCTCGCTCTACGAACAGGCCATCCACGACCTCGATGGTGCATCCGCCCTCATCGCCTCTGATTATGGCCAAGGTGTCATCACCGACCAAGGAGCGGACCTTCTCTTCAAGGAAGCGAAGGCAAGGGGCGTCCCCGTCATCGCAGATCCGAAACTCACAGGCCTCCATCGAACAGAAGGCGTGGACTGGATCTTGTTTCAGTCGCAGGGTCTTGAGTTGATGCGTAGACGCCTCGCAGCCTCAACAGGGGCAGAAGCCGCCGAGAAATTGCTTGCTCAATACAATTGGAAACACCTCGTCGTGCTGTCGGGCGAGGCAGGGGTAACCATCTACTCAGCAGAGGAGGATACGGTGCACGCTCCGTGTGGATTGTTGGATTTGCGACAAATGATTGGACTGATCGATGCTGCTGCTGTCGCTATTGCGTTTTCGCTTTCACGCGGACTTGATGTTCATTCAACTGCACTGCTTGCAAATGCTGCTTGTGAATGCATCCTCGCAGCAGAACAAACAGACGCTTTTGTGTTGAGTCGGGAAGACCTGATTCATCGGGTTGGGGAACATGTTTGGAACCTCCAAGTATCAAAGCGCTAAGGTGACCACATGAGTTCATGGCTTTGGCCGACGACTGCAGACGTTGGAATGCGCGTCTTTGCCAAAGACCTACCAAACCTCCTGCTCGATGCAGCACACGGTGTTCAAGCCTACCTCGTTTCAGATGCATCTGCGAACGCCATCAACGGTCATGTGCGTCACACGGGCGAATGGACGGTATCATCTGAACACAACAAACACGACCCATCCTTTCTCTTTCTTGCGTGGTTGGATGAAGTGCTCTATCGAGCAGAAGTTCACAACCAATGGTTCGTTGATGGTTCAATTCGTGTGGATTCCACTCCTGAGGGTTTGGTGACAAGGGCACATGTTGAATGGGTGGACGGTGAAAAGATTGAACGAGAAATCGAAATCAAAGCCGTAACCACACACAACCTCGTCGTACGAGAAGTCCTCAAAGAAGAAGTGGTTCAAAGCAACTGGGTGGATGTTCCCTCCTTCGAAGGCCCCGGTTGGTATGCAGATGTTGTGTTTGATATTTAGGTGGGAGTGCCAAGGGTGGACGTGCGCTTCGCAAGGCCAAATCCGCAGGCCTCCTCCATCCCGGATCCCCACAGCACCCATGGCCCCAGGTAGGGCTGCTCCGTTCCCGGCCTGACCTAGTCCCCCGGTTATCCATTCC
>PBUZ01000045.1 GCA_002728035.1 Methanobacteriota archaeon
TGAGCAAGGCGTTCACCACGTCTTCTGCCTCGTGGGGTGCAACCCACTCCATGTCGAAGGAGAACATGCGTTCAACATCTGCTTGAGGAATGCCCTCATGGCCACGGTAAACAATGGTCAGGGCTCGGCGAACGTCGTCAGCATCCTCACCCATGGCATGGGAGAAGCGGGATGTCTTCATGAAGGTAGGCATCAATCCTCATCAGGGATTTTGGTGAAGGATTTGTCCTCGTTCAATATCCATCGGCCGCAGGTTGGTCCGACATAGTAGGTTGCTTCCGCAGTGTATTCGTACTCGCCACCACCGGGAAGTTTCGAGTAATCGTCCACCCGTTCCTGGTTTGAAGAAGCCGCCGGTTCCACGGCCCCGAGGGCGGCCATGTGCATGGCTGCGAGTTCCTGTGGTGTGGGTTCTGCCTCGGCCTTCGCGGCTTTTGGTGGACCTCTTGGCGGTCCACGGGAAGGTGATTTGCCAGAGGAGGCAGCCACCTTTCCGCCGGGCGGGCCGCGGCGTTTTGTGGGAGGTGTTGCAGGTGGTTTGGCCGCTGCTGGAGGCGCCTCGGCATCTCCGGTCGCCTTCAAGGCGGCCACGACTTTTTCTTCTTCCACAGCACCAGTTCCACGACGTCGCAGCAAGACACCTACACCGACGAGGGCGAGCAGACCTCCACCACCAAGCATGACGGTTGCGGCACCAAAGCCGGAGGAGGAATCGCTCACGGTTCGGCTCCAGACGTTATTTGTCTCATCGATTTCCCAAATCAGCCCTTCGCTGTCCACGGTGATCTCCAAGGTCCACGGGCCTTCAGGGGCCGTGAAGGACCGCTTGACCGACTTTGCCGTGTTGGCGTCCATGGAGTAGAACACGGCTCGTCCAACCATGCTTCGTTCATCACCCTGAACCATTTCGATGGTGGCGTTGAACGGTGTTTCAAGCGTTTCACCACCGTTGGTCACCAAAAAGGAAAGCCGTATCTTTTCGCCTGCTTTCAAATCCCCTTCCAAAACGACGTTTTCCAAGGCCAAATCCGGTCCAATGTTGTTGAGTGGTGCTTCAAGCCAGGGGTCCAGTTCCGAGTTGCCTGTTGAGGATACAAGCGCCCAGCCTGCATCGTCAGTACCGCTTGCCCAGCAGTTGAGGTCGGCCTGTTCGGAGAGTGTGGAGGGGTCGCCGAGGTCACTGAAGTCGTAGCGGAAACTGAACATGGTTTTCCCATCGAACACGGTCGTGGCGTTTCGCACCAGCGTGATTGGCTCCCAAGATTGTGCGAAGGACCGTATCTGGCAGGTCAACGTAAGCGATGATGCCCAGCCTTGCTCCTCGGCGATGTTCACGCCGATTTCAACATCATCAAGGTGGTAGCGAGAGATGGTATCGGTGATGGCCGAGGGCAACATTTCCGGAGCGACAGCATCCAACTTGAACACCGGAAGGTCGTAGGTGCTGAGCATTTCAGTTTCCAGCGGGTCCCACAGCGTGAGCGTCATGTCTTGGACGAGGCCGGAATCCTCGGGGGTCGGAATGCCGGTTTGCAAAACACCGTCAACGATGGAGACCGTTGCGCCTCCACGCCATGCTTCGCCCTGCAAGAGTCCATCCCAACGCAAGCGCAAATCACCCGAGTAAGGTGTTTGGCTCGAACGGTAGGTGACCTGTGCGGTCAAGTTGAGGGCGTCGCCACCCATGACGACAGAATCCTCGGACAGGGCTTGCTGAACAGGTCCCTGTTCGTCCATCAATCGCTCAACATCAATGGCCATCTCTCGCTCNAGAACCCAGGATTCCGTGAAGTCAAAGCGTTGGGTGCCGTCGTAATCCTTCAGAATGACATCGAGTTCTCCTTGGATCAGTCCAGCTAGGGTTAGACTCCACTGCACGGTTGCGGTGAACTCGACCGTGAGGACATCATTCTCCATGCTGACATCGCAACCGCTGGGCAGCAGCAAGAGGCGTTCATCNAGAGTCGAACAGGTGTTGTCGAGCGTNGTGTATTTCACGCCCAAGGTGTCGTCGTTACCCAATTCAATGCGGACCTCGGTCAGGTCGTCCAAACCGTTGGCGTCGGACACTGAAAGGCGCCAACCGATGTCTTTGGATGGCTCCAAGCGCATCATGGNCTCGCTCAGGAGNTTGGCCGTAGGAGCGAAGTCCACCAGTGTTCCTTTGGATGGCGTTCTTGATTCCCATCGGGCATGACCTTCTTCAGCCGAAGCCACAGGTATGTTGTAGCCCGCAAGGTCGGTTCCTTCGAGCAGCACTCGTCCCCACTGGTGGTCGTCGTTGATGGTGTCGTTGACGGTGATGTTCACGGTCCAAAGATTGCCGTTTTGTTGGGTGTAGAACAGGGCCGGCTGGTATTCTTCTCGTTGAGGGGCGCCATCACTGGCTCCACCGTTCGTGCCATCATCGCGAGCCTCAAGCCAGGTGTAGGCGCTAAGCGTCTCGTTTGAGAAACCGCCAACATCATGGAAGGTGAAGGAAACGGTCCGATAGATTTCTTCGTTGATGTAGGCATCGAGGTCGGGCGAGACATCGAGCAAGGTCGGCCCTTCGCCATTGATGATGAAGGTCAATGGGGTTGAGTCCACGTTCAAGCTCCAGTCCTCGCTTGTTCGGGCTTCAAACCACAGGCTCAATTCCCCCGAGAGTGCTTCGGGCACATTCACCAAAGCGTGCTCCACCTCGCCTGCTGGAAGCGTGAACCATTCTGAACTTTGGTTTGACCAAATTCGCTCGCCCACCGCATCTTCGTCGTACGTTTGCAAATCAAGGTGGAGTCTGCACTCAATGTTGCCGCCCAAGAGTCGCAGGCCGCTGTTTGTAAAGCGATGGTCGATGGTCAGGTTCAACGCTGTGTTGCCGGGCAAAACCTCGCCGGGCTCAACCGTGGCATCACCTTGGCTGGAGGCATCGGCCGTGACCTGCTCNAAGGTGACGGAGACATCCCGGTCAATGGACGTGATGTCGGGNTGGACANAGGTCGTGTTGCGCTCGGCGTGGGTGNTCGCTTTGAATTTCANATGGCCNGTGGGAAGGGCGCCACTGAGNGANAAGGTCCAGTTCATCGTCTGGCCGTCNGCCGTCATGGAGCCGGGAGTGACGCTCGCTTGTTGGTTGAACAAGAGNGAATCCGGGTCGTCGATGCTGAAGGTGGATGTGGTGCTGTTCCATTCAAGGGTGAGCCAGCTCGAATCGGCGTCATAACTNCCCGAGGCGTCGGTNGGGTGCATGGCCAAGGTGTAGGTGCCGGGTTGGGTGGTGGCGTGATGCTCGGTGACCACGCTGACCGGTGAGGATGTGGGTTGCATGAATGCCGGTGGAGGGGAGGCGAACGCAACCGTATCTGCGCCAATGCTCACATTGAGCAGGGTTGGCGTGACCCATTCCATGAGGCGATTGGTAGCGTACTTCACACGGTATTGCAGATAGGGTGTATCTTCCNGAACATCGGTCAGCGACAGGTTCCCCGCCGAANAATAGGTGTTGACNGGAACCGTGGTCGGAAGCCATGCTGCAGAGGCGATGCCCTGTTGAGATGAAGCCGTTCGGTATTGCAGGCCGATCATGGTGCCGCTCGGTTCAAGGGAGTTGAAATNGAGCCAAAGGGGGCTAGCACCACCGTCGGTGTTGCTGCGAAGGTCCTGAATCGATGAGGTGAGCAGCCCCTCCCGTGAACTTGGGTTAACATGGTAGTCGTTGGCAGCGAGGTACTGAATGCTCCACGTGCNGAATCGGTTGTTGCTNGAATCTCCACCAGCGTAAATCATGGTGTCGTTGGCCAATGCGAGCGTTGAATCNTACATGCCAATCGGCAAGGTCGCCCGNACATTCCATTCATTGATGAACGGGTCGTAACCGTATGTTTTGTCGCTGGCTGTTCCCGACCAGCCTGAGCTTTCATAGCCTCCGTGGATGATGATTTCGTCGTTGAACACCGTCGCTGCATAGGACGAGAAGGCGTNGGTGGCGTTGGGGAGTTGCGACCAAGAATTCGTGATGGGGTCATAGGCCTCAGTCAAGTTGGTTTCCTGTTCTACAGTGGTGTTGGCCGCAGGGTCAAAGAAAACAGCCACGCCACCGTAAGCGATGAGTTTCCCACGGAAGGACACCAACTCAAAGGAATGTCGACGGTTGTTCATGTCCGCCAGTTGGGTCCATGTATCGTTGACGGGGTCGTAGCGGAGCAGGCGGTCCGTGGAATCCGAGCGGTCCTCGGCCGACACGCCGCCAGCGACGTAGAGCATGCCATCTTGGCTGGCCACACCGGCAAGGCCGACGGACTGGTTGCCTGGCATGCTCGTTCCATAACTCCAGTTTCCAGCTGTGGCGTCGTACACTTGGACCAGCCCTGCGGCTTCAACCGCTGGGTTTGAGAACGGGTGGTGGTCGCCCACCGCGTAAATTTTGTCGCCAATAACGGCGCAACCGTGGTATTGTTGAGTTTCCTTGAGTAAATCATTGGACGGGGCCCATGTTTTGTTGACCAGGTCAAAGATTTCAACGGAGTTGGTGTTGGCTTCATCACCCGTTTGGGCAGGGTCAACGTCGATACGCCCGCCGATGAGAAAGACCTCGTTGGTTGCCGGAAGGTAGGCTGAACACGCTCCTGTGCGCGCCGACATCAACCCAAAGCCGTTCGTGGCGGTCCACGAGACCTGCGGGCGGGAAAGTTGGGTGAGCCCCGTGGTGGCGGATTGCGTGAGATTCGTGTGTGTGAAACCATTGGAGGTGGCAAATTGGCTGGTGATTTGGACGGTCTCATGGGGCTCCATTATCGGGTCGTCAAGGGTCGGCGTTTGACCGTCATTGGCAAGCAGTGGTGTCCAAGGGACAGAGGCCATCAAGGCGACGATGAGAAGGGTCCACCCCCAACTTCGTTCCAGCCCCATGACTTTAGCAGGCCCTCGGAGTTTCTATACTCTTCTTCTTGCTGGAATAGGTGGCTTGGTTGAAGAATCGCTTGACGGTAGCATCTCTGTTAGCAAAGTGATATATCGCTTCTTTACCAACNCCATCCATGCGACCTTCGGTACNGTGGTGCTCGCAGCNGCCATNGCNTGGTTTGCTGTGGTCGTTGCAGAGGGTCCAGCCNTANCGACGGACANTGNTTCAGCAGAATGAAATCCACGGTGCTGAGCAAGTTCTTTTGTAGTGTACGAGAAATTACAATCCATGGAAAGCGATAGTACCGTTGGATTCAATGAGCACGCCATCTCATCCACGCCTCGCATTCTTACGCTNGTTTTGCTTTGTGTCTTTGTCGTCGGTATGTCTGCTGGTGCCGTTCTCTCCGGNGGTGAGATCGGGCTTTTCTCGTCTGCAGATTCAGAATTCACGGCAAATGTTGACAACGATGTCGGCACCAATTATTTCGTTCTCACAGAGATTGACGAGGGTGATAACGACGAGGAGGTCATGGTGGAACACATCCTTCACACCTTTGTTTTTGAAGCNAACAATCGAGGTGGACTCATCACGTGGGACTTCGGTGATGGTTTCACAGCTACCGGAGCAAAGACGAACCACAGTTATGCCGCTCCAGGTGTCTACGTCGTTCAAGCAAGCGAGGCCTTGGCANACGAGGTGAACATCATCGCATTGTCCATTACGGTCAATTTGGAATCGGAAGCCGAGGTTGACAACATGGAATGCGTATGCGCACCGACAGCAAAAGACACNATCATCCCTCTTTCAGAACACGAAGGCTCCTCATCCTTGGAGGGTTATGTGAAAGTTGAGCATGANGGAAGCAGTGAGTCCTGTTCTCTACGNAACCCGCTCCAAGAATGCCATGTNCGTGTCATCATGCAAAAACTCAGCGNAGGNAANGTCATCGAAGAATCGGTCTTGTTTGACGATACGTTCCGAAGCAATGAGCAAGTGATTGATTTCGTGTTTGAGGACGTTCAACTTGAGCCAGGTGAACGTGTGCAACTGAGATTGGAAACCGACCAGATTCGGGATTGGCACAAACCNACAGCAGCCTGGTCGACGTCCGCTCCGGTTCCTGCGTGATGCCCTGCGGCAGTGGGCTGTATATCGTGAACAAGGTTATGGAGGCCGAGAAACTCGGCAAGGCATGAACCGTTCACATGCACTGCTCACATTGCTTGTTGCCATGATGATNATTCCCCTTTCAGGGTGCGTGAGTGATGGCGTCAACGGCGTTGATGGGGCCCAAGGGGCACAGGGAGAAAAGGGCGAGCAGGGAACAACCGGTTCAGATGGGCTTGACGGTGTAGACGGGGTCAATGGCACCAACGGTGCCGATGGCCTTGATGGTCTCAATGGCACCAACGGAACCGATGGCGTGGATGGTAACACCACACTGATTCAAACCTTCACCGAATACCCCGGCGAGTTTTGTGCCGATGGTGGGCTGGGCCTCCATATCGGTATTGACGATGACACCGATGGCTACCTCTCAATTGACGAAGTTGACGAAACCGTCTACGTGTGCAATGGTGCGGACGGCCAGGATGGTGCCGACGGAACCGACGGNGGTTCGGGCAGNGGCGGCTCCAACAGTGGTGGCACGGCGGGGATGATGCTCAGTGATTCCATTCGCCTGAGCAAATCCGACGGCTGCCCGGCAGGAGGCCGACTCATGGCTTTTGGTTTGGACAACGGTGAAAACGGTGGCACAGCGGGTAATGGCGTGTTGGAGTCGGGTGAAATTGACGACCAAACGACCTACTGCAGTNCGCAACGGGTCAGTTTTGTTNACGANGCTCGACCCGGAACAATCGGCGGAAAACCCGTGTCCTATCAAGGGATGAAATTGACTGTGGAGGACACCCTCTACTTCGCTGCGGATGACGGTGTTCACGGCTATGAGTTGTGGGGCTACAACACCACCACCGACGAGATGTGGATGGTGGCCGATATTCGGCAAGGTTCCGGAGGGAGTTTCCCCGGTAGTTTGTTGGCCATCAAACACGGTTCACAAATTTACTTCGGGGCCTACACCGATGACAACGGTACTGAATTGTGGGCACACGACCATGCTACCGGTGAAACTTGGATGGCCGCCAACCTCGGATTGGACCACCCGTCCCCAATGGGAAGCAACCCTGGCGATGACATCGAAATCATGTACGGCGACACGCTGTATTTCTCCGCATTCACCCAGCAATATGCGACTGAACTTTGGGCCTACAACACCATCACAGGAAATTCGTGGCTGGTGGAGGACATCCACCTTGGAAGTTCAGCCAACCCTGGCTGGTACATGCACTTCATGCACAACGAAGTGCTCTACTTTACGGCTCGAGATGTCGGCAACGTGCACGACCTATGGGCCCACAACAAATCCAACGGAACCACGTGGAAGGAGGCCGCCTTTGGTACGGACCCCAACACCCACCCTGGAAATTACATGGATCACCTCATCGGCGACACGGTTTACTTTGATGCCTTCACGCCAGTTGGGCGCGAACTCATGGCCTACAACCTTCTCAATCATACCTCGTGGCTGGTTGCTGATTTGGAACCGGGCCAACTGGGCAGCAACCCCGGAGAGCACATGTCATTGGTGGTTGGCGATGTCCTGTTGTTCGACACATCCGATGACAGCTTGTGGGCTCATGATACCTCCAACGGCTCGACTTGGCGTGTCATGCAGCACTCGGGTGCGAATCCAGGTGAGGGGACACGCGAGACCGTCGTGGGGAGAACAGCGTTCTTCCAAGCACAGGACGGTGCTGGCGGTCCAGAATTGTGGGCGTTCAGCGCTGACACAGGTATGGCTTGGCGGGCAGCGGATATCGTTCCCGGTGGTGTTGGAAGTACGCCTGGATTGAACATGATGGTTGGCATCAGTGGCGTGCTCTACTTTGATGCCTACACCCACAACTCAGGTCGAGAATTGTGGGCGCACGACCCAGCGGATGGTTCGACATGGGTGGTGTTGGACATCGCTCAAGACGACCCGAACTACACAACGCCCGACCCTTCCTCAAACCCCGCACGAAGTTTCTGGGCTTTCCACAACGGATGCTTGTTCTTTGACGCCTATGAAAGCGAGACGGGGCGGGAGATGTGGAAGATGTGTCTTGAACACACCATAACCTACGGATTGTAATGTGAAGATTCTATAGAATGGTGTTCATACCTGGAAACTATCTGCAAATACCATCGTAATGGGAATGTCCGAGTTCAGACGACTTCCCGCCATTCTTCAGTTTCACTCTCACGTTCCCAATATGTTCCCGAGCCTTCGGGGTGCTCTCTGTACAAATTTGGGTCATGTGTATGCCCAATTTCTTCATTGGTTGTGTTTTCCGATGATTCAGCTTCTTCTGTATGATGGAGTGTTAACCCAATGCTGATTGAATCCGCAAGCAACTTACCAGCCAGACCGATCATCCCACCGATGAAAATTACTGCAGAAAGAACCCTCAGCACGAATTCCAACTGCCCATACAACGGGTTTGGAGAGGCATACTCCTGATACAGGCCGGGCGCCTCATCTTCCCAATACGGCCCTGTCGTGTTTCCACTTGCATCCACGTCAACTTTCATACAATCGCCTATCCCATCTTCCAGTGAAGAAAACGGGATTGATGTTCCGTTCGAACATTCGTAGGATTGTGGAGCCATGTCGCCAACATAGCCCGCAAAAAAGAGGATGAACGAACTGATGAAGACGACTGACAAGATCACTCCAAGGTACTGAAAACCAACAGTCAATGAATCAGAATACGACAACGTGGCGTGTTTTTTTTCGACATTCGTTGTTTTTTCTTCATGAAGGGTCAATCCGATGGATAACGCATCAGCAAATTGTTTGAGCAACAACCCAATGAGTCCTGAAAGAAAGATGCCGAAGGCAATGGTGTACAGCAGCCATTGAACAATCTCAAGGTTTTCCGAATCAAGTTGAAACCCAATCATCACGAAAATCAGCGGTACGAGAAGGCAGAGAAGGAGCGTAGTAACTGTGGAAATACCCAGTTGAATGGTTGACCTTGTATCCAAGAGTTTGAAGGGTATGCGGAAGGTCAATTTCCTCGACATGAATCTCCCTCGTTTTCTTACCACATAGGTTCATCGGTGTTGAAAACACGGCCAAAGCAGCAAACGGAGATGATGTTGACACTTTGTCATAGGTTTGGAGTTGAGGTCACATAAGTGAGGGGAGTGCTCGTACCGGGATTTGAACCCGGGTCGAAGGAATGAGAGTCCTTCATGATGGGCCACTACACTATACGAGCGTGGTATCGTTTGGGACTTGCCTTTCCTATTTAGCCGTCACGCCCTACCCCTGTTCATTGAAGGTGTTCGATTTCTTTCACTTTAACTAAAAATGAAAAGTGATAATCGTTGCATTGCATCCAAGTTCGTGTTTCTGTTCAAGGTGAGCCCTCCTTCGTCGCTTCATATACCACCGCCGTTGAGTTTGGCTCATGGAACACAAGAACATTCCAACAAAGCGATTTGCCGATCTGGTCCCTTCGACACAGAGCGAAGCGGTTCCAGCGTGGGCCAAGAACAGCCGAACGACCCTGGCCCATGGAACTGGGCGCCTCCCTGCCAGGAACGACCAACTCGGATGGCAGCCTGTCGCAGGTCCAGGTTCGCCACAACGCCCTCATCGTATGACACCGAGCATGGATTCACTACGCAAGCGCATGGTTCGGGGTGAGGCCTGATGAGCAGGACACAGCGTCTTCGTGGCGAGATCCTCTCGTTCCTGACCGAGGTTGGCGAAGCCAACACCACCGCTATTCTCGACCATGTGAACCGCCGTTTCCGTTGGGGTGCGACCATGAACCAGCTCGGCAACGTGCTGGCCCGTGACCGACGTTTCATCAAGGTCGGTTTTGACGAAGGCACCGACATCGGTGGTTTCCGCATGCGCGTCTGTGTTTGGTCGATGGCGACGGCTTGAACCCCCC
>PBUZ01000046.1 GCA_002728035.1 Methanobacteriota archaeon
AAGGTGAAGATGAACCCGGTTGATGCGTGGGTGGCCCCCGTGGTTGCAGACGTCGCGATGTTGACTTCCGAGGGTGACCACTTCAGCGCCATACCCAGAAGGTAAGCGATGTACCAAGCCGCTGAGATCGCCAATCCGAGTTTAAGCCCAATGTAGGCAGTTACACCCGAGAAAACTGCACCGATTCCAATGCCGATCAGGACCTTGCTGGTGTTCCAGTGCGATACTTCGAACGATTCCTTGAGGTTCTTTTCCTCCAAATATTGTTCAAGGACACCGGTGTTGAGGTTGTTGTACATCTCGTCATCGAGCCAGGTCAACGTCCCCGCTTCAATGGCCTTGAGACCTTCAGGGGTCACAGGCTGGCGGTAGGCCGATTGTGAAACAGTTTTTTCAGCAGAATCGTTGGTTTTCGACACCTTGATCACCCGCGACGCGCCAGCGTCGTGGCTCGTCGTTAGCACGGCACTTCATGACCGTTGCGATGCATGGTGAAGCGAGAGCCTCATTCAGCAACAGCGGAAACACCGCGGTTTCGCTCGTCCTCTGCCCGGGCGACTGCAATGCCGTCTTCGACATCGACCTTGCGCAGCATGATGGCTCCAGCCACGATCAGCAACGAGATGGCGAAGATACCAACACGGGAATCAAACCACACCGTCATGACCGAGTAGATCAACGGGCCCAAGAGCGCTGCAACCTTTCCAAAGAAGCCGAAGAAGCCGAAGAATTCAGCCGAGCGAGTTTCTGGAACCATTTGGCCAAACATCGAACGAGCGAGGCCTTGGGAACCGCCGAGGAGTGCACCGGCAAAAACGCCCAACAGAAGGAATTGGAAGAAGACGGTCATGCCGAGCGGCGCCCAAACGATGTTTCGAGCAGTCTGTGGGATGAAATCCAATTTGCCGTCTCCGAGGCTGGTCGGGTGATTCACGCCCAAACCGGTGGTGTTGGCAAACTCCCCGCCCACAATGCTGTAGGAGAATCGGGATTCGTCCATGGTGGCTTCGAGCGCCGCCAACGATGAAGCGTTCAAGTCCACACTCACGTTCACGGATTTACCGTCGCCATCAAACGCCCACTCAACGGCGTATCCTTGCTTGTAATCATCGTTTTTCTGAACCGGAAGAACAGCTTCGTGGTCCAACGCCCACTGTTGCTCATCGTCCTCAGGCAACGCCGCAATGGAGTTCACACCCTCGCGTGCTATGGCCGTGTACTGGCCCGTTTCCTCATCGTAGGTGTACTGGACATCGTACTCTTCGTGGTTCTCGAGTTCCAAAGGTGCGAACGAAAGGGCACCGACGATGACGATACACCAGCAAACAAGCGAGAACTGGAGGGCGCTCTTCGTGCCCCACTTTTCGGCCAACTTGGTGAATCCAATGGCAGCAGGTGCGGCCACGAACTGAATGATGAGGATGGTCAGGATGAGGCCGGTTGTGGTCAATCCGAGCACAACGATACCGAACACACCAGCAAGCGCCGTGACCGAGTTGATGCCGTCGATGAAACAGAAATATGCAAGCATGTAGAAGAAGAGCGTTCGGAAACTCTTGATGTCCTTAAGGGTGGCTTTTACCTCACCGAGCGCCATCTTCGTTGAATCGATCATGCCCATGGGTTCCATCTCGTTCTCGATGTATGGCTCAGGAACCATGCGGAACGTCATTTGAGCAAAGCCAAGCCACCAGATACCTGACGAGGCCATGGCAAACGGAATGACCCAGCCACCATCAAGGGTCATCACCATAGCGAGGTGAACGACGAGAAGCAAACCTCCACCGAGGTAACCTGCGGCGAAGGCCTTGTTGGAAATGGAATCCATTTCGGAGTCGTCGCCCATATGAGGGAGCAGGGCGTTGTAAAACACACCCGCGCCGTTGAGGCCGACGTTGGCCATCATGAACATGATCAGCGCCCATATCCACCCGGCCGATACGCCAAGATAGGGTGAAAGCGCAAGCAGGACACAGGAAACTGAACCGACGAGCGTCAAGATTCGAAGCCACCAAATCTTGATCATCCGGCGGTCGGCGATGACACCAAGCGATGGCGCACAAATGGCGACCAACAAAGCACCGACCATCACGGCAGCAGAATACATGGCGTCTGCAGTCCATTCACTGAAGAGGAATTTGGTTGAGATACCGTTCGCTTCGGCGAAGAGATACGCAAACCACGCCGGGAAAATGGCCGTGGTCACCGAGGTTTCAAACGCACTTTTACCCCAATCATATGCGCAATAACCGCGCACGCGTTGGTCTTTTTCCTTGACATCAGCCACCGTTTCCATAGTCCACGAAACGATGTTCAGTTTATCAAGTCATACCCGACAACGGCTTCGTCGGGGCTGAATTGCACAAGAGGCGATGAACACCATCAGTGGTCTCGGATGATGATGTAGCGGTCAAGGGCCTCTTGCCACATGATTTTGCCACCGGCTACGATGTTCATCTCGGATTCAGCCGACGGCATGGGGAGGATCATCATCGAGTAGTCACGGTCGTTCATGGCGTGGACTTCGTTGCCCTCGATGTGCGTGACGGTGGCGGTGCCCTTCTCGATCATGGGGACGTTGATGGAATCGGTCACCGTGCCAACGTGGGAGATTTTCTTACCCGTAAAGATGGATTCCAAGGACAGGCGTGCCTTTGCGGAGCCGTGCTTTCCTGGCTTGGACTTTGAGATGCTCAAAATCTTGTAGGCTTCGTCGTCAACAACACAAAAACGTCCAACTTTCAACGTTCGAATTTCAACACGGTCGGTTCCTGGCATGGTATCCCTCTGCCTCGCTGTCTGGGTGTTGGCTTATCACCCTTCGCCCGAATGGGGTTGAAATCCTATAAATCACGGACATCAAAGCGTTGGCCTGATTGCTCGAGTGAATGGGCGGTGATCAAACCGAATAGTGCCCGGGCAACCGTGTCGGGCTGGGCCAATTGACCGTCCTCGTGATAGCGAACAAAATTCTCGCGCAATGGAAAGTCGTCTTCTGTAGCAGAACGGATAGCGAGTTGCATCGGCGTGTCCACAATACCGGGTGCAACCGAAACGGCGGTGATGTTGTCTGCTTCACCTTCTTCAGCCAAGCAACGCGTCCACATGTCCAAACCGGCTTTTGCGGTGCAATAGGCAGACCATGAGGGAAGCGGACGAAGGGCCGCTCCACTTGAGATGGTGGTCACGCGTACCCGATGGTCACCGATGAGTGCAGGGCGAAGCGCTTGCGTGAGGTGTTGTACACCAACGAGGTTGACCATCATTGAACGGCTCCAAGCAGCAACATCTGCCTTGAGCAGCGGCTTGATGGGGTGAATGTCGCCGGCATTGTGAACCAGCCCGTGCACCTGCTCAATCGCATCAAGGATCGACGTTGCAGCCTGCTCGATGGATTCCCCGTCTCCAAGGTCACATGCCACAGCAAAGGAGATTCCTGATTCGCCGTTCACTTCCGCCGTAGCGCGTTCCAATTCAGGACTCTCACGCGCCAGAAGGACAACCCGTGCGCCAGCCTTGGCGAGTTCCAGCGAAACGGCTCGACCAATGCCCTTTGACGCACCTGTCACGACGTAGGTTTGACCGTCGAGCTCGCCCACAAAACCACCTCAATAGGTGTAGAAACCTTGGCCAGACTTTCGGCCGAGTTTCCCTTCTTCCACCATCTGAATCAAGAGAGGTGCGGGTGCGTATTTCTCGGTGCCAAAGCCTTCGTAAAGGACGTTCATGATGTGGAGTACGGTGTCGTTGCCAATCAAGTCCGAAAGCGCAAGCGGACCGATGGGGTGATTCATGCCGAGTTTCATGATGCCGTCGATGGCTTCAGGTTCAGCCACACCTTCTTGGAGGGTGAGAATGGCCTCGTTGATCATTGGGCAAAGGATGCGATTGGAAACGAAGCCGGGCGCATCGTTGCAGGAAAGGGCGGTCTTGCCCATCTTTTCAGCCGCTTCGACCACCGCGGTGTTCGTCGCCTCGCTGGTGTCGGAGCCATTGATGATTTCAACGAGTTTCATGATGGGCACGGGGTTCATGAAATGCATGCCGATGACCTTGTCAGGACGGTTGGTGGAACCCGCAATGGTCGTGATGGATATGGAAGACGTGTTGGAAGCGAGAATGGTCTCGGGTTTGCAGAGATTGTCAAGTTCTGTGAAAATCTCCTGCTTGAGCGAGAGTATCTCGGGCACGGCTTCCACCACGAGGTCGCAGTCAGCACACATGGCTCGGTCCGTACCGGTGGCGATGCGTGCGAGGGCGGCGTCAGCGTCGTCTTGGGTCATGCGCTCTTTGCTGACGAGTTTTCCAAGCGAGAATTGAATGGTACCCAGACCCTTCTCGACGTACTCGTCTTTGATGTCGATCATCACCACGTCGTAACCTGCGCACGCTGCTACTTGTGCGATACCGTTGCCCATTTGCCCTGCACCAATGACACCAATGCTCTGAATCATGCACTCACCTGTACTTCATCCAAAGAGAGCCCGTTCAAGAAGATGTGTGTGATGAACAATGGTGAAGGAGAAAACTACAAACCCTGCACCCACATATTCAGGGCATGGTGGATATTTCGTGCCCGCATTGCGAAGAAGTCATCGCTCTGGATGACGATGCAAGCGGCGTGTTTGCATGCCCATTTTGCGAGGGGGAATTCGAATGGAACCTCGAAGATGATTCGACAGAAGAATATCATCGACCTCAGTTTGATTTGTCGGCCATCAATCCTGTTGCTGTTGGACAGGTCGTCTTGGTTGGCATTTCCATCATTGCCCTGTGGATGTGTTTCAGTGCGGACCCGCTTTACACCGTGACCTTGACAGATGAAGAAGTCTCACAAGGCTTTGAGTTCACCTACGGAGCAGACACGATCTCCATGTACAACATTTACGGAATCAACGGCAACGGAAAGTACACGTATTGGGTGGATTATTTGACGAACCTCAATCAAGAATGCGTTCAGTTCACCGGAGAGAAATGTGAGGGCATCGATGGCATGATTGAAGGCATGGAAGCATGGGATTCAGCGGGAAATACCTACCAGGTCATGATGCTGATTGCGTTCATTTCGATGATCCTCATGCTCGTGCTTCGCACAACCTCGGTCCTTTACGATCAAGCCGTTTTTGACATGCCAGTTGGAGCCGCATATCTCATGGAAATCATTGGGAAAGGCATGTACTATTTCGCGTGTATCATGTGGTTTCTCGCCATCGTCATGCACATGATTCTCTCCCCAGTGGCCTCGTCGCCTCTTGGCCTTGGAAACGGAGACATGGAAAGCAGCGGCTATGTTGGCGCAGTGTTGTTCGGGCTGGTTTTCAGTTTGCTTGGCCCTGCCATCCATGCTGGCCTCTCCTTTGTGCCAGCAAGAGATTGAGTAGCCCGACTCGGATTCGAACCGAGGTCGGCGGGACCAAAACCCACCATGATGGACCCCTACACTATCGGGCTGTGTGAGTCGGTCGGAGTGGTTCCGCTTTTTGTTTCTGTCGGCTTTGCCTTCAGCGGAGGAGTTCGTGGTCACCCAGCGTTTTCCGGGCACTTTCAATGAATTGCTCAAGGTCAAGGTCGCTCCGATTCATGTAGACTTTCGCCTGCAAAGCCATGTCCAATTTATCCAGTGATTTGACAAAAACTGCCTCGGGCGTGGTTTGGCCTTCGTATTCATCAAACAAGGACACCCACTCTGGCGCAAGCTGTTCCATGGCAGCACGTTCGTCAGCCGACTTCGTGGAAACATCGTCTTGAGGGGTCAGGTCACCGACGATGACTTCGGGAAGGTCGTGGACCAGACAGAGCTTCAACACATGCTCGAGGTTCAAGCCCTCCGGGCAGAGTTTCAGAGCGAGAACGGCCATGCCCCAGGAGTGAGCGGCGACGGATTCGGGCGATTCCACGCCCGCATTGACCCATCCTTGTCGAAGCACGTCTTTCAAACCAAGATAGGTCATGAGGTCCTCGCGCATGGTGGCGGCTTGAAGCGCGAGTTCAAAACCTCACCTCCTCAACCATAGCCATGAGCACTCGAGCCCCAACCTGGTGGGACGAGGCGCACGCCTTCCTGCTCGAGGACGAATTGTTGGGCCCCGTGGTGACGAAATTTGGCCCGAGCGGCATCACGAGCCGTGACGACCTGTTTCAAACGCTGATCCGTTCTATCGTGGGCCAGCAAATCTCTGTGCTCGCCGCCGATGCGATTTGGGGCAGACTGGTGGAACACCTTGGCAAGGTGACGCCCGATGCTGTTCTTGCCACCGACCAGCCAAGCATCGCAGCATGTGGCGTCACCCGACCCAAAGCCAGTTACATTCACGGTCTCGCACAAGACGCTGAGCGCTTGCTCGAGCAACCGTGGGATGAGATGTCCGATGAAGCCATCAAGAAACACCTGGTGAGTTTTCGAGGCATCGGCCCGTGGACGGCTGAAATGCTGCTGATGTTTCACTTTCTGCGACCCGATGTGTTCAGCCTCGGTGACATCGGCTTGATACGTGGAACACAACGCCTCGTACCAGAGGCTGAAACAAAGGAACAGGTAGGCGAAATCGCAGAGCGCTGGCGCCCTTATCGTACGGCGGCGGCGTGGTATCTGTGGCGCATCTTGGACCCGGTTCCCGTTGAATACTGAAAAAACTCTATATCTCTGCCCATGAATTGGGAAACATGCCCAAAAAGAGCACGACTTTTGACGTGGCCCCAGAAATGCCGATTCCAACTCGACGGCAAAAAAGAGACACTACAGAATGGGCAATCGATTTGATGGCGGTCTCGGCAACCATCTTCGCAATTCTTGTCTCGATGGACTTTGGACCACTGAACCTTACCGATGATAATGCCATATTCGTTCGCAACCTCATGATCGGTCTTTCCACGTTATTTTGGATTGCTGCAATTAGATTGGACATCTCGGCCAAAAAGAATTCAGAAAAGCAGTTTGAACTTCAGATGAGCAACTACGAGACCATGCGAACCAAGTGGGTTGAACTCGCCTCTCAGCGCCTTGAAATTGAGGCAAAAAAAAACTAAATCCTGAGGATGCGGAATCCCCTGCTCAAGAAACTCTTGAGCCGAAGAAAATTGTCCAAGCTGCCTCTGTCGTAACGGAAGTATCACCCCCTGTTGAGGCGCCAGAGGAAGAAGACGACCCTTCGGAGCCTGAAGTTGAAAGCCAAACGCCTCCGACGGACACTAAAGAAGAAGCAACGGAGACATCCCCTGCAGAAGAAACGCCTGATGAATCAGAATAGCAACATGGTCATGGAATGACCCCTCCGTACTTTGAATATCTCAATTTTCGAAATAAATTTGTGACTGTTGCAATTTCAGATTACCCTGAAAGACAGATTCCTCTTCCATTGTTCGCTATCAGCGCGGGATTGGTCTCAGCCCTCACATTAGCGTATCCGTGGCTTGGAATCTGTACAATCCCTTTGGCAATCTTGCTGATTCTTGGCGTATTCACAGGAGATGTCAATTACATTGACAAGTCCAATCAAGAAGAGGAATGATCACTCATCATCGGTTGATGGCGTCACCGTCTTTGAACAAATCACGCGTGATGTTCTTCTGGTGAGACTCGAGCGTCCCGCCACCGATCTCCAACAACTTCGCATCGCGCCAGAGTCGCTCGACGTGGTACTCGCCAACGTAGCCGTAACCGCCCATGACCTGCATGGCTGCATCAGCGATTTCTTTGGCCGCCGTGGTCGCAAACAACTTGACGCCATCGGAATCCAATCGCTGACCTGCCGTTCCAATCGTGAGGTTGTTGGCCGTGTCATAGATGTAGGCACGCATGGCGCGATACTTGGCCCAACTCTCACCGATGTAGCGTTGAATTTGACCGAAATCTCGGATGGCTGAACCGAAGGCTGTACGCTCGGTTGCGTAACGGTTCATCTCATCGAGCGCTCGTCGAGAGATACCCAGCGCCATGGCTGCAAGCGTCAGGCGCTCGAGTTCGAGGTTGCCCATCATGTGGATGAGGGATTGGCCGACTTCGCCAACGAGGTTTTCAGCAGGAACGATGCAGTCGTCAAAGACCAATTCTGCGGTGTTCGAGGCACGCATGCCCGTTTTATCGTAGATTTTCTGACCAACGCTGTAGCCGGGCATGCCTGCTTCAACGAGGAAAGTGGACATTTGAACACGACCGCGTTCATCTTCGCCTGTTCGTGCATAGACCCAAACAACATCGGCGGGCGTGCCCTCTTCGTCGATGCACCCGTTGGTGATCCACATCTTTCGTCCGTTGATTTTCCATGTGCCGTCGGCTTGCTGTTCTGCAGAGGTTGAGAGGCCAAGGACGTCTGTCCCTGCATCGGGCTCCGACATCGCCATCGCTCCAATCCATTCTCCCGAGCAGACTTTTGGCAAAATACGTGCTTTTTGTTCCTCGGTTCCGTTGTAGGCAAGGTTGTTGACAAAGAGCATGGAGTGCGCCAAGTAAGCAAGTGTAAACCCAGGGTCGGAGGCCGACAATTCTTCGTGAACAATCGTGCAGGCCACCGCGTCCAATCCCGCTCCGCCGTATTCCTCGGGAGCACTGATGCCCAGAAGGCCAAGTTCACCCATGCTACGAAGCAATTCAAGGTTGAATTTCTCGTCGCGGTCGTACTCAAACGCTTGCGGTTCCACATGCTCTTGAGTCCATTCTCGCACCATCTCACGAAGCATCGTGTGCTCTTCGCTGGGGTTGGCAATGTCCATGTTGGCCATGCCCTGCCGTCGATACGGTGGCTTTTGACCTTTGGCGCAAGCGCCAGTCATTCCTCGGACGTGTCACCATCGCCAAGCATTTCCTTGCGGAACGCTTGGTAGGCTTCCTCGGTGTCGAACTCCAGCGGGACGACCATGCGCTCTTGACAGTCTTGGCACTCGTATTGCTGGCCAACCATGAACCCCATGTAGGGATAGACTCGGATGCCGTAGCAGTTGATGCAAACCCGAAACGACATTCAGCACACCCGAGGGATTCACTCCTCTTCAGAGAGGGCTGTGCGAAGTTCGCCAAGGTCAATTCTGTGGTCCTCGTTGACATCAAAAGCAACGATGATCATTGAGATTTGGCCTGGCGAGAGGATGTCGCCCACCATGTCTCGAATGCCGTGATGAAGTTCTGGGCCGTTGATGCTCCCGTCACCATCGGTGTCAAGACGAGAAAAGAGGTCATCAACGCTCATTCCCTTTTCAGCCAAGGCTTCGTTCAACTTTCCGACCGCTTCAGAGATGGACCATGCATCGTCGCTCATGAATTACCGTGGCACCTTGGCCTCCTAAATCGTTTGCATGGGTTCGTTTGGTGCATCCGTGCGCCAGCGATTCTTTTTCAAGCCTTGAACGCCATAACTTCATGATGGATGGCATTGTGCACACAGAAGGGACTCCGATGGCGAAGAAGTATGTTGCACTTGACCCCAGAACGGGGAAACCCATTCAGATGGGTTCCTCTTCACGCGGCGAGGTGCACTACGAACCCATTCAGGGGCCTTGGAGTGCGCTCTTGCCTGCCGATGCGATGTCCCTTGCTGAAGGAACGCTCGAACGTCGAGAAGTGCGCTGGCTGGAAAAGCGCTACGTACTCACGCAACGGGACGGCATCCGGGCGCTGAGTACGGTTCCACAAAGCATGCTCGACCCTGCACATCGCCTCCTGTTGGCAGCCATGGAACACGAAGAGGACGACATACGGGTTGCGGCGCTTGAAGTGTTGCCCGAATTCGCGGTTCGAAAATCNCATGAACTGTTTGATTGGTTGTCCGTCCTCCTCGATGACGAAGCGGTGAGCGTCCGAAAAGCCGCCTCTGAAGCCTTGGCAAGGGCTGCCCCAACCTTTCCTTCAGGTGTTCGTTCATCCCTCGCCAATGAATTACGTTCCAAGGAAAAACATCGAAGTGCGTGTGCATGGAAGGGCCTTGAAGCACTCACCAAAACATGGCCCGATGTCGTCGCCGACCACGTCGACTCGCTGTTGCTTGAACCCGATGTTGAACTGCGCCGCAAAGCCGCCAAGTTGTTGGCGAACATCGCTGCAAGGAAAACGTCCGCCGTTTGGGATCTGGTCTCGTGGGCACTCAATGACGAAGACGCACAGGTTCGGCGCACAGTTGCAAAATCATTGCCGAAACTCGGNAAGAAGGATGTTCGNATGGGCACCGTCTTTGCCGAACGGGCGTTGGTCGACACGGATGCTGAAGTTCGTCTTTCCGCTGTCAAAACGATTCAGCGCCTCAACCGTGACCACGGTCGTGCTCGTGACCTCATCGTGGCAGGCGCCCGTTCCAACGACCTACGGGTTCGCCAGGCATGCGTTGACTTGTTGCCCAAGATCATGAGCGAAGATGCACTTCGTATCCTCGTCGATGACCTTCTCAAGACCGAGACGGATGAGAAGTTGATTGAGAAACTCATGAAGTATCGCTTCGACGCCATGCTCGAAGGAACGGAAGAAGAAAAGAACGCAGCCCTCTCGCCCGCTCTTCCAATTCCCGAACTCGACAAAGAGGTCCTCATCGCCCAAGGGCAACGCATCGGCATGGCGCCGGTTCTTCACGAGCCTACGCCTGCTGTCGCACCGCCTGCTGAACCGCAAGAACAGGCGCCGCAACCGCCTGCGACAGAACGACGTCCCACCCAAGACGAACTCATGGGCTACCATGACGACGACGATGATTTCGACCCNATGGATGACGAACCCTACCTTTGAGAGACGGTAGACGAAGTGCAACAGCATTAAGAACAGGTGGGAGGTCGGCAACTCGCTGAAGAGGTGAACCGTATGGATACCGACCGACCCTTTGACGACAAAGCCGAGCAATTCGACCGCTTGTGGGACGGCATCACGCCAAAAGGTGTGAACCGAACCAAGGCGATGAAATTCCGTCAGTACATCCTTGAGCATGTTCGACAAATGCGCCGTCCATTGAACCGAGAAAACGCTCGACGATACTGGATGGGCGAACTTCAGAAGGAAATCGCTGAACGCGATAATCTTTGAAGCTACGTGGGGGTCGCCTCGTCTCGGCGACCTGTTAACGAACCCCGAGACGCCAGGTGAGAGGAATGTTCACAACCACACGCTTTGATTCATGGGATTTGCCCGACGAGATTCAGTCCAGCCTGAAAGCCATCGGTTGGGAATTTGCAACACAAGTTCAGCGGGACACCATCCCGCTCGCACGCAATGGAACCGACGTGATCGGCCAAGCTCGAACGGGTTCAGGTAAAACAGCGGCCTTCGGCTTGCCCATTCTTGAGCGCTGTCAAGCAACCGGTTCGCTCCAAGCCCTCGTGTTGGCGCCAACCCGTGAACTTGCCAACCAAGTTGCTGAGGAATTGACCATGCTCCAAGGNNAAGCNGGCCTCACCATCCTGACCGTCTACGGCGGTACCGACCTCGAGAAGCAAGCGAAGACCTTGAGCAAAGGTGTTGACATCATCGTTGGGACACCTGGCCGTGTCATGGACATGACCGAACGTGGTCACATCGACCTCACCGCTCCGACCTTGTTGTGCCTCGACGAAGCCGACCGAATGCTCGACATGGGCTTCTTCCCCGACATCATGTGGGTGGTCGAGCGAATGACNTCTCGAGAGCAAACGCTCCTTTTCTCAGCAACGTTTCCCCAAGAGATCATCGATGCAGCCCACGAATTCATGAACGAGCCCGACTTTGTGCTCACCAATGCAGAATCGTTGGACATCCCTCCCATCGACCTGTATTCCGTTCGTATCGGTCGTTCAAACAAACTCTGGGTTCTCGGTCGCCTCCTCGTTCGCATGGACGATGACGACCAAACCATCATTTTCTGCAACACCAAGCGCATGGTCGACTTGGCTGTCGAACGTCTGAAGAAGCACAGGTTCGATGTNGCAGGCCTGCACGGCGACCTTAGCCAAAATCAGCGAGAACGCATCTTGGACCGATTCAAAGAAGGCGAGGTCAAGACCATCATCGCCACCGATGTCGCTGCACGTGGGATTGACGTTGACGGCATCACGCTGGTCATCAACTACGACATCCCCAACGACATGGATTCGTTCATTCATCGAATCGGNCGAACAGGTCGNATTGGCCGCAGCGGTGAAGCATGGAGTTTGGTATCTCGCGATGACGAGCCACAACTCTCGAAGATCATGGCCACCTATGGCTTGGAGATTCAACCCAGCGAAGCCCCTGAACTCCCTGAGGGGGTTGAGCGGGACCCCGTTCGCCGCCAAGATGACTTCACCGAAACGGCAGATGTGTTCGGTTACGTGACCGTCCGCCTTTCCCTCCATCCCAACCAAGCAGGTTCAAGCCGCAACGTCGCTGATTGGTTTGTCGACCTGTTGCGCTGCGATGAATTGGCGGTCGGGGAAGTCCGCTTCGATGAAGATTCAACCTATGTGAGTCTGCACAGCAGCAAGGTATCAACCGCAATGAAAGCCGTTGCAAAGCGTGAATACAACGGACAAGAAGTGACAGCCGCCATCGTCGAGTGATCACTCTTCTTCACTGCGGCGTTTCCACGAACCNTTCCGCTTCTGATGATGCCGTTTGCTCGTAGGCACNGCAGATTTCTCCTCAACCACGACCTGTTGAGAAGGCCAAGAGCCGTCCTCAAGCGGCCGTTCAATGACCACAATCGTCCCGACCATCAACGCCAGGCCGAGCGCCGAGAGCGACCACGCATATCCAATAGCATCGTCCCATCGCATTTGCGCATCACCGCACTCAGAGGAGACGAGGCTTGCAAACTCGCAAAATGCCAGCGTNTCNCGGGCGTCGATTGCTTCTTGATTGGTGTACATGTTTGACAGGGCAGTGATGAACAACAACAAGGAGAACCCGAGCAGAGCCCAATGCTTCGGCTCCCACGAAAAACGACGTTGAAATCGCCAAGGTGAACGGTCTTCCTTTGTGGCCGCAAGTGTTCGAGCAGGCCCGCCGAATCGCAGGAACCAAATCAACCACATCCCAACCAAGACCACGAGGAAGCCCCAAGTGTAGACCTGATGATGGAACTCCCACATCGGCGTCAAGCAAGCCTGCACNTTGGGCGTTTCCATGCAAGAATTCACGGCGATGGGATAGAAGACCACCAATCTCAGAATGTTGAGAACATAGACGATGGCACACATGACACCGGCCGCTTTCAACTTCTCTCGCTGCGGCACGCCATCGGTCATCATCACCAGTGTAGAAAGGAAAATCATCTCATGAATACCCGCACATTCATCGGAAACATAGAGGCCAACGCTGTCGTAAGGGCCAGGGAAAGCAGTGTGCTGCAGATCGATGCGTGTGAGCCAACCGTTGTGATGGCTGATGACCGCCGAGCCCTCCCCGTAGATCATGTTGGTCAACTCGTTCCAAATCCACGCCTCCGTGACCTGAATCGGTGCAAGCGTATCCGAAGGGAGGGTCAAAAACCAGTAAAAGGCTTCAACAAACAACAACGCCAAGGGAATTCGTCCGTATCGAAGCCCAAGTTCACCGACCTCTTTCCACGACATGTCCCCCTCAGGGCGTCCATCATGGTCGGTGGCCATGACGGGAACAGGCCAGCACCTGTTGAAAAGGTGTTGCGATACAACAAGCCATCACACATGTGTTCAAATCATGGTGGAGTCTCGCTGTATCATGGCAGAGGGACCTTCCACCCTGAAACCAACGCACCGATTGGATGTGTTGGGCTTCCACTGTCCTGTTCCCGTCGCAAAAACGAGGGAAACATTGGGGCTGCTTCAGGAAGGCGCTGTCCTTGAGGTGCTTGCGGATGACCCCGAAACATTGCACGACTTACCGCTGTTTCTGGGCCGGGGCCCTCATCGGCTCGCTGAGGTGGAACAAGCGGAAGGAGAAATCCGATTCTTGATCGAGGTGGCCGCATGAGTTTGGTTCCAAGTGAAGTCCCGAGCGTCGCTTTTCTACCCACCCTGCACGGTGATTTCCAAATCCAAGTCTTCCATGAAGAGGCAACTGGATTTGACCATGTTGCGCTTTCCTTGGGCGACATGGGGGGGCCCGACCCCGTACTGACACGGGTGCATTCTGAATGCTTGACCGGTGATGTCTTCGGAAGCACGCGGTGCGATTGTGGGCCCCAATTACAAGCCGCTCTCGATGCCATCATCGAGCGTGGGTGGGGCGTGCTGTTGTACCTCAGGCAAGAGGGAAGAGGCATTGGGTTGCATGCGAAAATCCAAGCATACCACCTGCAAGATGGGGGCGCTGACACGCTCGATGCCAACCTGATGCTCGGACTGCCCGCAGATGGCCGTGACTACGCCATTGCAGCAGAGATGTTGGAGTCTCTTGGCGTTACCGAGGTGAATTTGTTGACCAACAATCCAGAGAAAGTGAACCAATTGAATGAACATGGCATCGCTGTCACCATGCGAACGCCGCTCATCGTTGGGGTCAACGAACAAAACCGTGACTACCTCGCCACCAAAGGACAACGCATGGGCCATCACATCGAGAACGACGATTTGTGAATGGGGCCGTGGCCGGGAATTGAACCCGGGCTGGCAGAACCACAATCTGCCGTGCTAA